>NZ_JBBNLU010000023.1:0-11870 GCF_040092335.1 Collinsella sp. CLA-ER-H8 | reverse complement strand
ATAAGGAGGGCCTACGAGGCGTGGGTCGAGGCCGGACTTCCGCTCGATTGGGACAGGCAAGCCTTCGAGGCCGAGCGCAAAATGGATTCTAAAAAACACCTTGCCAAATAGGAGCGTCAGGACGCAAAGAGGCCCCGCCGCGCAACGCGCGCAGCGGAGCCTCTTTGCATGTCCGAGGACGTTTTGGAAAATAACCCAAAACCGGCCCCAGTAATCCTACAGGAGTTAAATCCCTTTAGAACTTGTTGTGGAAGGTACGCGCAATGACCTCGTCCTGCTGCTCCTTGGTGAGCGTGTGGAAGTTCACGGCATAGCCGGAAACGCGGATGGTCAGCTGCGGGTACTTCTCGGGGTGAGCCTGAGCGTCGAGCAGCGTCTCACGGTTGAAGACGTTGATGTTCAGGTGGTGGCCACCCTTCTCGGCGTAAGCGTCGAGCATGTGGACCAGGTTATCGGCCTGAGTCTCGGAAACTTCAGAAACCTTCATAATGTGTCTCCTTCGATTAATAGGCGCCGGCCGAAACCGGCGCGCTAATCAGTAATCGTTATTGTTAGTATAGCACTAACAATAGTTACTCGCCCAGCTGATCAAGGTCGATATCGCCAAAGAACACCTGATCCTCCTTGCCGAGCGCACTCGGGATGATGGAGAAGGTGTTGGAGATGCCGTCCTGAGCATCGCGGAACGGGAGCTTGGAAACCGAAGACAGCGAAGCGATGGCGCCGTGGCTATCGCGCTTGTGCATGGGGTTAGCACCCGGGGCGAACGGCTGGCCAGCCTTGCGGCCGTCGGGCGTGGAGCCGGTCTTCTTACCGTATACGACGTTGGAGGTAATGGTCAGAACCGAGGTCGTGGGCACGGAGTTGCGATAGGTGTCGTTCATGCGGATGTACTCCATGAACTGGTGCACAACGTCGTGAGCGATCTGGTCGACGCGGTCGTCGTCGTTACCGTACTTGGGGAACTCGCCCTCGGTCTCGAAGTCGACGATGATGCCGTTCTCATCACGGACGGGGTGGACCTTGGCGTACTTGATGGCGGACAGGGAGTCAGCCACGACGGAAAGGCCAGCGATGCCCGTAGCGAACCAGCGGTGCACGTGCTTGTCGTGCAGGGCCATCTGGATGCGCTCGTAGCAATACTTGTCGTGCATGTAGTGAATGATGTTCAGCGAGTTGACGTACACGCCAGCGAGCCACTTCATCATGTCGTTGTACTTGGCCACAACGTCGTCGTAATCGAGCGTATCGCCCTCGACGGCGCGATACTTGGGGCCGACCTGCTTCTTGGAGACCTCGTCAACACCGCCGTTGAGTGCGTACAGCAGGCACTTGGCCAGGTTGGCGCGAGCGCCGAAGAACTGCATCTCCTTGCCGATGCGCATGGAGGACACGCAGCAGGCGATGCCGTAGTCGTCGCCATGATAGACGCGCATGAGGTCGTCGTTCTCGTACTGGATCGAGGAGCTGGCGACAGAAGTCTTGGCGCAGAACTTCTTGAAGTTCTCGGGCAGACGGGTCGACCACAGAACGGTCATGTTGGGCTCGGGGCTGGTGCCCATGTTCTCGAGCGTGTGCAGGTAGCGGTAGCTCATCTTGGTAACGAGCGTACGGCCGTCGACACCCATGCCGCCGATGGACTCGGTGACCCACTGCGGGTCGCCGGTGAACAGGGCCTGGTACTCAGGGGTACGGGCAAACTTGACCATGCGAAGCTTCATGATGAAGTGATCCACGAACTCCTGGATCTGCTCCTCGGTGAAGGTGCCGTTGGCAAGGTCGCGCTCAGCGTAGATGTCGATGAACGTAGAGGTACGGCCGATGGACATGGCAGCGCCGTTCTGCTCCTTGACGGCAGCAAGGTAGGCGAAGTACATCCACTGGATGGCCTCCTGCGTGTTGGTAGCAGGGTTGGAAATGTCGAAACCATAGGTCTCGGCCATCATCTTGAGCTCGCCGAGGGCGCGGATCTGCTCCTGCAGCTCCTCACGATCGCGGATGTTGTCGGCGGTCATGACCGTCGGGGTGGAAGCCTTCTGGGCCTCCTTGTCCTTGATCAGGTAGTCGACGCCGTACAGGGCAACACGACGGTAGTCGCCGATGATGCGGCCGCGGCCATAGCCATCGGGCAGACCGGTGATGATGTGAGCCGAGCGGCAAGCACGCATCTCGGGGGTGTAAACATCGAAGACGCCAGCGTTGTGGGTCTTACGCTCGAAGGTGTAGCGCTCGACAACGTTCTCGTCGACCTTATAGCCGTGCTGGCTGGCAGCCTGGCAAGCGATGCGAATACCGCCGTTGACGTGCAGCGCGCGCTTGAGCGGCTTGTCGGTCTGGAGACCGACGATGGTCTCCTTCTCGCGATGGGCGTTATCGATGTAGCCAGCGGGGTGGCTCACGATACCCGTAACGGTCTTGGTGTCCATATCGAGGACACCGCCCTGCTCGCGCTCCTTAAGCAGCAGGTCGAGAACCTCGCCCCACAGCTCCTTGGTACGCTCGGTCGGGCCGGCGAGGAACGACTCGTCGCCCTCGTAGGGGGTGTAGTTCTTCTGGATGAAGTCTCGGACGTCAACCTCTCCCGTCCAGATGCCTTCCTTGAAGCCTTCCCATGCCTCCTGCATTGTGTAACCACGCTCCTAGTTACGTGTAATGCGGCGCTCTCTCACACCGCTGCTTATTGAATTCTTGAATTTTCGGTTTGCACTACCGGCTTCATTCGCCTTCCGTCGCGCGTCAGCACAGGGAAAACGTTTGTCCACCTTGGAACTGCAACCCAAAACCCAAGATTTCACCCGTTTGAGAAGGATAGCATAGCCACCCCCTTTATCAGGGCTGTTATATGTTTCTTTTTTTATACCATTAGGGCGTTTTTTACAAACCCGCAGGAAACGCGAGCGCGAACAACTACCGTTCACCGATTTGTATGTTATTTTTCCTTGCCTTTGTACGACGTTCGCTCTAGCTGTTATGCCAGCTTTAGCAGGGTAAAGTGTCCCAGAGACCCTACAGAAACTGCAGGGCGGCCACAGGATCCCCCGTGGCCGCCCTGTGGCGTGACTAGTTTTTAGCTTTGATTGCCGCTTGGCATTAGGCGGCTGAGGCGGCCTTGTCGGTCGTTGCCTTGCTATCGCCGTTGCCCTGGCCCTCAAAATGCTTGTAGCACCAGCTGGTGACCAACGGGGTCAAAATAGCCGTCACGATTGCGCAGGCAGCAACCTGTGCCGTGGCCGTCGCGAGCACCGCACCGCCGTACAAGGCCTCGTTGACGCTTGCCATGGCAGCAGGCGTGGCCACATTGGCTCCGGCGCAGCTCGAAATGGCCGCACCTGCGACACCCGTACCGCCCGTGAGCTTATCGACCGCGATAACGGGAATTGCAAAGACCACCGAGCAGATCACGCCGAGCAGAATACCGGGAAGACCGCCATTAATGAGCTGGCCAAAGGTCATGGTCGAGCCCATGGCAAAGAAGACGAGCACGATGACGGCGGAAAGTGCCGGTGCCATCATCTTCTTAAAGCTGGGGAAGAGGTTGCCCAGAATAATGCCGACGACGATCGGCAGGATGGCACCCACGAGCGACCAGCCGATCGGAGCCTGGCCGGCAGCGCCGAGCACAATCATCGTGACCGGAGGGCCGACAACCAGCGTGGTGATTGCGACGGCGCCACGCTCGGCCTCGTTGCCCATGGTGCCCATCAGACCAGCGTACATAGCGTTGTTGGCGCCGGTGCAAGCCGCCAGCATCACCATGGCAGAGATGCCAAACAGGTTGTCGTTGAACACGTAAAGGATGAGCAGCGACACGGCAACGACCACGATCTGCTTGACGGCGATGATAATGGCACCGCGGGCAGCGGCGGCAGGAGCGCTCTTAAACGAAATCGTCGTACCGACGATGAGCAAAAAAGCGCCCACGAGCGGGCCAGCGCCCTGCTGGGTCATGCCAAGCGTAAAGCTACCGAGCGTTTTGAACAGGTCGGGGAATAGCGTGTTGAGCAGACAGCCCAACAGAAGCGGCACCAAAATATTGGCGCCCGGGATGGAGGACATCTTAAAGAACGGCTCCTTTGCCGCCGGCGCCTCCACCGCAGTCGATTCACTCATATATATCTCCTTTGGATGCATGCGACTCGTAGCCGCACGCGCCTATGTCAGAAAGAAGGCGACGGTCCCGAGTCGCAGGAGCCGTCGCCGAACAATCGTCGTGGGGTATTACCCGTCCAGGACGATACCGCCGTCGCAGTCACCAATCTCGCCGTTCACGAAGCTGGCGAGGTCGGAAGCGAAGAACAGCACCATCTGCGCAGGCTCGCTGGCCTGGGCGGCGCGGCCCAGAGGGATACCGTTGATGATGCGCTGAGAGTTCTCGTCAGAGAGAATCGAGGTCATATCGGTCAACGTGAGCGACGGGCACACGGCGTTGCAGCGGACGCCGAACTTGCCGCCTTCCTTGGCGACTGCCTTGGTCAGACCGTTAACACCGGCCTTGGAGCTGGCGTAGCCGGCTGTGCCGAGCAGGCCGCCACCGATTTTGCCCGCAACGGAACTCACGTTGACGATAGTGCCGGCATGGGCCGCCTTAAAGTGCGGGTACACGGCGTTCATCATGGTAAAGGTGCCGTTGAGGTTGATGTCGATGGTGCGACGCCACTCGGTGTCGTCGATCTCGTCAAACTTCTTGGTGCTGATGACACCGGCGCAGTTGATCAGGATGTTGGTTTGCGGCAGGTCCGTAAAAATCTGCTCGACGGTCTCGCGCGCCTTGGGCGCATCGGCGACATCGAGCTGATAGAACTTGTTGCCCTCGCCAAGCTCGGCCACAGCGGCCTCGCCCTTAGCAGCGTTCCTTGCGATGAGCGCGACATGTCCGCCGCCCGCGACGATGCCCTTGGCGATCTCGAGGCCAATGCCCTGAGTGCCACCGGTAACGATCGCGGTTTTACCCGTGAAGTCAAATGCCATGACTCCATCCCCCTTTATGTAAGGTGTCTCCTTGCGGGAAGTTGGAGCATCGCACGTGGCGATTATATGAGTCCCAGTCGTCATGGTGGTGACAACCCCTCGCCTAACCGCGTGCATAATAGTTCTTTGAAACGCTTCAGCAATTGAATGATTTTAAGTCTTAATGCACTCTTAATATTGCCTAGCGGCCAAGTAGATTTTTGGGACATGCCTAGAAATCCACCGAATGGGATGGTTGAGCGGGGGTATCATCTTTCACCGAAAATAGTTTCTAGTGTTAGGGGTTTTCGGTGGAAGATACCGATTTCCGTGAGCTTGGGCGTCAGCTCCTTACCGAGTTCGGCAGCATGCATCAGCGCATTTCGCGCTTTGCGGACAAAGCCCTCGGCGGCGAGATGGCCGTCATGCGCGCCCTCATACTCGCCGGCGGTTCGCTCACGCCGAGCGAACTCGCTGATCGCGCCTGGGTCTCGAGTGCCCGCATCGCCAATATCCTACGCGCTCTCGAAGCCAAGGGCTGGGTCGAGCGCGAGCACTCAAAGACCGACCGTCGTCGCGTACACGTCACGGTGACCGACAAAGGATTCCAGGATCTAGAAATCAAACGTCGGGAATTCGAGAACCGCACTGCGGCTTTCCTCGAGCAGCTCGGCGAAACAGATACCCAAGAGATGGTGCGCCTTCTAAGACGTGCCAACGAAATTATCGACCGCAATCAAGAAAGGAGAGATGCCGAGTGAGGATTCTCAAGCTCTTTAAAAAACATGTCCTGGCACTGTTTGCAGCTATCGTACTTATCGTAATCAGCTGCAACGCCGATCTGGCACTGCCTACCTATATGAGCGACATCGTCGACGTGGGCGTGCAGCAAGGCGGCATCGCCTCGCCCGTGCCCGACACCATTCGCGCCGAATCGCTCGACGACCTCGAACTCTTTATGAGCGCCAAGGACGCCAAAGCTGTGGAGGCTGTGTTTAGCAAGGCTGACAAAAACGGCATTCGAACGTACAAGGGCACCGAGGAAGAGCGTGCCGATGGAGGCAAGATTGCCGACATTATGAGCCTGCCCGAGACTGTCGTCCTTTCGCTCAACCAGGGCATTGACGCCAACTCCATGGGCGACATGATGGGCTCGTCCAGCGAGAAAGACAACGACGCTGCCCAGGCCATGCCCACCCCCGAGCAGATGGCAGCGATGACGCCCGAGCAGCTCGCCGAGATGCAGCAGAAGGCCGCGGCGGCGCAAAACATGCAAAAGCAGATTGATGCCGACGGCGGCAAGATCACCATGAAGAGCCTGCGCCTGGGTATCGAGGGCGATCTGGTAGACCAAAGCAAGCTCGTCGAGGGCGCCAACCAAATGGCGGACAAAATGGGCTCCATGTCGGGCTCCATTGTCACGCAGCGCGCCGTGAGCTATGTACAGGACGAGTACAAGGCGCAGGGCATCGACCCCGCCGACGTGCAGAACGCCTACCTGAGCCGCATGGCGACCACGATGTTTGGGCTGTGCCTGGTGTCGCTCGTCGCCACCATCCTGACCGGTGCCGTGGCGTCGCGCACCGCCTGCTCCATCGCCCGCGACCTGCGCCGCGAGACCTTCAACAAGGTTATGCACTTCTCGCCGGCCGAGGTGGGCAAGTTTAGCCAGGCCTCGCTCATCACCCGCTGCACCAACGACATTCAGCAGATCCAGATGGCCGCAACCCTGTTTATCCGCATGTGCCTGATGGCCCCCGTCATGGGCATCGTCGCTGTCATGCGTGTCCTGGCTAACCACACCGGCCTGGAGTGGACCATCGCCGTGGCCATCATCGCGGTTTCGGCCGTTGTCGGCGTGCTCATGGGCCTCACCATGCCCAAGTTCAAAAAGATGCAGAGCTTTGTGGACCGTGTGAACCTTACCGCCCGCGAGCTGCTCGACGGCCTTATGCCCATCCGCTCGTTCAACCGCGAGGAACATGAGCTCGAGCGTTTTGACAAGGCTTCGCTCGACCTGATGACCACGCAGCTCTACACCAACCGCGCCATGAGCTTTATGATGCCGCTCATGATGCTCGTCATGAACTGCATCACCGTGCTTATCGTCTGGTTTGGCGCGCAGGGCGTGTCCGACGGCGTGATGCAGGTCGGCAACATGATGGCGTTTATCTCCTACACCATGCAGATCGTCATGGCGTTTATGATCCTCACCATGGTTTCGGTCATCCTGCCCCGTGCCGAGGTCGCAGCCGAGCGCGTAGATGAGGTCATCACCTGCCCCACGAGCATCAACGACCCTGCCTCGCCCAAACTGCCCGCGGCCAGCTCGCCGCGCGGTGAGCTCACCTTCCGCGACGTGAGCTTCCAGTACCCCGATGCCCGCGCCGACGTCATTAGCGGTGTGAACTTCACCACGCATGCCGGTCAGATGCTCGGCATCATTGGCTCCACGGGCTCGGGCAAGTCCACGCTCGTACAGCTGATTCCGCGCCTGTACGACGTCACGGGCGGCAGCATTTCGCTCGACGGCATCGACGTGCGCGACATGACCCTTTCCGAGCTGCGCCGACGCATTGGTTACATCCCGCAACAGGGTCGCCTGTTCTCGGGCACCGTTGAGAGCAACCTCAAGTTTGCCGGCGACATGGTGAGTGACGAGGATATGCGCCAGGCAGCACGTGTCGCCCAGGCGGAGGACTTTATTGCCGAGCGCGAGGGCGGCTACGACTCCCCCATCAGCCAGGGTGGCTCCAATGTCTCGGGTGGTCAGCGCCAGCGCTTGGCCATCGCCCGCGCATTGGCCAAAAAGCCCGAGGTTGTGGTGTTCGATGACTCGTTTAGTGCCCTCGACTACAAGACCGACGCGCGCCTGCGCGAGGAGCTCGCCAAAAACGTCACCGACGCCGCACTCGTGGTCGTGGCCCAGCGCATCGCGACCATCATGCACGCCGACCAGATCATCGTGCTCGACGACGGCCACGTAGTGGGCACCGGCACGCACGAGGAGCTGCTGCGCAGCTGCCCGGCGTACCTGGAGATCTCACAGTCGCAGCTTTCCGCCGAGGAGCTGGGGCTTACCCAAGAAGAAATTGCAGCCGTCATGGAAGGAGGCGAGCGCTAATGGCAGACGAGACCAAGACTCAGATTCCCAAGCCCACCCGCCAGCGTGGTCCCATGGGCCGCATGGGTGGCATGCGTCGTGGCGAAAAGGCCAAGGACTTTAAGGGCACCATGAGGCAGCTGCTCGGCTATATCGGCCAGCACAAGATTGCCGTGTTTGCCGCCGTCGCCTTTGCCGTGTGCTCGGTCATCTTTAACATTGTGGGACCCAAGGTGCTCGGCCAGGTTACGACCAAGCTGTTCGAAGGCCTGGTCGCCAAGGTCAACGGCACCGGCGACGTTGACTTTGACTGGATCGCCAAGACGCTCGGCTTTTTGCTCTGCCTGTATCTGGCGAGCTCTGTCTGCAGCCTGGTCCAGGGCTGGCTCATGACCGGCGTCACGCAAAAGATCTGCTACCGCATGCGCAAGGAAATCGCCGCCAAGATTGCCGTCGTGCCGATGAGTTACTTCAACGGCCACAGCAAGGGAGACGTACTCAGCCGCATCACCAACGACGTCGATACGCTGGGTCAGTCGCTCAACCAGAGCGTGACGCAGCTCATCACGTCGGTGACGCAGATTATCGGCGTGCTCGTCATGATGCTTTCGATCAGCCTGCCGCTTACCGGCGTCACCGTGCTCACGCTGCCGGCCGCCGCGATTATCTTGACCGCAATGATTCACTTCTCGCAGCCGTACTTCCGCGAGCAGCAGCAGGTTCTGGGCGCCGTCAACGGCATTATCGAGGAGGACTTTGCCGGCCAGAACGTCATTCAGGTGTTCGACCGCGCCGAGGCCTCGATCGAAGAGTTCGACCGTCAAAACGACCGCCTCTTTATTAGTGGCTGGCGCTCGCAGTTCCTGTCGGGCCTGATGATGCCGCTTATGAGCCTGGTGGGTAACATGGGCTACGTGGGCGTTGTCGTGGTGGGCGCACAGCTCGCACTGACCGGCAACGCCACGCCCGGCGACATCCAGAGCTTTATCCAGTACGTTCGCAACTTTACGCAGCCCGTGCAGCAACTGGGCAACGTGAGCAACACGATGCAGTCGATGGCAGCCGCCACCGAGCGCGTCTTTGAGTTCCTGGCCGCGCCCGAGGAGGAGCAGAAAGCCGACGCGCAGATTCCCGAAAAGCGCCCCGGCCATGTGGAGTTTGATCACGTCAAGTTTGGCTATACGCCCGACAAGACCATCATCCACGACTTTAGCTGCGAGGCGCAGCCCGGCCAGACCATCGCCATCGTCGGCCCCACCGGCGCCGGCAAGACCACGCTCATCAAGCTGCTGCAGCGCTTCTACGATGTGGACGGCGGTTCGCTGCGTGTCGAGGGCGTCGACGTGCGCGACTGGGACCGCGCGGCGCTGCGCGGCGAGTTTGCCATGGTGCTGCAGGATACCTGGCTGTTTAACGGCACCATCCGCGAGAACATCCGCTACGGACGCCCCGATGCGAGCGATGCCGAGGTCGAAGCCGCCGCGCGCGCCGCACGTTGCGACCACTTTATCCATACGCTTGCCGGCGGTTATGACTTTATGATTAACGAGGAGGGCACTAACCTGTCGCAGGGTCAGCGCCAGCTCGTGACCATCGCCCGTGCCATTTTGGCCGACCGCCCGGCGCTGATTCTGGACGAGGCGACTTCCAACGTCGACACCCGCACCGAGGAGCTTATTCAGCGCGCCATGGATGCGCTGATGCAGGGCCGTACCAGCTTTGTCATCGCGCACCGCCTGTCCACGATCCGCAACGCCGACGTAATCTTGGTAATTCGCGACGGCGACATCGTCGAGAAGGGCACACACGACGAGCTACTCGCCCAGGGTGGCTTCTACGCCGACCTGTATAACTCGCAGTTCGACGAGGCGGCGTAACAACCGGCGGCAAACAACCGCAATGCCCAGAAAACGGGGGCGCAGGACAACCTGCGCCCCCGTTTTTGCTCTGCGACCCTCAAACCGCCTCCCCTGGGACCTGATTGACAGCCCCTTCGAGGCCCCGTGG
This sequence comes from Collinsella sp. CLA-ER-H8, assembly GCF_040092335.1. Lineage (NCBI taxonomy): Bacteria > Bacillati > Actinomycetota > Coriobacteriia > Coriobacteriales > Coriobacteriaceae > Collinsella > Collinsella sp. CLA-ER-H8. The sequence continues at coordinate 1,813 of NZ_JBBNLU010000023.1, read as the reverse complement.
GCAAAAAATGGCAAATATGAGTACTGTTACCCTTTTAGTAACAGCCAAAACAGCCCCAAATGCCGTTTTCACGGCTTACACGCGTCCCTAAATTGATCAAACAGCCCTATAGCGGACTTATATGTGTTTGCGTTAATGAACATATTTTACTGTTATGTCTATTATTTTGCGAAGGCAATATGCTACTAAGCTAGCAACCGTACTCATATTTGGCATTTTTTGCCCACAGGGTATTTCCTGGGGAACTGACAACAGCCTTAGGGTCCCGCGCGGCGCCGCTCCCTCCCGGCATCCGCCGACGTTTACCCAGATAAAACCTGCCAAAATAAACCTGTCCCTTTTTGGTAGGTTTCGGGGTGACAAGGGCTTGCACTTTAGCGTGCGACAGCGGATAATGCCGAGCATTCGACAATACGCTTATTGCTCTTTCTATAGATTGAGGAGACCCCTATGGCCATGGAATTCAAACGCAGGCTGCCGATCCCCATGGAGATCCGCGAGGAAATGCCACTTTCTGCCGAGCTTACCGCCAAAAAGCAGGCATTTGACGCCGAGGTCGCCAAAGTCTTTACCGGCGAGGACGCACGTAAGGTGCTCATCATCGGCCCGTGCTCTGCCGACCGCGAGGATTCGGTCCTCGAATACATGAACCGCCTGGCCAAGACCGCCGAAGAGGTCAAGGACAAGCTCATCATCATTCCGCGCGTCTACACCAACAAGCCGCGTACCAAGGGCACCGGTTACAAGGGCCTGCTGCATAACCCCGATCCCGAGGCCCCCGACGACCTGCTCGAGGGCGTCAAGGCTATCCGCCATATGCACCTGCGCGTTATTGAGGAAACGGGCTTCTTCACCGCCGACGAGATGCTCTACCCCTCCAACTATCAGTATCTCGTCGACTTGCTGAGCTACGTCGCCGTGGGTGCGCGCTCGGTCGAAAACCAGGAGCATCGCCTGGTGTCGAGCGGCATTTCGGTGCCCGTCGGCATGAAGAACCCCACCGCTGGTTCCACCACCGTTATGCTCAACTCTATTTACGCCGCCCAGGCTCACCAGAGCTTTATCTTCCGTAACTGGGAAGTCGAGTGCGATGGCAACCCGCTCGCGCACGCCGTTATGCGTGGCTACATCGGTCTCGATGGTCGTACCTACCCCAATTACCACTACGAGCACCTGGAGCGCCTGGCCGAGCGCTATACCGAGCACGCCGGCTACGCCAACCCGGCGGCGGTCATCGACTGCAACCACGACAACTCGGGCAAGCGCCCGCTGGAGCAGTACCGCATTTGCAAGGAGGTGCTCGACAGCTGCCGCCGCAGCGAGTCCATCTCTAAGCTGGTCAAGGGCTTTATGATCGAGTCCTACCTGGAGGACGGCAACCAGCCGGTCGACGGCGGCGTCTTTGGCAAGTCGATCACCGACCCGTGCCTGGGCTGGGAAAAGACCGACTACCTCATCCACGAGATCGCGGAGCGGATTTAGTTACGCGGTTTTACCAAACCGCGTAACGGCTCGACGCTGCAAACCCGCCAGAGCGGCAATCTGCCTTTCAACTTCGGCGGCATGACCAGAAGGTCAATGCCGCCTCGTTTCAAGGCACCTTGCTCACTCTGGCGAGTTTTCGCTGACGTTTTTCTACCTGCGTCGTTGCCAGAGCTGGCACTTGGAGACGCTCCTTTTGGGTAATCGTTGGGGACGTTCTTGTTTGACTAGTCGTTTAAGAACGTCCATTACAGTCGAAATTGTCAGCCCGGGACCGTCTCGGGCTACGATTGAGGCGCGCCCAGAACGGGCCGCCGACCGGGCGCCCGCG
>NZ_JBBNLU010000022.1:0-13655 GCF_040092335.1 Collinsella sp. CLA-ER-H8 | reverse complement strand
AAACGAGGGCAGCCCCATGGGCGCCAGCGGAATGTGGGGTCACCGCGCGGTCCGCATCTGATGGTGTCGACGTCAATGGTATACGGGTGCATCATCGACGTCTTCAATACAGAAAATATCAGTGCGGGATGTTTTGGAAAATAACCCAAAAACGGCCAAGCGGGGTTCTTCGGAGTCACCCTTTAGGCGGAACTCTCCTAATTATTTGGATGAGTCGTTTACTTACTTGTGCTGTTACCGTCTTCCCGCTGTTGTTGGGGTATGCTTTGTTCGTATGTAAACGTATGACATGTTGATGGGGGAGGGTGCTATGGCTCGCGAGGGCACTCGTTCTAAGGATTCTGCTAAGCCTGGCATCAAGGAAGTTGCAGCGGTGGCGGGGGTTTCGCCTACTACGGTATCTCGCGTGCTTAATAATCGCGGCTACATTAGCCAGGAAACCCGCGATAAAGTCCATGCGGCGATGGAGCGCATCAACTATACGCCCAACGATATCGCCCGTGCCATGCTCAACGGTCGCCTGAATCTTATCGGTATGATCGTTCCCTTTGTGAGCAGCCCGTTCCATGCTCAGGTTGTGCAGGCGGTCGAGCGCACGTTAGCGGAAAACGGCTTTAAGATGTTGCTGTGCAACAGCGCCAATCGACCCGATCTTGAGCGTTCCTATATTGACATGCTCCGCCGCAATATGGTCGACGGCGTCATCGTCAACTCCCTCAATATCGGTGCCGAGGCATATGCCGAGATGGGCTTGAGCCTGGTTGGCATCGACTGCGATCTTGGCGAGGGCTCTGTCCAGATTGCAAGTGACAGCTATGGCATTGGCGAGCTCGCCACGCGCCGTCTGATTGATGACGGCTGCAGGCGTATCCTGTGCCTGCGCAGCAATAGCCGCATGCGCATGCCTGCCAATAAGCGTACCGATGCCTACCTCGATGTTGTTGAGCAGGCCGGTTTGTCCGCGCTTGTCCGTGAGGTTGAGTTCGTTAAGCCCGACGACGAAAAGGGCGCGGTCGTTGCGAAGATCCTCGATGAGAACCCCGATATTGACGGCATCTTTGCGGGAGACGATACGATGGCGGCCATCTGTCTCAACGTGATGAAGCAGCGCGGCTTGAGCGCTCCAGACGATATTAAGATCGTGGGCGCGGATGGTGCCCGCCGAACTATGACGTTTATGCCTGACTTAACAACCGTACGTCAAGATATCGATCGCATCGGAGAGCTCGCGGCGCAATCCATCATCGCTCTTATTAACGGCGATAATCCCGAATCGAATATCAAGCTCCCCGTTGAACTCATTGAGGGCAAAACCGCGTAGTTCATCCCGTGCCAAAAGAATTCCTCAAACGCCTCTGATGACCGTTCACCGGCATATGTCAACCGTTTGCCGACGACTGGAACTGCGAAAAGACGTATTGGTGTGAAAACGTTTGACATATGAAAACGATTGACATATCTTGCCATTGTACCGAGTTAGTATGTCGTGGAAAGGAAGTCTCGGATGCACAAGGTGTATTACCAGCCTGAGGGAATTTGGGTAGGCGACATCATGCCGTACGGCGAGGACGGCACGTTCTATCTCTATCATCAGCGTGACACGCGTAACCCCGAACCTTTCGGAGAGCCGTTTGGCTGGGCACTCGCTACGACCAAGGATTTCGTCAACTACAAGGACTTTGGCGAGAGCCTTGAGCGTGGCGGCGACGAGGAAGTCGACCAGTACATTTATGCCGGCACGGTGTTTAAGGTGGGCGACAAGTACCATGCGCTCTACACTGGTTGCAATCGCGATAAGGTCCGCGCACGTTTGATGAAGCAGGTTCTTCTTCACGCAACGAGCGACGACGCCGTCAAGTGGGAGAAGAACATCGCCGAGACGCTGCTTCCGCCCCAGGAGGGTTACGATGACCGCAACTGGCGCGATCCCTTTGTGCTTTGGGATGAGGAGAACGAAGAGTACATGCTCATCCTCGGCACGCGTGTGGGCGAGGACAAGCGTCTGATGACCGGCCGCCTGGTCAAGTTCACCTCCAAGGATCTGACCAACTGGGAGTTCCAGGGCGACTGGTGGAACCCGGGCCTGTACACCATGTTTGAGATGCCTGATCTCTTTAAGATGGGCGACTGGTGGTACCTCGTCTTTTCCGAGTACAGCGACGGCAACAAGACCCGTTACCGCATGTCCAAGTCCATCAACGGTCCTTGGATTACCCCCGCTGACGACTCCTTCGACGGCCGCGCGTACTACGCCGCTCGCACCGCATTCGATGGCGAGCGTCGCGTTCTCTTTGGTTGGGTTCCTACGCGTGACGAGGGCGGCGACCCCAGCTCTTACCTATGGGGTGGCACCTTTATGCCCCTCGAGATCGTTCAGCGTGCCGACGGAACGCTCGGCACCAAGCTCCCCGACAGCATGCTTGGCGCCTTTGGCGAGGCTAAGGCAGTCGAGACCTTTGAGCTTTCCTGCGAGTCGGGCAAGGTCGAGCAGGTGCTCGCCGCGGATGCCGGCTCCACCTACTTGCTCGATGCCGACATTGAGCTCGGCGGTAACGCTGCCGGCTTCTCGGTCAAGTTCGCCGAGGACGCCGAGACCGGTCTTGCCTATGAGTTCCGCGCCAACCTGCGCGAGGGCAAGCTCGAGTTCACGCCGGCTCCCCAGTACCCGTGGTTCCAGGTCAACAACATGGGCCTCGAGCGTCCGTTGTTCTTTAAGGGCGAGGGCACTCACCATGTGCGTCTGGTCGTCGACGACGACATCGCGACCATCTTTGTCGATGATGTTGCGCTCAACGCTCGCTTCTGCAACAAGCAGGGCCAGGGTGTGGCGCTTACCGTCACCGACGGTGCGCTCAAGTGCGCAAACGCAACGATCGCGTCTCTGTAGCGGCAACGAACCGTTTTATGATTTAGAAAAGGAATGGAGAGGAACATGGACTACAAGGCAGTGTCCCAGCAAGTCGTCGACAACGTCGGCGGACTGGAGAACATCGAGGGCGCCACGCATTGCGTGACCCGTCTGCGTCTGGTGCTCAAGGATACGAGCAAATACAACAAGGCCGAGCTCGAGAACATCGATGGCGTCAAGGGCGTGCTGTACAACAGCGGCCAGCTCATGATCATCTTTGGTACCGGTACCGTCAACAAGGTTTACGATGAGTTTATGGCTCTGACGGGCGTCAAGGAGATTAGCGCTTCCGAGGTCAAGGGTGCCGAGGCGGACAAGAAAGGCAAGTTCTTCTCGGTCCTCAAGGTGTTCTCGGACATCTTTATCCCCATCATTCCTGCCTTCGTCGGTGCCGCTATCATCATCGGCCTTAAGTCGTTGATCGTTGCCAACGGCCTCTTTGGCATGGAGGGCAGTCTCGCCGATCACAGCGAGTTCCTCAAGAACCTCGCAAGCTTCTTTGCCATTATCGCCACCACGTTCGACTACCTGCCTGTCCTGGTTATGTACAGCGCGGTCAAGCGTTTTGGCGGTAACCCGATCCTGGGCATCCTCGTCGGTATCGTCATGGTTCACCCGAGTCTTATGAACCGTAACACGTTCGTTATGGACCCGACGGGTGCTGAGTACTGGAACTTCGGTCCGCTATCCATTCCCATGGTTGCTTTCCAGGGCGGTGTGTTCCCTGCAATCCTGACTGCCTGGTTTATGGCCAAGGTCGAAAAGATTGCCCAGAAGTACATCCCCGAGGTCGTCTCGTTTGTCTTTGTCCCGACCGTTACCCTGATTCTTGCTAACGTTGCCCTGTTCACCGTGTTCGGCCCGCTCGGCAACCTGATCGGCGACGTCCTCGCTGGCGTAATCGATGTCCTGTACAACAGAATGGGCGTCTTTGGTGCCTTTGTCTTCGCCGCGTTCCTGCAGCCGCTCGTCGTTACCGGTACGCATCAGTTCATCCAGGGTATCGAGGCCAACCTCGTTGCCACGACTGGCTTCAACTACATCCAGGCCATCTGGTCGGTTTCCATCATCGCCCAGGGCGGCGGCGCCATCGGCATGTACCTCATTCACAAGAAGCACTCCAAAGAGCGCAACATCTGCATGTCGTCCTTTATTCCGACGCTGGTCGGTATCTCCGAGCCCGCTATCTTCGCTGCAAACATGCGCTATTCGATCATTCCGTTCATCTGCGCATGCATCGGTGCAGGCTGCGGCGGTGCCTTCGTCAAGCTCTTTGAAGTGCGCGCTATCGGTCAGGGTCTGACCGGTGTGCTTGGCCTGCTCATCGTTACGCCCGAGACCCTCGTGTGGTATGTGGCTGGTAATCTTATCGCCTTTATCGTGCCGATCGTCTTGATCTTTGCCTACAACAAGGCAAAGGGCGTTCCGACCACCGATGAAGAGGGCGCTGGTGCTGGCTTCGATGTCAGCTTCTAGTTGAGCCGTTCAGCGTAATGTGCGGATAAGTCCATTTGAGGAAGGGCGCTCGGCTCGTGCGAGTCGAGCGTCCTTCCCTATAGACGAGAAAGTCAATGGCGATGTTTAATCAAAAAAATAAGGTGACACGCGCGGACTATGATCAGTGGCGTGCCGGACAGGATGAGACGGCTGGTCGCATCGCGTCCGACCCCGATAGGCTCCTGTTCCATGTGGAGCCTGAGCTTGGCTGGCTCAACGACCCCAACGGTTTGGTTCAGATTGGTGATACGTATCACATCTATCATCAATACGATCCGTTCGATGCTGCGCATGGCGGTCCAGTGCTTTGGAACCATCTGACGACAAAGGATTTTGTGACGTACGAGAATCACGGCCCTGTGCTGTTCCCCGATTCCGATTTGGATTCGAACGGAGCGTATTCTGGTTCTGCCTTTGTACGCGATGGCAAGATTCACTACTTCTATACCGGCAACGTCAAGCATTTTGACCGCGATGATTACGACTACGTGTTGACGGGCCGTGAGCAAAACCAGATTCATATGGTTGCCGAGAATCCCGACGAATTGGGCGAGAAGTGCATAGCTGTTGGACCGGTCGATTACCCCGACGATATCGGTACGCACGTGCGCGACCCCAAGATCCTTGAGCACGATGGTATCTACTACATGGTTCTGGGCGCTCGTACGAAAGACGACCGTGGCTGCGTGCTTGTCTATACCTCGCGCAATCTTGAGGACTGGAGCTATGCGACGCGCATTGAGTTGGGCGAGAAGTTTGGCTTTATGTGGGAGTGCCCCGATCTGTTTGAGCTCGATGGCGAGCTTATTCTCGTTTGCTGTCCGCAGGGTGTGCCTGCCGATGGTTGGCGTTACCGCAATCCGCATCAGTGCGTGTGGTTCCCCATCGAGGCCGATTGGGAGGCGCCGAGCTTTAAAATCGTCGGGCAGGGCATGCCCCCGATGGTCGATGCCGGTTTTGATTTCTATGCTCCGCAGTCCTTTGAGGATGCTGCAGGCCGGCGTTTGATGATCGGATGGTCGGGTTGCCCCGATGCGACGGCAGAAAACCCGACGGTGGTGCGCGGGTGGCAGTGCGCGTTGACGGCGCCGCGAGAGCTGAGCATGCGCGATGGTAAGCTCTGCCAGCAGCCGGCGCACGAGATTGAGAGGATGCGCGGCGACTGCGTTCGCGCGACAGGCGGTGAAACCGTTGAGGAGCCGGGACGCCTGTTTGATCTTGTGGTTTCCTGTGAGGGCGCCAAGATGGTCGAGCTCGAAATCCGCAAGGGTGTCTTTGTACGTTATGCGGACGGGATGCTTACCCTCGACATGGGTGACGAAGGCTATGGGCGCGACCAAAGGTCGATCGAGCTCAGCGAGCTTCGCGACCTGCGCGTGCTTTCGGACACTACGATGGTCGAGATTTTTGCCAACAGCGGCGAGGCGGCACTTACGAGCCGTACCTATTCGCCGGCGGTTTCGGCGATGGGGTTGCATGCCGAGGGTGCGGCGTCGATGGATTTCTACCGCCTCGCGCATTAACCGTGCGTGGAGCACGATTGGACTTGCCGGGCGGAATGTGTCGCAGTTGCCGCAGCGAACTACCGTTTATCACGTATGGCGACCGTTTGCGGGATAAGTAACACTCATTTATAAACCGTGTAAAATCTCAGTTAAGCACGGAGTTTTCCAGGGAGACGCTGTCCTTTGTTGTGTGCAAGGGGCGGCGTCTCTTTGGCGCTTGGACGCCGTTGTGCAACAGTGCGGCGGTGCGTGCCATGTGTTGAAAAGCCAATGTTGAGATGGGTCGTGATGATAATGGGCAAGTACGTAATCGTGGTTGAGTCTGGTTCGGATGTGACGCCGGAGCTCTGCGAACGCTACGGTATCGTGCGCGTGCCTATGCATGTCACGATTGGTGACGAGACCGTCGAGGACGGCTAGATCGATCCGCTCGAGATTTATTCGCGCTGCAACGAGTTTGGCGTTATGCCCAAGACCAGTGGCTGCGCGCCTGCGGATTTTGCTCACGTGTACGACCGTATCCATGCCGAGCAGCCCGATGCGACCATTCTGCATCTTGCGTACTCCGAGGCCACGACCTGCTTGCATCAGTCCTCCAAGATTGCAGCTAAGGGCCGCGACTACGTGTTCTCCATGGACACGCGCTTTGTCTCGGTGGGCCAGTCGCTCGTCGTCGTCGAGACCGCCAAATACATCGAGGCCCACCCCGATGCCACCGTCGACGAAATCTTTGCATTTACGAATTCCGTCATGGACCGTGTGCTGCTGGGCTTTGTTCCTACCGACCTAGCCTTCCTTAAGGCGGGCGGTCGTCTGTCCAACGTGGCATTCCTTGGCGCCCACCTGCTCAAGATTAAGCCCTGCATTGAGGTGACGGGCGGCAAGTTCGTGGCAACCAAGAAGTTCCGCGGCTCTATGCTCAAGTGCGCCCGCGCCTTTATTGACCACATGGTTGCGAAGGGCGAGATTGACTACTCGCACATTGGCCTGGCGTATTCGGTAGGCCTTTCCCAGGAGCTGCGCGACGACATGGAAGTCTATGCGCACGACCTGGGCTTTAAGGACATTACCTGGACTCAGGTCGGCGGCGTCATCTCGAGCCATTGCGGCCCGACCGCCTTCGGCGCGGTGCTCACGCTCAAGGCGTAAGGCCTGGCGTCTATCGATTTCTATTGCCTCGGCGGCGGGCGGGTTGCGACAACCTACCCGCCGCTCTTGCGTGGGGTCAAATAGAACAACCCAATTGACCGCTAAACCGTTTCGCCATCATGCATATGGGCTAGAATGACTCTGGCATTTATGTAGCTAAAACCAATGAGAGGCAAGGTAGCGGGAATGGCTGAGATGACGCTCGAGGGTGTGGACGCTCGTCCTGAGGACTCTGCGTTTGTCCTGGGCCGCGTGCATTCGATTGAGACGATGGGAACGGTCGATGGACCCGGCATCCGCTTTGTGGTGTTTGTTCAGGGCTGCCCCATGCGCTGTGCGTATTGCCACAACCCCGATACCTGGTCGGTTAACGGCGGCACCATGGTGACCGTCGAGCACCTGATGGACGAGTTCCAGAGCAACCATGAGTTTTACCGCAGCGGTGGTATTACGGTATCCGGCGGCGAGCCGCTCCTGCAGCCTGAGTTTTTGGCCGACCTGTTCCGCGCCATGCACAACAACCCCGATGGTCGCGTGCACACCTGCTTGGATAGCTGCGGCTATGCGTTCGACCCCGCGCATCCCGAGAAGTTCGATGCCGTTCTCAACGAGACCGACATGGTGCTGCTCGACATTAAACACGCCGATCCCGTCGAGCATAAAAAGCTGACCGGTTGCGATCCCGCACGCATTCTGGCGTTTGGTGATGAGCTCGCGCGTCGCAAGATTAAGGTCGTTATCCGCCATGTGGTGGTGCCGGGTATCACCGATACGGTTGAGGAGTGCGAGGCGCTCGGTCGTCTAATCGCCCCGTGGCATAACGTGGTTGGCCTGGAGATGCTGCCGTATCACACGATGGGTGTCGTCAAGTATGAGCAACTGGGCATTCCCTATAAGCTCGAGGGCGTTCCACAGATGGATGCCGCGCGCATGCCCGAGCTGCGCAACGCCGTCATGACGGGCATGAAAAAGCGCCGCGCGGAACTCAAAAACGCCATCGGCTAGCGAGCCATTTTCGCCCCCAAGGGCACTCATTTGGGACAGACTTAAATGAGTGCCCCCGGGCACCTAGTTGATTGCTAAAGAGCCCCGTCAAGTTGCGGTGGAATAGTTCTTGTTTTTCGGCTTATGCTGCCCAAACAGGAACTATTTCACCGCAACTGCGTTTTGGACAGAGATGTGCAACAGAATCGTGCCATTTGGATAAATACGCTTGTGGTTTCTTTAAAGACACCTTAAACGCCGCTGAATATCTTTGGAAAGAAATGCCTGCTCGGTATTATGCTGCTCGTATATAAACGGTAGCAGTCAGGAGACCACGTGCGAAGCAACGCATCGCGGGACGAGTATGTGCCGCAGCATGGCAGCAGATATGAGACGAAGGGCACGCCTTCGCGTGGCCTCGCTGACGTTCGCATCCGCGTAACGAAGATTGCCGCCGTTGGGATGCTAACGTTGGCGGTTATTATCCTCGGAATTACCGCCAAAACCTACGCGTCGGAGCGAATGGCACACTCAGATGCGTCAACGGTACAGACGCAAAACAAAAAGGTCTCTGAATCTAAAGCCACCGCAAGTCAAACCCTGTCGACAGCGAGCCTTAAGACGAGGCTTTCGAAGGCGGACTTTAACGATATTCCCTCAGGCGATACCGTGCAGACCTTCTCATTGGTTGATGACCAGATCCCCGCCTTGGAGGATGAGAGCCTCGCCGCACTCCAAGATGCCCTTGATCAGGCCCAGGAATTGGGCGATGTGGACGTGGTGTTTTACGATTTGTCGAGCGGCAAGGGCGTGACGTATAACGCCGATGTCGAGGTTTACGGCGCGAGTAGCTACAAGGCACTCTATGCGTTGTACATCTGCGAATCTCTGGTCGAGACGGGCCAGGTCTCACTCGATGATTCCCTTGGCACCTATGGTGGCTATAACATGGGCTGGCAGACGGTGCGCGACCTAATCGAGGCCGCGGTCGTTAATTCGGATAACGACTCGTTTATCGCGTTGCGCGCGGCGTTTGACCGTGTCGGTTACGAGGATTGGATTGCCGCGCTCGGCGTCGAAGACGAGGTCGCGCTCGATCCAATGAGCGATTTCCCAACCTACTGCGCGCGTACCTCGGCCAAGTTGTGGCGCGAGATGAGCGAGTATTTGAGCTGTGGCAGTGAGGCCTCCCAGTGGTTATTTGAACTGCTGTCATCAACATCGTGCTCATTTATCCGTGATGGGATTGCTGACGAGCAGGTTTTGGTGCGCAACAAGGCAGGCTGGATTAGCGAGGATGGTTGCTATTCGACATGCGATGCGGGCCTTATCGACATCGATGGCCGTACCTATGTCATGAGCATCATGACATCGATGCCGTGGAGCGACCGCTCGAGCGAGGTTACGGCTGCGATTGCTAAGGCGTTCTTTGATATGCGAGCTGCGCTGGCCTAGCGTGTTCGTTTGGCGTTGGCAAACAAAATGCTGGTACCATACCGTGGTTGAGAATTTCGTATAGGTTTGGGGAATGGCATGGCTACCATCGCGATTATCGGTGCACTCGAAAAAGAGATCATGCAGATTAAGGAAGAGTTGAGCGACGTTTGCGAGGCACAGGAGGCGGGCTTGAACGTTGTGACCGGCGGGCTCGATGGCCTGTCGATTGTCGCCACGACGGCGGGTATGGGCACGGTAAACGCTGCCGCCGCAACACAGCACCTCATTAGCAAGTATGCTCCACAGGCAGTTGTGCTTTCGGGTATCGCGGGCGGTTTGAACCCCAAGCTCCATATCGACGACGTGGTCATCGGCAAATGCCTGCGCTATCTGGATACCGATACCGCGCTTATCGCCGAGTCTGCACCGGGGCTCGAGGAGTTTGGCTCGACGCCTGCGCTGGTCGATATTGCTGCCGATGTGCTTGCTGAGCGTGGGTTTGTTGATGCTTCGACAAATGCAGCCGCTTCGAACGAGGGCGCAAAGCAGTTCTTGGTCGGCACGATTGCCACGGGTAACCGCTTTGTGACGGGCGCCGCCATGCGCAACGACGCTATCGAGGCGACGCATGCCGATTGTGTCGGCATGGAGGGCGCGGCAATTGCCCATGTCGCAACCAAAAATGGTGTCGATTGCCTGGTGCTGCGCGCTATCAGCGATAATTGTGACGAGGCGTACGATGCGATTTGCGACCGCGAGTTCGACCTGTTCGAGTATGCCCGCACCGCGAGTGGCATTACGCTCGATATCGTTCGCCGTATCGCTGCTATCTATTAGCGCGCTTTTTTGTAAGAACCTACGACCAAGGAGTGTCCATGGCCGATTCCATTAACTACCAGCTTGCCAAGTTCGTTGCCAGCTATGGCAAGGTTTCGCAGATTCCCGAGTCCACCTGCCCCGAGGTGAGCTTCGTCGGCCGCTCCAACGTGGGCAAGTCGTCGATCATGAACAAGCTTTTTGGCCGCAAAAACCTCGTCAAGGTTTCGAGCACACCGGGCAAGACGAGCAACATCAACTTCTTTGAGGCTGACGACGTGCACTTCGTCGACCTGCCGGGCTACGGTTTCGCCCGCCGTTCCAAGGCCGAGCGTGACCGCTGGGCCGAGCTCATCGGCGACTTCTTCGACTCCGAGCGCAGCTTTAACCTGGTTGTATCGCTGGTGGACATTCGCCACGATCCCAGTAAGCTCGACCATGACATGATCGACTACCTGCAGGGCAACGAGTTCAACTTTATCGTCTGCCTCACCAAGGCCGACAAGCTCAGCCGCACCCAGCAGGCCCGCCAGGCAGCAGTCATCAAAAAGCAACTCAACGTCCCGGCCGAGAACGTAATCATCACAAGCTCCCAGACCGGTACCGGCATCGACGAACTCAAAAAGCGCATCGCTGAGGCTTGCCTCTAGGGCATGCCGCACTGTCAAACAACTTTTGTCTATCTATATCACCCCAGTGATAGTTATTGGTAAACTATCACTGGGGTGATATTTTTGTTTGGAGGTCGATATGGAGCTTTGGCACGGGTCGGAGGTTGTTGTCGAGCATCCGTCGTTGGATAAATGCAGACAATTCAATGACTATGGGCGCGGGTTTTATTGCACGCCACATGAAGAAATGGCGATGGAATGGGCATGCCGGACCGAGTCGGATGGCATTGCAAATCGATATGAACTTGATTTAGATGGCCTTTCGGTCTTGGATTTAGAGTCTGGGGAGTTTTCAATCCTCAATTGGCTTGCGATTTTGGCCGACAACCGGGAGTTTAATGTCTCGACGCCGCTAGCACGCGACGGACTTCGATTTCTGCTTGATAACTGTTTGATTGATATTTCTTCTTACGACGTTATTCGGGGCTATCGTGCCGACGACTCGTATTTTTCTTTTGCAAGGCAGTTTGTTAATGGCATGATTTCGCTCCGACAACTTCAGCGCATTATGCGCCTGGGCGATCTAGGCATTCAATATGCTCTTATGAGTGAGCGCGCATTCTCGGCGATTAGATTCTGCGATTGGAAGCCGGCTTCGGGATCTGAGTTTTATCCCAAGCGTTTTGAGCGAGAGCAGAACGCTCGGCGCAAGTACTTGGACACGGTAAATGGATTTGATTCTGAAGGTATCGACATCAAGGATTTAATGGCGGGGAGGGTTGATTTGGATGATCCAAGAGTTAACGAGTTGTGGTCCGAGTAGGACGTACCCCGTCTACTACCTCGAGGACGCAATGAACAACCTTGGCGACTGCTTTGACTATGCCGTGAACGACTATGGAGCGGAAGGGTCCGAGATCGCTGAGCTCTTTTGCCTGAGCGGCGTAGCTCGCGAGTTTGAGCGCGGCAACGCATGGGTCGTATCGGGAAAATCAGGTGTTGAGCTGTTCGCACTTATCGCCGAAAGGTCGGGATATCAAAGCGGGTCTATACCGGACCGCACCTATCGTTTTGAGAAGACGCCGGAGTATTGGACGGGCTGGATATTGGCATATCTGCAATGGCGTCTGGGCGAGTCTTTCGAAGACCTGCTGCATGCCGTTCCGTTCGATGCGCTGTGCAATATGTATTACCCCTGGCACGAAGCCTCAGAGGAGCGTGTGGCGCGTCTTGTTTGCGATATAGCGAAGAAAACACCTCGTCAAACCAAACTGGCGCTAGCAAGGAAGAGGCTTAAGAAAACCCAGCAAGACCTGGCATACGAATCGGGCGTATCACTCCGCTCAATCCAAATGTACGAGCAGCGCCAGAGAAACATCAATGAAGCTTCGGTAACAAGCGTAAGAGCCATAGCAAAAGCCCTCCACTGCAACATCGAAGATCTCCTAGAGCCAGTCTTCGAATACAAAGAAACCAGCGCAGCCTAACCCAATTTATTGCCGAGGTTTGTATCTAGTAAGCAATCCTTACCAGCAAGAGTCCCTACCAATAGAAAGCGGCTTAAAGGGCCGAAATCGTATGAATGGCATTGCGACTTCCAAATGGGTGACTGCTGCTTGAAAAGCTATAGAAATAGGGGCCGATTTAACGGCCCCAAGCATCGCATAAATGGCATATACGTTTTATCAACTATTTCTTGTTTTTAACCCATTTGCAGATACGCCAAATAAACACTCCGATGAGAATCCAAACGAGAGCGATCATAATGTCTGAGCGTGCAGGAATTGGGATCATTGAACTTCCTCAATTGATGTGAGTCTAGTTTGCATAGGTGTGGAGCGTGCTGCCTTCCATGGTCGCTTGCAACACGGCGATACCGGACGTCATCCCCATCGATTCATAGTTGAGTCGATATGTCGCCTGTTTCGAGTTCCATATAAAGGACTCGTTAGTTACCGTACAGCCGATAGTCGTATAGTTTTGTCCCCAAGCGCTGGTAATGAGCGAGTTCGCTATCTTGATCTTGAATTCGCGATAAATAAAAGGACTGTTGTAATAGATAGTCCAAGTTCCAGATGCGTTGTTGTAGTAACTGTCCCATATCAGGCTGGGCTCATTGGTTTTTTTTAATTCCTATTACTGCAACGGTCCCATCCTTAAGCCTGATTTGATGAGACTGCTCGGGACCTTTCGTTAAATCAAAATCTTGGGTTGCGCCAGAAATTGCGACAGCACCGCTTTCTGCAGCATAAGCAGTCGAAGGGCTAAACGAGAAACATATCGGTAATATCAAAAGTATCGAGAGGAAAAACGAAGCTTTGAGTGTGCGTAACACTTTGACCACCTCCATACTGCGATGCCTAGTTAAATAGTAGCATAGATAAACAGTTTATTATGTAACTTAAAAAGCCCCTATCTGCCCGGCGCCCCTTCAAAGCGTGGGTTCCTGTAGACATCCTTAGCAAGGTAAACGCAGGGATGGTCGGGGTGTTCCCCTCAAAATTATTCCGCAGCGCGAAGGCCTCTCGTCCGTGGCTCCGTTGGAGCACAAGATTAAATCAGCGAATGCGATTATCCTTTCGAGGCTGCGCAGGCCCCCTTGGGGCTTCCCCTGAAAACAATCCGCACTGATATTTTCTGTATTGAAGACGTCGATGATGCACCCGTATACCATTGACGTCGACACCATCAGATGCGGACCGCGCGGTGACCCCACATTCCGCTGGCGCCCATGGGGCTGCCCTCGTT
>NZ_JBBNLU010000021.1:0-17184 GCF_040092335.1 Collinsella sp. CLA-ER-H8 | reverse complement strand
AAACGAGGGCAGCCCCATGGGCGCCAGCGGAATGTGGGGTCACCGCGCGGTCCGCATCTGATGGTGTCGACGTCAATGGTATACGGGTGCATCATCGACGTCTTCAATACAGAAAATATCAGTGCGGAATGTTTTCAAAACCAAGCCCGGCCCCGGCCTGCGGTAACGTTGCTGGCGGTTCTTGGGCATCGCTTGCTGGCGGGGTTCCTTGTCTGAGTTGGACTTAGTTGGCGGGGCTACTGGTCCCGGTCGCTGTCCCGTCCCAGCATCGCCCTCAGCTTCTCGAAGCTTTCCTCGCTTAGGCAGTGCTCCATGTGACAGCCCTCTTGCGACGCGACCTCAACCGAAACACCCGCATCCTCCAGCAGCCCCACGAAAAAGCAGTGACGCTCCCACATTTGGCGAGCGACCTCCAGACCACGCTCCGTCAGATGAACGTCGCGCTTGCCCATTTCGACATAGCCGTTGCTTTCCAGCGTCGCCATGGCCTTGGAAACGCTCGCCTTGGTTACGCCGAGGTGCTCCGCAACGTCGATCGAGCGCACGATGCCCTGACGTTCCGACAGAACGTAGATCGATTCGAGATAGTCTTCTCCGGATTCACGTAGGGCCATGGGCCGCCTTTCGCGATGATTGCTAGTTAGCCTCTGGATACTTTCCACGGCTAACTTTACCGCAAAAGTTGCCCATGTCTTACTACTTTGTCTAAAAGTTAGACGTGTTTCACAAAATGTGCGGGACGAAAACAAAATGGGGACGCCCCACAAGGAGTGTCCCCCAGCTGCCGGCAGAAAAGGAGCATCCCTAAGTGCCGAGCCGCAGTTATAACAGTCCAAAGTGCTTCGCGGCGTTGTAGATGCCATCGTCGTCCACGGCTGTCGTCACATAGGTCGCTGCAGCTTTCACCGTGTCCTGCGCGTTGCCCATGGCCACACTTGTGCCCACGGCGGCAAACATCGACAGGTCGTTCTCGCCGTCGCCAAAGGCAATCGCCTCGCTCGCGTCGATACCAAGCCGCTCGAGCGTCGCCGCCACGCCCAGGTCCTTGCCGCCGTTAGCGGGAATAATGTCGCAGAACAGGACGCACCAGCGCGTGGTGAGCGAATGCGACACGGCGTCGGTCACGATATGTTCGTCGGCCGGGTCCACAAAGGCGCAGAACTGGTAGACCGGTGCGTCAAAGGCGTGCTCAAACGGCTCCTCGTGGTAGACGATTCCCGCGTTGCTGCCAGCCGTCACCACGCGCTCGGACAGGCGGTTCACAAACGAGTTCTCGCCCTGCATGCACAGCGAGTCGTAGCGCCCCTGCGCCACCTGGTCCACAATCACCGCGACGTCGTCCGGATCGATCGGGCAGCTGCGGTAAACCCCCTCGGCATCAAAGCAGTGCTGGCCCGAAAGCGTAATGTACGCATCCCAGCCCAGGTCGAACAGCCAGTCCGGCATCTGGTAGGTCGGACGGCCCGTGGCGATCACGCACGCAATCCCCTGCTCGCGAAAGCTGTCGAGCACCTGCTGCGCCGACGCCGGAATCCGGTGGGTCTTAAAGCTCAGCAGCGTACCGTCGATATCGAAAAACGCGGCTTTGATCATTCTCGCTTACTCCTCGCCCTCGAGCTTTTCGCTCGCCTCGAGCCACGCCATCTCCAGCTCGTCCATGGCGGCGTGAGCCTCGTCGATCTTTGCCTGCTGCTCGCCGAGCGCCGTGTAGTTGGTGGGATCGACCTGGGCCATCGCGGCCTCGGCCTCCTCAACGCGAGCGCGCTGCGTCTCCATCTTGCGCTCGAGCGAGCTCACCTCGCGGCGGAGCCTCTGACGTTCGGCGTTGGAAAGGCCATTGGGCTGACCGCTTGCCTTAGGCTTTTCGGCCGCAGCTGCCGCGGCACCGGTGTCAAACGTGCCGGTCTTGGCGCTCGGCGCGCCCACGGGCTCGCCTTCGGCGGTAGCGTTGCACAGGCGCAGGTACTGGTCCACGCCACCGGGCATATGCGTCAGGTGGCCGTCGAGCAGCGCCCACTGCTGGTCGGTCACGCGCTCCATCAAGAAGCGGTCGTGCGTCACCAGAATCAGCGTGCCGGGCCAGCCGTCGAGCAGGTCCTCGACAATCGCGAGCATGTCGGTATCCAAGTCGTTGCCAGGCTCGTCCAGGATGAGCACGTTGGGCTCGTTCAGAATCGTCAGCAGCAGCGACAGGCGACGGCGCTGGCCGCCCGAAAGATCGCCGATGCGGCTCCAAAGCTGCTGCGTCGTAAATCCCAGGCGCTCGCAGAGCTTCTCGGGCGAAGTCTCCTTGCCGTCGATGACGTAGTACTTCTTATAGTTGCTGAGCACCTCGCGAATCGTGTCGCCCATGTAGGGCTCGAGCTCCTCGAGCTGCTGCGACAGCACGCCAAAGCGCACTGTCTGGCCGATCTTTACACGGCCGCGCGTGGGTTCAATCTTGCCCTGGATCACGTCGAGCAAGGTCGATTTGCCGGCGCCATTCTCACCCAAAAGACCATAGCGGTCGCCCGCACCAATGAGCCAGGTCACATCGGAGAGCACCTGCTTGGGCGCGCCGCCGGCATCCGCATAGCCGGCGTCCACGTCGACCACGTCGATAACCTGCTTGCCTAGGCGGCTCACGGCGAGGCGCTTGAGCTCCAGCTCGTCACGCATGGGCGGCACGTCGGCGATCAGCTCGCGAGCGGCATCAACGCGAAACTTGGGCTTGGTGGAACGCGCCTGGGCGCCGCGGCTCAGCCACGCGAGCTCCTTGCGTGCCATGTTGCGACGGCGCTCCTCGGTAACTGCGGCCATGCGGTCGCGCTCCACGCGCTGCAGGATATATGCGGAGTAACCGCCCTCGAAGGGATCGACCTGGCCGTCGTGGACCTCCCACATACTGGTACAGACCTCGTCCAAGAACCAGCGGTCGTGCGTGACCACGAGCATCGCGCCCTGGCCGCGCTGCCAACGGGCCTTTAAGTGACGCGCGAGCCAGTTGATGGTGCGCATGTCCAGGTGGTTGGTGGGCTCGTCGAGCATGAGCACGTCGTAGTCGCCGATCAGCAGGCGCGCGAGGTCCACGCGACGGCGCTGGCCGCCCGAAAGCTCGCCAACCGTGCCCTCCCAGGGCACATCGCTAATAAGACCGGCGAGAATCTGGCGCGTGCGGGGGCTCGACGCCCACTCGTACTCAGGCGTGTCGCCCACAACGGCATGATGCACGGTATCAGTATCGACCAGGTTGTCCTTTTGGCCGAGCAGACCGATCGTCGTGCCGCGGCGGTGCGTCACGCGTCCGTCGTCGGGCTCCAGCGTGCCAGCGAGCACGCTCAGCAGCGTCGACTTGCCGTCGCCGTTTTTACCGACAATACCAATGCGGTCGCCCTCGCCCACGCCGAGCGTCACGCTATCGAAAATATGCTTGGTGGGAAACTCTAGGCTGACGGAATCGCATCCCAAAAGAATCGCCATATGCCCTGCTCCTTCGTAGAAATTCAACGTTGTCCATGATAGCAGCGAGCCCCACCCCAAACCACCACGAAGGCGCCTGTCCCCTTTGTGGTGGTCGTTTCGGTCGCAGAGCAAAAGGCGGGCCATCTCCCGCAAGAGATGACCCGCCTCTCCAATCAGTCCTGCGGCAACCGTGGCCGCTGCAGGCCTCAAGCATGTCCCGGACTAGGAGAACATGCCGGTGAGGTAATCATTCAGCCGCTTATCCTTGGGCCGTTGGAAAATCTCGTCAGTCTCGTCGTACTCGACCATATCGCCCATGTAGAAGAACGCCGTGCGGTTGGACACGCGCGACGCCTGCTCCATGTTGTGCGTCACGATAACGATGGCGCGGTCGGCCACGATCGATGACATGAGGTCCTCGATCGCCAGCGTCGAGATGGGGT
The DNA here is from genome assembly GCF_040092335.1 of Collinsella sp. CLA-ER-H8. Taxonomy (NCBI): domain Bacteria; kingdom Bacillati; phylum Actinomycetota; class Coriobacteriia; order Coriobacteriales; family Coriobacteriaceae; genus Collinsella; species Collinsella sp. CLA-ER-H8. The sequence continues at coordinate 13,300 of NZ_JBBNLU010000021.1, read as the reverse complement.
CGAGCGCCGAGCAGGGCTCGTCGAACAGAATCACGTCGGGGTTGAGCGCCAGCGTGCGCGCGATGCACAGACGCTGCTGCTGACCGCCCGAAAGCGCATAGGCGCTCTTATCGAGCTTGTCTTTGACCTCGTCCCACAGCGCCGCGCCGCGTAAGCTTTCCTCGACCATGCGGTCGAGCTCGTCACGGTCGGTGATGCCGTGGCGCTTGGGCGCAAACGTGATGTTGTCGCGAATGGACTTGCGGAACGGGTTGGGCTGCTGGAACACCATGCCAATGGAACGGCGCAGCTCGTAGGTGTTTTCGGTCTTGGTGTTCACGTTGCGCCCGCGATAGTTGATCTCGCCCTCCACGCGGCAGCCGCGAATCTCGCGATTCATAAGGTTGAGGCTACGCAAGAAGGTCGACTTACCGCAGCCCGAAGGCCCAATGAGCGCCGTGATCTCGCCCTTGTGGAAGTCGAGCGACGTATTGTGCAGTGCATGGTGGTCGTCATAGTACACGTTGACGTCCTTGGTGGAGAGCACGACCTCGTCGCTCACGGCCTTGCCGCTTACGCGCACGCGCCTCTCGCTCTCCCCCACGCTCGACAGGAAGTCCTGGGTCTCGGACGATGCCGCTTCGGTTGCGGGCGTTGCTTTCATCTCGCTCATTCGGCCGTCATCTTCCTTGCCAGTTGCTTGCCCACAATGCGGGCGATTACGTTAAACAGCAGCACGCAAATCATCAGCAGTGCCGCGGTGCCCCAGACGATCTGCTGGGCCTCGGGGCTGCCCTCGCCATAGATCTTGTAGATGTGCACGGCGAGCGACTCGCCGGGACGGAACACGTTCCAAGCGCAGGTGGGGCTCGACAGGTTAAAGCTCAAGAAGTTCAGGCGAACCGGCGAGCTCATACCCGAGGTAAAAAGCAGTGCTGCGGCCTCGCCAAACACGCGACCGGCCGAAAGCACGATGCCCGTCACGATGGCAGGCATGGCCTCGGGGATCAGGATGTGCAGCGTGGCCTCCCAGCGAGTGAGGCCCATGGCCAGGCACGCATCGCGCTGGGCCTGCGGCACGTCCTCGAGCGCCTGCTGGATCACGCGCACCAGGATGGGGATGTTGAACATGGTGAGCGCGACGGCGCCGGAGATGATGGAGTACTTCCAGCCCAGCTGCACCGAGAACACCAGAAAACCGAACATGCCGACGACGATGGAAGGCAGCGAGGACAACGTCTCGATGGCGGTGGAGGCGATGTCGCGGATGGGTCCGTCCGGCGCGTACTCAACCAAAAAGACCGCTCCGCCCAGGCTGATGGGCACCGAGATGATCAGGGTGATCAGCAGCAGGTAGAACGAGTCGAACAGCTGGTAGAGCACGCCGCCCTGCGTTCCGTTGGCGCGCGACGGCTCCGTGAGAAAGCCCGGCTGGAACAGCGTCGAGATGCCCTCGAACAGGATATAGGCCACCATGGAGACGACGATGAGCATGACGATGGCGACGATTGCCGTCAACACGCCCGTGGCGAAGCGGTCCTGCTTTTGGACACGCCCGAGCCTCGCCTCGTCGATGTGGATACGCGTGCTAGCCACGAGCCTTCGCCCCCTTGCGGCCGATAAGGTGGATGATCAGGATGAAGATGAGACTCATGCCCATCAGCAGCAGGCCGAGCGCCCACAGAACATCGTCTTGGGCCGAGCCCTCGGCATAGACCGCCATGGACGTGGTGAGCGTGGTGGTGATGGTGGACGCCGGCGACAGCAGCGACGTCGGCATGGCCTCGATGCCGCCGATGACCATGCGCACGGCGAGCGTCTCGCCAAAGGCGCGGGTCATGCCCAAGATAACCGCGGTCATGAGCGACGGCATGGCGGACTTGAGCACCACGTGCCAGATGGTCTGCCAGCGGGTGTAGCCCAGCGCGAGCGAGCCCTGGCGGTAGCCGTCGGGCACGGCGCGCAGGCCATCGACCGAAAGCGTGGTCATCGTCGGCAGAATCATGACCGCCAGCACGATGGCGCCGGGCAAGATGCCCAGGCCCGTGCTCACGTGGAAAACGCTCTTCATAAGACCGACGACCACGTGAAAACCGATCAGGCCAAAGACGACCGAGGGGATGCCGGTCAAAAGCTCAATGAGCGGCTGAAAGATCTTAGAGCCAAACTTAGGGCTAATCTCGACCGCAAAGATGGCAGAGCCGATGGCGATGGGCAGCGCGATGAGCGTGGAGAGTACCATGACCGCAAACGAGGTGACGATCAGGGGCAGGGCGCCGGTGTAGGGCAGGCCGTTTTCGGCCGTGTTGGCCAGGTCCCACTTGGTGCCGGTGAAGAACTCGGCAACCGAAACGCCATCCTTGAGAAAAGCCGAGAGGCCCTTTTGGGCGACCATGAAGATGAGCGCGGCAACGACAAGCGTCACGAGCGCTACGCACGCGCCCGTGACGCCCAGGCCCACGTTCTCAAGGTCGCGCTTTGGCAGCTGTTTTGCCATTGCAAACCTTTCCGGGGCGATTACTTATTTAGCAGAGACCTTGCCGCTGGCGTCCTTGACGACCTTCATGGCAGAGACGGGGATAAAGCCCTGCTCCTCGACGAGCTTGCCCTGGACGTCATCGGAAAGCATGAACTCCAGGAAGGCCTTGGTGGCCTCGTCGGCATCCTTAGCGCAGTACATGTGCTCGGTAGCCCAGATTTTAAAGGAGTCGTCGGTGACGTTTGCGCTCTTGGGCTCCACGCCCTCGACCTTGATGGCATTGAACTTGGAGTCATCGAAGTGCGAGAAGTCCAGGTAGGAGATGGCGTTGTCGGTGCTGCCCATCTGAGTCTGGACGTCGCCGGACTTGTCGAGCTCGGCGTCGCCCTTAAAATCGACGGCCTCGTCGCCAAAGACAGCCGCCTCAAAGGTGGCGCGGGTACCGGAGCCGGCCTTGCGGTTGAGGACGACGATAGTAGCGTCGTCGCCGCCAACCTCCTTCCAGTTGGTGATCTGGCCGGAGAAGATGCCCTTGAGCTGCTCGAGAGACAGGTCGTCGACCTTGACGTTTTTGGAGACGACGGGGCCCATGCCCACGACAGCGACCTCGTGGTCGACGAGCTTCTTGACCTGGTCGGCCTCGAGCTTGGACTCGGCGAAGACGTCGGAGTTACCGATGGTGACGGTGCCGGCGGCAACAGCGGTAAGGCCCTTGCCCGAACCGTTGCCCGAACCGGAGATGGAGACGTCGGGGTTGGCATCCATGAACTTCTCGGCAGCAGCCTCGACGAGAGCCTGGAACGAGGAGGCACCGTCGTAGGTCACCTCGCCGGAGACGGACTCGGCAGCAGCGGCGCTACCCTTGTCGGCGGCTTCGGATGCGCCGGAGCCGCCGCAACCAACGAGACCGAGACCGACGATGCTGGCAAGACCACCAGCGAGGCCGAGGAACTGACGACGAGAATAAGCCTGATCGAGCATGATCTTCCTTTCATACATGCGACTCGCGGGCACCCTGCCCGCTTTGCTGTTTGGAAAGATACGGCCTCGAGCGGGCGACGACCGCCTTATCTGCGGTTTCTTACGGGCTATTGATAGACCCTTACCGCAAGCTCTGCCCAGCCTTTACAAACGGATAACAATCCAGCGCCGAACATGGCGCACCTTTTACACCAATAAAAACAAAGTTGCGGTGAAATAGTTCCTGCTTGGCCATCAAATGGCCCATTCTAGGAACTATTCCACCGCAACTTAGATTGGGAAACCGCGAGACCTTAAAGCTCTAATTCATTCAAACGGAGGATCGCAACAATATAGATCTTGAGCGCCTGTTTAAGCTGTTCCTCGTTGGCGCACTCATTGGGGCCGTGCATCTGGCCGCCCCACGCGGGCAGCTCCAGGCCGGTCTCTTCGGGGCCAAACGAGACGGCGCGGGCAAAGTTGCGCGCGTACGTGCCGCCGCCCATGGCAAAGGGCTCAGCATGCTTGCCGGTGAACTCGTTATAGGTATCGATAAGCGCCTTCACGGCCGGATCGTCGGCAGACACCGAGAACGGCACCTTCGCGCGACCCAGCTGGCACGTCACGCCAAAACGGCCCACGAGCGGGTCGAGCTGCTCGCGGATGGTATCGGCACTCGTACTGTCGGGGAAGCGCACGTCGATGACCTGCTCAATATGGCCATCCGCCACGCGGATGACTCCAGCGTTGCAGGTAAGCGGGCCAAACGCCGGACTCGTCGCATCGATACCTAGGCCGCGGCCATAGGCATCCGCATACACAAAGGCCAGGAACTTGACGAACTCATGCTCGGCAGGCGTCAGCAGGCGCTCGTCGCGTGCACCAAACGCGTCCTCGGCCTCGCGCAGATACGACACGATCAGGCCGACGGCATTGATCGTTCCCTCGGGCATCGAAGCATGGCCACCGATACCGTGGGCGAAAATCTGCGCATGGCCATTATCAAGCGCCGTGATCTCCAGACGATCGGCGTTCTCGACCGGCGCCGGCAACTCATCGGCGGCAATCGCAAGCTCGCAGATGGACTGCGACGGAATGGCATTGCTCGCCTCGGAGCCGCTCCACGACACGATGCGCCCGCCGTCGATCTTGGGGCTCACGAACGTCGCCCCAAACTGGCCCTTCTCGGCATTGCAGACCGGGAACTCGGCATCGGGCGTAAACAAAAAGTCGGGGTCTGCGTGATTTTCCAGATAATGGTGAACGTCGGACATGCCCACTTCCTCATCGCAGCCCAGCAGCGCGCGGAAGGTATAGCGCGGCACAATGCCGTGCTTGAGCAGGTAGGCACCGGCGTAGAGCGACAACACCGCCGGACCCTTGTCATCAATCACGCCACGGCCGAGCAGCCAGCCCTCGCGACGCTCCATCGCAAACGGGTCGGTGTTCCAGCCGGGGCCGGCGGGCACCACGTCCACGTGGCAGATGGTCGCGAGCTGCTTGTCGCCGCGACCCGGGATATCGGCAATGCCCACATAGCCCTCGTCGTCGCTCGTCTGGTAGCCGAGCTTTTGCGCAATGCCGAGCGCGCAATTGAGCGCATCACGAACCGGGCGGCCAAACGGCGCGCTAGGCTCCGCATCGGCAGCAACGGCTACGGACGGATAACTCACCAGCTGCTCGATATCGGCGACGACATCCTCCCAGACCTCGTCGACATACTCAGCGACGCTCTGCTCCACCTGATTCATGGACTGCCTCCTTACCAATGAGCGACGGGTACGCCCGCCCCTCACATCAAGTACTTATATAGCGAAAAGTTTAGCAAGCTCGGCCACCGAGTGCACCACTGCATCGGCACCCGCCGCCTCGTGCTCGCCCGGCGCCGCCGCGCCCGAATAGATACCGATGCACGGTACGCCCATTGCGTGCGCGCCCTCCACATCGTTGAAGCGATCGCCGATCATCACGGCATCGCACGCCGTCATACCGAGCTCTGCCAGGGCATCGCGGACCGAATCGGCCTTGGTCTCGCGCCCCTGCAGCGGATTCATGCCAGCCACCGCCTCAAACTGAGAAAGACCCAGCTCATGCACCATGTCGATACACTTCGCCTCCATGCGCGACGTCGCCACGGCCAAGCGCTTGCCCTGGGCGACCAACCCATCGAGCAGCTCGGGGATTCCATCGAACACGGGATACTCTTCCGGTCCCAGCTCATCAAAAAAGGCACGGTACTCGTCAGCCACCACAAGCGACTCCTCGCGGGAGAAGCCATAAAAGTCGTGAAAGCTCTTCCACAGGGGCGGCCCGATCATGCGGCGCAGGTCACCCATCTGCCCCTCCGAAAACCCGCGCGCGGCCAACGTCTTGCGCGTCGAGGTCATCACCGCCCGGCCCGTATCGGCCACCGTGCCGTCAAAATCGAACAGCACAACCGGCCGCCTGCATATCTCCAACGCCTCCATCGGCATTCCTCTTCCCCAGTTGATGATTTCCACACCGACACTTCAAACTGTTGACTATTCAACAATTGAACCTAGCAATGTAGAGCAACTCCACTATACTTGTCGCACTTTGCTCTAAGAAGGCGGCACGCAAGCGCCCCAACGAAAGGTGCAATTATGTCTTTTGCCATCATAACCGACTCCACGTCGGACATCTCCCCCGCTCGCGCCCAAGAGCTCGGCATTTACGTGATTCCGCTGCATGTGATTATCGAGGGCGAGGACCTGCTCGACCAGGTGCAGATTACCGCCCAAGAGTACGTCGCCCGCATGGCCGGCTCCGAGCAGCTGCCGCACACCTCGCAGCCGAGCGCCGGCGAGTTCAAGGCACTCTTTGACCGCGTGCTCGCCGACGGCCACGACAGCGCGATCTTTATCTCGCTGTGCAGCGAGTGGTCCGCCTGCTATGCCAACGCCAGCCTGACGGCCGAAACACACGAGCTCGACGTGTGCTGCATCGACTCGCGCACCGGCTCGGGCGCCGAGGGCCTGCTGGTGGAGTACGCACTGGCCATGCGCGAGGACGGTCGCAGCCTGGACGAGACCGAGGCGCAGATCCGCGCGACGCTGCCCGACGCCCACCTGCTGCTGATTCCCCGCACGCTCGAGAACCTCGTTAAGAACGGCCGCGCGCCCAAGCTCGCCGGCCAGCTCACGCAGATGCTCAACATTCGCCTGGCCGTTTCGCCGGAGTGGCAGTCGGGCGAGATCAAGGCCATCAAGAAGGGCCGCGGAGCCAAGCGCATCGTTGCGAACACCATGGCTGACTGCCTCGAGTTTTTGACCGAGCACCCGGGCTCAAGCGTTCGCGTGCTCACGACCGGTGCTGCCGAGGAGCAGGAACTTGTCAACGAGGCGCTCGCGGGCCAGGACTACGTAGACGCCGGCACCGGCCCCATCGGCTGCACCATCGCCACCCATGTAGGCGTCGACGCCATCGCCATCAGCTACTGCCCCCGCTACCAGCCCATCCACTAGGGACGCCCACATCAGTTGCGGTGAAATAGGGACCGTTTTTGGCTTATTAGCTGTCAATCAATCCCTATTCCACCGCAACTTAGAAGCAGTTCATTTGGGACGGGGCTAAAAAGACTGACATGTAACGTTACGCACCGGTCTTTTTAGCCCCGTTCCATTTTTGCTACCCTACATCAGCCCGCTGAGCGCAATGTCGACGGCCTCGTTGAGGTCGTCGGTGATGTGCACCAGCTCCGGATCGAGCGGGCTGATCATACCGGCGTCCATCACCGGACCGTTAAGCCAGTCGAATAGGCCCTGCCAGTACTCGCTGCCTACCAGCACAAGCGGCATGCGCTTGACCTTGTGCGTTTGCACCAGCGTGAGCACCTCAAACATCTCGTCGAGCGTGCCAAACCCGCCGGGAAACACAATAGCGCCCGAGCTGTATTTGACGAACATGGTCTTGCGCACAAAGAAGTAGCGGAAGTCCATACCGAGGTTCACGTATTTGTTGAGCCCCTGCTCGTGCGGCAGCTCAATGCCCAAACCAACTGACTTGCCGTTGACGCTCGCCGCTCCCTTGTTGGCCGCTTCCATGATGCCGGGGCCGCCACCGGTGATAACCGCCACGCCGCGCTGGGCAATCTTACGCCCGACGGTGCGCGCCGCCTTGTAGAGCGTATCGGTCTTGGGCGTGCGGGCGCTACCGAAGATGGTCACCGCAGGTCCGAGCTCGGCAAGCGCGCCAAAGCCGTCGACAAACTCGGCCTGGATGCGCAGTACGCGCCACGGATCGGCATGCAACCAGTCGGTCGACTCCTCGGGCGCCAGCAGGTTAGCGTACGTATTGTCCTTAGGAATCATCGGGCCGCGCATGACCACGGGGCCGCGGCGGTACGTCTCGTCGTAGGAAGGCTCGCCCTCGACATTCTCGTTCTTAATCATGGGTACTCCTATCGAGAAAAAGAAAAACGGGCGGGGTCGACGCCATGCGCCAAACACCCGCCCGAACATCAACTATTCGGTATGGTACCCACGATGTATCAAGTGCTTGCAAGCTATCGGTTAGCGGTCGCGCAACCGACGCCGGCGAATGCGATGCCCGGCGACGGCTGCGCGCGGTCGATTGGCACGCGGTCTCGACATCGCGCGAGTGCCTGCAAGCGCCCGCGCCGCCCTTAGTAATCCACCGCGGCAGGGCTATTCATCCAATCGCTCACGAATGCACCATAGCGACCCTCGATAATGGCCTGGCGAGCACGCTGCATAAGGTTGAGCAGGTAGTAGATGTTGTGCATCGAAAGCAGGATGCCGCCGAGCATCTCCTTCTGCGTGACCATGTGGCGAATGAGCGCGCGGCTGTAGCCGCCCGTGCACACCGGGCAGGTGCAGGTGGGGTCGATGGGGCCGTCGTCGTGCGCAAAACGCGCGTTGCGGAAGTTAAGGCGACCTTCACTGGAGAATGCCGTGCCCATGCGGCCGGTGCGCGTCGGCAGCACGCAGTCGAACATATCGATGCCCACGCCCACGCCGCGCACGAGCGTCGTCGGGTTGCCGACGCCCATCAGGTAGCGCGGCTTGTGCTTGGGCATGTACTCGCTCACAAGCGGCGCCAGGGTCTCGAACATGGTCTCGTGGTCCTCGCCCACCGAGTAGCCGCCGATGCCGTAACCGGGGAAGTCGCCGCACTCCTCCAGATGGCGCAGAGAGCGCAGGCGCAGATCCAGATGCATGCCGCCCTGGACGATGCCAAAGAGCGCCTGGTCATCGCGGGTGTGAGCCTTGTAGCAGCGCTCGGCCCACATGCTCGACAGCTCCACCGCGCGCTCAACGTAGGCGCGCGTGGCGGGATAGCCCGGGCACTGGTCCAGCTGCATGCAGATGTCGGAGCCGAGCTTCATGGCGATTTCCATGTTGTCCTCGGGCGTCCAGAACACGTGGCGGCCGTCGTAGTCGTTGACGATAAAGCGCACGCCCTCGTCGGTGAGCTTGACGGCGTCGTTGTGGCTGAACACCTGGAAACCGCCCGAGTCGGTGAGGATAGGACCGTGCCAGTTCATAAACTTGTGCAGGCCGCCCAGCTCGGCGATAGTGTCCTCGCCGGGACGCATGGACAGATGATAGGTGTTGGCAAGCACGATCTGGGCGCCGAGCTGTTTGACGGTCTCGGTGGGGATGCCCTTGACGTTTGCCTTGGTGCCCACGGGCATAAAGATCGGCGTCTCGATGTCGCCGTGCGGGGTGTGCAGCACGCCGGCACGCGCATGCGTCGTCGGATCCTCGGCGATCAGGTCGAATTTAAAAAGGCTCTGGTCCATAAACTGGAACTCCTTGGTTGCGGTTCATACGCAAACCATTATACGGGCAACCCGCAAAGAGCACCGACTCGACAGAAACTGATGCATTAAACGACTAGTCGTCGGGAACAATCTTCAGCGCCATCTTGCAAAGAAGTGTCCCAATCTGCCGGCACTTAGGGACTGTCCCCAAGTGCCGGCAAGAGTGTCCCTTATGACTAGTCATTTAAGAACGTCCCCAACGACTACGAGATCATCTCCAACAGCCAAGGCAACGCCGATGCTCTGGCGACGTCAGCGAGCGGTCGCCAGAGCGAACAAATTGGCATGAAAAGAGGGCGGCATAGACCTTCTGGTCATGCCACCCTCTTTGAATGACAAGTTGTCGCCCTGGTGACCGCGCAGCGTCGAGCCGTTACGCGGTTTGGTAAAACCGCGTAACTCTTAGGGCCGCTGGCCCATGCCACCCTCGAGGGTGACGGTCTCGCCGTTCATGTACTTAAAGTCGGGACCGCAGAGCTGAACGACCACGCGGCCGATTTCCTTCTCGACGTCGCCGTAGTGACCCGCCGGCGGCATGTGGACATTGGCCTTAAACGCCTCGGGATAGGCATCCTGGAAGTTCTCGAGCGCAGCGGTCCAAGCAAGCGGGCAAACGATATTGACGTTGATGCCGTCCTTGCCCCACTCGTTGGCGGCAACGCGGGTCAGGCCGCGGATACCCTCCTTGGCGGCAGCATAGCTGCACTGGCCATAGTTGCCAAACAGGCCGGCGCCCGAAGCGAAGTTGACCACGGAGCCCTTGGTCTCCTTCAGGTGCGGATAGGCCTTCTGCATGTACAGATAGGTAGCATACAGACCGGAGTAAATGGCCAGGTTAAACTGATCCATGGTGTGATCGGCGATGGTCACGCCCGAGGCGCTAGCCTGAGCATTGTTGACGACGGCGTCGATGCGGCCGAACTCCTCAATGGCCTTGTCGATGACGTTCTGGACGACGGCCTCGTTGTCCTGACCAGCCGAGACATCGGCCTGAACAGGCAGAACCTTGACACCGTACTCGGCCTCGAGAGACTCCTTGGCGGCCTCGAGCTTGGCGACGTTGCGGCCGGTGATGACGAGGTTCGCGCCCTCCTTGGCAAATGCGATATCGATGCCGTAGCCGATGGAGCCAGCGGAACCGTCCTTAAGCGTGGCCTTGCCGCCGCCGGTGACGATCACGGTCTTACCAGTGAAAAGTCCCATACAAAGTCCTTTCAAATCGCGACGGGCACGCCCGCCGACTGCGCGTATCCAACTTCACGCGCCAAAAGCTGAAATGCAACTTTAGCGTGTTCAAGTGAAAAATAAAGGACACAGCGGGCGAACGGCACCACGTCGTTCGGCGAAGGAATTGTCAAGTGCAAACTGGATAAAGTGGCCGAGTTATTGTTATCAGATCGAGCCATCGAACACGTTTTGAAACTTTGCTGCGGCGCGCGGGATGTCGGCGCGAGACTTTATCATAGGGTGACAAACAACGATGAGGAGCACATGCCTATGACAGACGAGCTGGACCCCCAGACTCAAGAGCATATTGATGATCCCGCAGACGTCACCACAGATACTGACGCTGTGACCTGGGATGGTACCGACGTCGACGGCCCCATCTTGGACGAAAGCGCTACGGCGGAAACCCCCGAAACAGAAAACGCCGATGAGCAAAACGACGATGCGCCCGCTCAGGACGACGCCCCTGTACAGGACGACGCCCCGCAAGCAGCGGGCCCCATCGAGGTGTCTTCGGAAGAAGAGCTCGATGCCGTCATGGACTCCATGATGGATGCTGTCAAAGCGATGAAAGACGCCGTCGCCGATGCCGATATCGATGCCGAGGAAGAGGAGGCCGCCGAGGCGGCCTCGACCTTTGTGCCCGGCGAGACTCCGGTTGCCGACCAGGGCAGCACCATGCCCTCGTTTCTGCAGCTCGAGCACCCCACGATTGGCGCCGATGCGGTCGATCCGCACGCAGCAGGCTTTTCTGTGGTCGAGGGCGGTACCGGCAATATCGCCGCGCCGCAGGCTGCCGATGCGGACGCTGCCGACACCGCTCGCCCGACCGCCCCGCACTCCCCCGCCGCGAGCCGCGATCTGGGGACCGCTGTCTCGAACACTGCGAACGCCGTGGGCACCTTTATCGCCCAGGGCGCCTCGGCCATGCGCGAGATGAACGCCGCGAAAAAGGCACTTGCCGATGCCCGCGCCCACCTGGCCGAACTTGAGCAGCGCATTGCCGATCAGGCCGAGGAACTCGAGACGCGCCAGGATATCGCAGGCCGCTACGACCAGATCGTCGCCGACCAGCGCCAGGCGATCGCCACAGCGCAAAAGACCGCTGCGGCAGCCGAGATTGACCGTGATGCCCACGCCGCCAAAGCGACAGAGCTCAAGGGGCAGTTCGAACAAATGAAGACAGAGGATGACGCGACTGAGCTCCGCCTGAAGGCCGCGCTCGATGCCGTGGAGGCCCGCGAGGCGAGCTCGCGCGAGACCGGCAACCGCCTCGTTCGCCGTCTTGAGGATTCCAAGCGCATCCGCGACAAGGTGCAGGCCGAGCGAGACGCCGGCATTGCCGCCGCACAACAAACCGTCGACGCCACGCGCGCCCAGCTCGAGACGCTGCGTCATGAGTATGCCGAGCTGCAACGCAATCCCTCGGCAAATCCCGCCAACTATACGGTGCGCACCAGCGAGCTCTCGATGCAGATCTCCGACACGGCAGATGCCCTGCGAAAAGCCGAAGAAGATGTCCCGCGCATCACCGCCGACCTTGAGCACTCGCTTGCCGCAGCCGAGCAGGCCGTCGAACAGGCTCAAGCCCCCATTGCCGAAGCCAAACGCGCACACCAAGCCGTGACGACTGAGGCCGATGCCGCGCGAGACGAGCTGCAGACAGCGAAAACTGCCGCCACGACGCGCCAGCGCGAACTGCGCGAGAAGATCGCCGCCGAGGACAAGGCACGCCGCGACCAGGAGCAGACCATCGCCAACGCCCAAGCAGATACCGCACATGCGCAGTCGATCATCGAGCAGGCGACCGAAGTACACGACCACCCAGAGATCACTGAGTCGCTTGCAGGATCCTTGGCCCGAGACAAAGCCGAACACGCCGAGACCGAGCGAGAAGTTGCCCAGCTCGAGGCCACCGAGGACGCGGTGCGCGAGCGTACCCGCGACTCACGCATCAAATTCACCGGCGCCATCGTCTGCATCGTCGCCGCAATCCTGGTGATCATCCTGATCTGGCTGTTCGCGAGCAAGTAAACTAGCTGCCAAAAAGCTCAACGCAGTTGCGGTGAGATAGTTCCTGTTTAGCCCTCAAAAAGCCAATTCAAGAACTATCTCACCGCAACTTATTAGATTGATGCAAGGCAATCTATCCCTCTTGCACCAATCTCTTGACATAAGGAGTGTCCCCAGGTGCCGGCACAAAAGGAACGTCCCCAAGTGCCAAGTGCCCAATGACTACTCAACAACCACGGCAACACCGATGTAATGGCAGAGTCAGACACTATGACCCAATCCAGGGGCACGGAAACGACAGGAGCCCCCGCTCGTGACCGCGGGTCGGGGCTGCGACAATGTTGTTGAAGTGCCAGAGGCGCAGCCGCGCCGCAACGAGGTTGGGAGGCTCCCGTGCCTAGATATTCTACCGCCTTCGGAATGGACGTACACCTCAGGTCCACCACCGTCTGCGCGCTCGACGCGGAGACGGGCGAGGCCGTGACGAGGAGGTTCCGCGGCAACCCCTGGGGCGAGGTCGCGGAGTGGATGTCGGGCTTCCCCGGCCCGTCGCTCGCCGCCTACGAGAGCGGCTACCTCGGCTTCGCCCCGCAGAGGGAGCTCTCCGGGCTCGGCGTCGACTGCGTCGTCGCGGCCGTCTCCAAGGTCCCGAGGTCGGCGGCCGACCTCTCGTCCAAGAACGACCGCAACGACGCGGCCAGGATGGCCAAGGTGTTAGCGTCAATATAATTTTCACCATTTCCACCAACGCATTTTCGCCAATCGCGCCAACGCGGATACGCCGGATTCGCCAACGCGGATGTGCCGCTTTCGGCGCCTAGGCGCCCTCCTCCTTC
>NZ_JBBNLU010000020.1:0-22802 GCF_040092335.1 Collinsella sp. CLA-ER-H8 | reverse complement strand
GATACGCGGGTTCAACGGTATCACATTGGCCACATAGATTTTTAACTTGCATTTCTACCCGCCCTTTTCGTAGAGTCGCCGATACGTGCTTAGCGCACCCTCGGCGCGTCCGGCAGGCTTTGCGAAATGGGATCCAGGAGACTTCGGCGCAGCATCATCTTGCGGAATGCTTCTAATGAGCCTCCCATCCTTCAAAAACAGAATCTCATCGCACAGCCTATCGACCGAATCCAAGATGTGGGATGACATGATGATGCACGTACCAGAATCGGCCAGCTTCCTGAGAATCTCGGAATGCAAGTCCACCCTGCTGGGGTCGAGCGCGTTCATGGGCTCATCTAATAGAAGGTACCGCGCGCCCGCCGCATACGCAATCGCCAGGGTAAGCTGCTGCTTCATGCCCTGGCTCAGAGTGCGGATCCTCATCTTCGCGAACTCGCCTATCTGCGTTTGTTCCACTATCTCTTCGATATCGCGAGCATGCGGCCACATATCGCAAACCATCTTGAGGTGATCTTCCGCACGCAATCCGGGATACAGCAGCGTCCCCTCACCAGGTGCATAGAAGATCATAGAACGGACCTCTCTCGCACCCGTACCCTGCACCTCATCCAGAACGATGCTCCCGTCCACGCGAGGACCCGGCAAACCTGCCATCGCACGCAGCAACGTCGTCTTTCCATGCCCGTTCGGAGCGACGAGACCGTAGACCGTACCCGGGGCAAACTCAGCGTTCACCGAATCTACGAGCACCTTCTTTCCATAAGAGATCGTCAGCGTTTGAAGGTCAATCATCGAGATCATCCCCTTTCGATCTTTGGAACACTCAGGCGCACCATCAACGGAGATACGGCGCCCAAGACCACCAGCAGAGCGCCCGATGCGCCGACGACCTCTCCAAAAGGCATCGCGTTCGTCCCTCGCCCAAGGAACCCAATCGTCCCCACCTGGGAAGCGGGATCAAACGAGGCGAATGGAGCCAGCAGCGCGACGCCCATGCCCACGCTTTCAACATGAGCGCTCAACGAACCCAACACCAAGAGAACCACGCAAACCATTCCGGTGACAACGGGGTTGCGGCTAATCGCTGCTGTCAACGCAGCGACGACGGAAATCACGCCGTATGCCATGACCAGCAACGGAATACTGCACAACACCGCCTCCCCCACCATGGACGTTGTCGAAGCTCCCGTCCGAATGAGAGCGACGGGATACTCCGATCCACCCGCACCGTTCTTAATCACGGACACAACGACAGCGGGAACCATCGACACCAAAAGCAGCACCAAGCCAAGCAGGAGAGCCAGCGCAACAGCCGTCAGAAAACGCACATGCGCTGTTGCGGGGATCTGGAGAACCAGAAGGGAACGACACTGCAGGTGGGTGCACGCGAGCGATGTGACAACCACGGGCAACAGCAAAAATAAGGAGGGAAGCGCTGCCTGGAGATACGAAAGGAGGATTAATGGGGGCATCTTCGTACTTAACTCGTAAACCTTGGGGTCCGGCAAGCTCGCGATCGACTCAAGCAGAAGGGCGCGCGCCTCCGCACGAGAAGGAGTCTCCGGCTCGATTCCGATCGATTGCAGGAGAGTCGCATCTGCCGCGCCCAGCTCACCTCGAGCGCGCTCGTACGTCGCAAGGCTTCGAAACCCCTCCGCAGGCATAGGCGCGTACACGAAACCCGAAAGAGCATCCCGCATGTCTTCCAGGGCCGCTTTGCCCTCGACGTCCATATTCGCAGCGTTCTGCTCTAGATACCGATCTATTGAACGGAGCTCCCCATCCCTATACCGAACAGCGGAAACGTTATCAGCGTCAGGAAACATCTCGACCAGAGCCGGGGCCAGCATCGTCGTCGACATTGCAATCGCGCATACGGCGAGGGTAGGAGAACGCAGGAGCAGTTTCCCCATCGTTCTTACGTATGCAACGGCGGAGGCACAAGCGCTCGAACGAGTTGCCGTTCTCGATGCAGTGAAGGAACCTCTCTCAAGACAAATCGGGGATATCGGGCACGCGCAGCCGCTCTTTCCAGCAACGCAAAGCAGGCTAATTGCCAGCACCTCGATCCCGATTGCGCATACGAGGGCAATCGCGCCACGCTCGAAGCAAAGTCCAGGCAGATTCACTATCTGCGTTGTCGGGTACGGGCTATAGGCGCCGACGGTCAACTCAGTGTTCGCATACGTAAGGGGATTCAACAGGGCGAACTCACGTAAAGCGATGGATCTTCCGTAATACCCGGGAACCATCGTCACCCCCATCAGGGCACATACGAACACGATTCCAAGCGTAGGGTTATTGGCAATCTTCACGGCAAGGTGAACGACAAGCGAGATGAACGCTGCCACCAAGAATTGCAAGATGGCCGTCTGCGCGAACACCAGCCAAGCCGGTTTGATAACCGGAGTCGCATATTGAATGTAGCCTATCGGATAGAACGGCGAGCCCGGGCCATTCTTCACAAGCGCGGCGATTATCCCTGGAAGATTGATGGCGAGGACGGCAAGCATTGCAAAAACACTCGCCCATACGCTCGATGCAACAAGTCTACCCAGCTCGCCCATCGGTGCCTGGATGATGAGCTTTTCACGTTTGTTAAGACGCGCGGCAAGGAACGAGACGGCAACGGCCGTTGCGACCCATAGCAAGTACTCCTTCGATCCGTCATAATAGGTGTACTCTCCATCCGATATCTGCAGAAACGGAAGTAGGGGAGAGAGCGGCGCCAAGATAAGACGTCCCGCGACAAGAGGGTACAGAAGCGCGGGCATGCTTGATGAAGAGGTATAGACACCGTCCTCCCCCGCATTCACAAGCGCATCCGCATAGGATGCTGACAATTCCTGCTCAACACGGGTTATTCCCGACTCGAGGTATTCGACCCGTCCGTCGATGCCAGCCGCGCTCCTGAAGACGGGCAGAGCACAAAGAACCATCAACGCAACAACGACAACACAGAGCGACCTGGAGGAGAGAAGCGACCTAAAGATCGCCTTCGAGATTTTGAGCATATTCATCGCCAACCTTAACCTCATCCAGTCGGAACAGAGGGGCCGAACAAAATGCTCGGCCCTTCCTCGCATCTAGTAGGTGCTATAGACAAATTGCCATTTATCAGTTGTGCCAAGAACACCACAGGAGCACATTGCAGCGAGGCGGGATTCCCTATGATGCGCGGATCGGCGATAGCCATTTCGGTAGGAGATCGTCTTGTAAGAGATGTTGAACATCGAGATGCTGTGCCCGCTTACGCCGCGAGGACAGCTGTAGCTCCAGTAGGTATCGACGACGTCGTCCGTATACCCGAGGGGCTCAACGAGGGCACACTGGCTGCTCTCCTGGGAAGGAGGCATCGGGGTATCCGCAAAAGCGGGGGCTCCCGGCAGCAACAGACAAAGAGCGAGGCCGAGGAAAACCAAGAGCTTACACGACTTAACAGTACTGAACATAATCCTCTCCAATCTAGAGGGGTTTCGGTTGCAGTATGCTGTGATTACTTGCCGGCAAAGTCAATTTAACATAAACTGTTAAAAAGTAACCTGAGTTTTTTAAATTCTTCGGAGGTTATTATGAGTTCCGACAATCGCACTCCCCGGCTTCATTCCTTCCGCATCGCATGTGCGATAGCCTCTGCGACCCTTTGCGCCACCGCCATCGCACAAGTGGCGTTCTCCTTAAAGCCAGCAATCGAAGTGCTCGACAACCCTGTAATTGCAGACTCCCCCGCGTATCCAGCCCTTGCGATCTCGACATTGGTCCCTGCCGTCATCGGTATCGCTACGACCATCCTCAGCGCCGTTCTCGTGTGGACGATCAAGAGCGGAGACCCCTTCAAGAAAGGGTCTGCGACATGCTTGAAGGTGCTCGGCATTCTCTTCGTTGTTCAAGCTGCCACCAGCCTCTACGCCGGCTCACTCAAAACCTCCGTTTCGATGTTTGGCGGCGAGGGGGCCGTCGGCGCCCAAGAGATCGCTTCATCATTCGATTGGACCTCTCTGGTTCTCGGCATCGTCCTGTTCATGCTTTCCCAGCTCTTCTTGTACGCCCGAGAGCTGTACCTCGACTCCGACGAGATTGCGTAAGGAAACGCCATGCCCGTAATTGTTCGCCTCGACAAGATCATGGCCGAGCGAAAGATTTCCTCGAACGAACTTGCCGAAAGGATTGGAACCACGCCCGTGAACCTGTCCCGTATTAAAAAAGGGCATATTCGCGGCATTCGCTTCAACACACTCGAGCAGCTATGCCTCGCCCTTCGTTGCCAACCCGGAGACCTTCTCGAAGTCATGAGCGAAGAGGATGCCCGAAAGGAGTTCGGACTCGATTGGTCCGCCGAGGATTAGAGGGCGGTCGTACTCGCCCTGCACACGGGGATGCGAATCGGCGAGGTCTGCGGCCTTCGGTGGTGCGATGTGGATTTCGAGACGGGCCTGATCTCGATCAGACACTCGGTGGCGTACGCGAAGGGAATGGGTTCGTTCATCAAGGACACCAAGACCCATGACGCCAGGGGTATCCCCATCGACCCGATCGGCCTACTCCCCTTCCTGAAGGAGACCCACGAGATCGACTGCGGAAAGCTGCGCTTGCGCGGCCTTACCGGGGCGGTCGAGATCGGGGACTGCTACATCCTGTCGGAGCCGGGCGCGACCTTCGCGACGACAAGCTATATCCGCAGGGCGTTCAAGACGTTCTCGGAGACCAACGGCCTCATGGGCACCAACGACGAGCTGATCACGTTCCACGGCCTTCGCCACCCGTATGTCAAGCACACGACAAAAATTTTTAGCTTGCGCTTGATGGATTTTCAAGCGCAGGCTTATCCTGATGCTCGGCGAAAAACTCGCGGAGCTTGTCAGCTTCATCAGGGAGGACAAAGCCGAAGCCCTGTCCGTCTACTCTGCAATAGAAAGCAACTTTCATGTCTGCCACCTCAATCGAAAATGTCTTGGATTTTGTATGCAATCTCAATGCGCTTATCGGGGTACACCAGCACCCGGTCTATCAGCAGCTCGGCCAGCTCGGTGGTCAGCGTGTCCGCATCGAAAATCGCCTTGGACGCTTCCTTGCGGCTGTCCTGCCGTGCCTGTTCGTCCTGCTTCTGTTTCGCCTGTGCCAATACTGCGGCATAGGCGTTTTTCGTTTTCAAAAGCAGCTCGTCACACGCGGCCTTTTCTGCCTTGTAGGTGTTCAGGTCAATCTCGCCCATGAGATAGCGTTCATACAAGGCGCGCTTACCGTCTTGCAGCGTCTCGATCTGCTGCTCATATTCGGTGCGTTCCGGTACGGAGGCATCCACCCGGAGCGTACCGTCCGGGGCAAGCGGTACGGAGGCCTCCAACTGCTTTTTCAGCGTCAGGAATACCGCCTGTTCCAGCTCTGCGGCGTTCAGGCGCATCTTGTGGCAGCGGCTTTCTACGTCCGCCTCAGAATGGCGGCAGTGATAATATGAGGTTTTCTGCACGGTGCGGGATAGCGCATGACCGCAGCAGCCACAGAAGGCTTTGCCTTTCAGCGGGTAATCCCGCTTCTTTTTGTTGGGCTGGGAAAAGCGGAGCTGGCTGGCCTGCACGGTATCAAACACGGCTTTCTCGACGATGGCCGGGTGATGGTCGGGGATGATGTACCATGATTCTCTGTCCTTCAGGCGGCTTCTGTTGCCGCCTACTTCGAGAACCGCCCGCTTGCCGATCACATACACGCCGGTGTAGCGTTCGTCCTCCAAAATGCGGAGAATGGTGGATGTACTCCAAACCCCGTGACAGCGGGAAATATCGTGGGTGTGATTGCCGTGCGCCGCTTTGTACTGGCCGGGAGTGGGGATGCTTCTGCGGAACAGCTCCCGTGTGATGGCGGTGGCGTTGATGCCCTCGGCGGCAAGCTGGAAGATGAGCTGCACAACGGCAGCGGCCTCCGGGTCAGGCTCCATTCTGCCATCGGCGCTTTTGCGGTAGCCGTAGGGACAGATTTTGCTCTGATACTCGCCGCGCTGCATCTTGGCGTACTTGGCGCTCTTGGTCTTGATGGACATATCGCGGCTGTAATATTCGCTGATGAGATACTTGAACGCCACGTCCATGCCGCCGGTGTCGCCCTTGAATTTGCTGCTGTCAAAATCGTCGCTGATGGAAATAAAGCGGGTATGGAACAGCGGGAACACGCGCTCAATGAAGTAGCCGGTTTCAATGCTGTTGCGCCCGAAGCGGGAAAAATCCTTGACAATGATGCAGTCGATCTGATTGGCCCGCACCAGCTCAATGAGCTTCTGTACCTGCGGACGCTCAAAATTTGTGCCGCTGTACCCGTTGTCGATGAACTCCATAATCTCCGCGTTCAGAGCTTCCGGCATGGAAGCCGCGTACTCGTGGAGGACGAGACTCTGGTTTTCAATGCTCAGGCTGTCGTACTTGTAGTCCTCGATGGAGAGGCGGATGTAGAGGGCGATTACATATTTCTGCATTGTTCCAGCACCTCCGCATAGGTTTCAAACTCGCTCTGAAAGCGATAGCGCACCGTGATCTGCTTGTCGTGGGATACCTCGATGTGCTCGATCAGCCGCTCGATGAGTGCGCCAGTCAGCGCACGGTCGGTCTTGACCTGTGCTGCATCCTGCTTCAGCGCCCGGTGCTGCTCTGTTTGAGCATCCATCGTCCGCAGGCCATCCTCCAACTGCTCCATTTCCACGGCGAGGTCGGCAATGCGGCTTTCGTACTTCTCCTTGTAGTCAAAGTATTCATCCTTGGTGAGAACGCCTTGGACGAGGTTTTCATATAAACTCCGCACGATACCGCGAAGCCGCTGGATTTCCTGTCTGCGGCTGGTGATCTTCTCCCGCAGCTCAGCGCGGTCAGCGGCCTGCCGGGGCAGCTCCGCAAGAGAGAGGGTGTATTGCCCCAGCGCCGTATCAAGCGCGTCCTGAAGCATATCTGCCAACATATCCAGCAACGCATCCTCGCGGATGGTCACGCCGGGGCAGGCATCCTTGCTGATTCGGCTCTGGCTCAGACAATGGTAGAAGTACACGTCATCGGACTTCTTGCGGATATTCCGCTGCCGATGCAGGCTGCCGCCGCAATGGGCGCAAAACACCTTGCCTTTGAGCAGGTTCGGCGTGAAGGCTTTGACCTCCCGCGCCTTGGCGCGGCTGGCGGTCTGATTGAGAATTTCCTGCACCGCCGCGAACTGTTCCCGGCTGATGATGGCCTCATGGGTGTTCCGCACGACCGTCCATTCCTCGGCGTCGGCCTTGACCTGCCGGTGATCCACGGTTTTGGTCTGCCCCTGAACAAGATCTCCGGTGTAGACCTCGGAGCGGAGAATGACGCCGACAGTCCGGGTCTGCCACTTGCCGCTGCCGAGCAAATTTGCGTGAGTGATCTTGCCCTGCATCTTCTTGTAGTGGCTGGGGGTGAGGATGCCCGCCTCATTCAGCCGCACAGCGATGGTATTGAGGCCAGCGCCCTCGGAAGCCCAACGGAACATCCGCTGCACCACGACGGCGGCAACGGGGTCGATGATAAGCTGGTGGCAATCGTCCTTGGCCTTCAGGTAGCCGTAGGGAGTACGCGCACCGATGAATTTGCCGTCTTTCATGGCTTGCCGCTGCTGCGCCCTGATCTTGCGCCCAATGTCCAAAGCGTAGGCTTCGTTTATCATGTTCCGCAGCGGGATGATGATACCGGAATGGGCATCTTCCGGGTTGGCGGTGTCGAAGTTTTCGTTGACCGCAATAAAGCGGATGTTGCGGATGCGGAAATACTGCTCGATGTAATAGCCGGTGTCAATGGTGTTCCGTCCCAAACGGGAAAGGTCTTTGACAATCACGCAGTTTACATGACCGGCCTCAATATCCGAGAGCATCTGCTGAAAGCCCGGACGGTGGAAGTTTGTCCCCGTCGCGCCGTTGTCGATGTAGGTATCGTACACGCTGATCTCCGGGTACTGCTCCAGATAGCGGGCAATAATCATCTGCTGGGTTTCAATGGATACGCTGTGCGTGTGGGTATCCTCCACCGAAAGGCGGACGTAGATTGCGGCGCGGCAAGCGGCGTCGGCCTCTTGCACGGCTACCGCAGCCGTTTCTTTCCTGCTTTTTCTCGCCATGCTCAGCCCACCTTTCTCTGTTCGTAATCTTTCTGCTGCGCTGCCAGCGCCAAAAGCCGCAACGCCTTTTTGTATTCGTCCTCATGGGTAAAGGTAATATCCAGCTCCTTTTTGCCACGGACGCGGATGCTCTGTACCATGTGAATGAGCGCCCTGCGGTCTAAGGTTTCCAGCGTGGAGAACTTCGTAAACTGCGAAATCCAACGGTTGCGCTCGCTTCGGTTTTCCAGCACCTCCGTGAGCTTTTCCTTGAGAACGCGGACGCTTTCGCGGATGTCCTCGGCCTGCTTGGTGTACTTGGCTTTGTAGGAGGCATATTCTTCCTTGGTAAGCATACCTCCCACAAGGCTCTCATAAAGCCGTGCCTTGAACTCCAGCACCTGCTCCAACCGGCGCTCGTTGTCGGTGATGTGGTCGCTGTATTCCTTGGCAAGCGCCTGATTGATGCTGGACTGGTCAATGCCGGTCAGCAGCGCCTCCAGCGAAGCGATATTGCCGATATAGGCTTTCAGGCTGTCTCGCACACAGTCGATCAGGCTGCTTTCTTTCAGCATGACCGGATGGGTGCAGCCCTTTTTCTTGCCGGTGGGACAATAATAGTAGTGGTACTCCTTGCCGTTTGCACGGTTGGTCTTGCGGGTCATGCGGCTTCCGCAGCACCCGCAGATCAGAATACCGGAGAACAGGTACACCGTGTCCTCGTTGGGAGAAGTCCGGGTATCCAGCCCCTTGATGCGCTGCACCAGCTCAAAATCCTGACGGGCAATCAGCGCTTCATGGGCATCCGGGAAACGCACCCACTCGGAGGCGGGGCGCTGCTCCATCTGCTTGATCTTGTAATGCGGCGTACCCTGTTTGCCCTGCACCAGCGTTCCGGTATAGGTTTCGTCCTGCAAGATGCGGATGATGGTGGTAGCCGACCACTTGCAGTCAGCCTTGTCCGCATAGCCTTTTTTCGCGTAGGGCAGGCCGTTGTTCTTCTTGTATGCCAGCGGAGAGAGAATGCCCAGCCGGTTCAACTCCGATGCGATTTTGGAGGCACTTGCGCCCTCCAGCCGCATACGGAAAATGTCGCAGACAACGCGGGCGGCGTAGGGATCGGGGACGAGTAGGTTTTTATTGTCCTCGGCTTTCATGTAGCCGTACACTGGGAACGCGCCGACGAAATCGCCGTTGCGCCGCTTCACGTCCAGAGAGGAACGGGTCTTGATGGAAATGTCCCGGCAGTAGGCTTCATTCATAATGTTCTTGACCGATACGGTCAGATCATCGCCGCTGTCGTGGGCGGTGTCGATGCTGTCGGTGATAGCGATGAAACGCACCCCGTAGGCCGGGAATACCCGGCGCAGATACCGGCCTGTTTCGATGTACTCGCGCCCTAAGCGGGAGAGGTCTTTTACAATGACGCAGTTGATGTTGCCATCGGTGACATCCTGCATCATTTCCTTGAACGCGGGGCGGTCAAAGATGATGCCGCTGTATCCATCGTCGATCTTTTCGGAAACGACCTCAATATCCGGGTTACGCTCTACAAAGTTTTCAATGAGCTTGCGCTGATTGGAAACGCTGTCGCTTTCGCTGGAATGATCGTCGGTGTAGGACAGGCGGATGTAAGCGGTAGCTTTGTATTTAGGCATGAAAAAGCACTCCTTTCTCCCGGACTGCTCCCGCATGAAAAGAGTGGTTATCTGGCTATTAGGTTTTCATCCTTTTCCACACCGATCATAGCACTCTCTGCGGAAAAAAGCGAGGATGTCGCTCAGCGCAAAATGCCTTGCAGACATTCCTCCAACGTAACACCGTTCCCGGCAAAGCAGGCGTTTACCACGAAATCGCCGCAGCGGAAGCGGTAAGGATTTTTGATCTGGCGGATAAAGGCGGCAATACGTTCTTCCTTGGGAAGATTTTTGTCAACAGATACTTCCCGGATGTCCACCAGCTCATCCGTGTGGATTCGGGATTCGTTTGGCGTTGGCTGCATCATGGCGATCTCCTTTCTCGGTTTGGTGGGTTTCCTCAAGGTCACATGAATGCGCTGACGGGAAAGGCCGTCAGCGCATGGTATCTGACTTTGAGAGGCGGCTGCGCGGGCAGAATTGGAGCCACATAACATAATGGCGAATACCGGCGCAGCCGCTCTGCTTGTCCATTTGAGAAGATCCATCCTATTTGCCACGCGCCCCGGATAGTGGGCATGATGCAGGCCGCCCTTGGCAGGGCTGTCATAACTCCACGATACCGCTGCACCAAAGGGCTGGCGCATACCGCAGGGTTCCCCCTCAAGTCTGTGGGAGGGCGTGAGCAAGTTTCATTATCCGCCGCGCTGTCATCGCGCCCGATTTGCCGAATCGGGTCTAAGGCTGCGTAGATCGCTCGGATGGCTTGTCCGGAATCACCTCCTTGAAGCCATCGTCGTGGCGGTGCACCTTATGCCGCTATCACGCGGGTTTTGTGCCTGCATCATGGTCTATTCAGTTTTCAACGTTCAACGAAAGGCTTCGTGGAGAATGTCCCTTCACCTATCATCTTTTTTAGGGCATTTTTGCACCCTGTTTTTGAGCTTACGGGAAAAATTTTTTGATTTTCTTCATTGCGGAGCCAATGCTTTTGGAAATGTTCTGGTGTCTGATGCCCTCAATCCGCCCAATTTCATCAACGGTCATTCCGCCAACGTAGTACATCCAAAGTCTGCGGAACTGTGTTTCCGTCAGCTTGTCCCTGATCTGAGAAACCATCGTGGAAGCCATTCTGCACCGCTCAGATTTCTCGTGCTGGCGCTCCATAACCACATCAATGGCAGGAATGGAAAGTGCGGCTTCGGACAGGTCATCAATGGACGTATTGTGTTTCCCCTCTACCACATCCTGATTGTCCTCAGTGTGGTAGTTTCCATCCGACCAAGATTTCCATTTCAGAAACTCTTCCTCGCTGGCAAAGTCCTCGCGGGTCAGGCGGATGATGACTTCATTGGCATCCATATAAACGATGGCATCGGGGTCTTTCTTATTCAGCGCATAGATGCTTTTTCTATTAAACATTTTGTTCCTCCGTTTCGGTGTTGGGTGGTTGGTGAGCCAAGCCAACACCGGCGGAGAACGACAGCCGACAGAAAAACGAAAAAAGGCGCTCGCACGGACATCATTGCCCGCACGAGCGCCTTGATTGTGCGCGAAAGCGCAAGGGAATACTGCTGCCCCCGGAGGAGCTAAATCACGGATGAACCATGCTGCATAAAAAGAGAGCTGCAACTCACTTCTGTGAGTGCAGCTCGTCTGCGGGATCGCCGCGCGCTTTTTTGCGTGGGTGGCTACTCTGTACTTATGCTTTTTTACATGGCCGCGAGCGGTCTTAGCGCCATCTCCTGTTCATCCGTGTTCTCATAAAATAATCTTCAGTTCTTTGAATGTGATTTATAGCTCATCCAATATGAGTTACATGTAGATTTAAGTGAAGCGAAGCTCACTCTACAATATAGTAGAGGTGATTTCCAATGAACTTTCTTGACCTTTTTGCCCTCAAACTTCGGGAGAAGCGAATCCAGCAGAAGATAACACAGCGTGGACTGGCTGAAAAACTGAACATGTGTACGCGCACGATTATTGAGATTGAAAACTGCAAAAGCAATCCGAAGTTTGAAACCGTGGCTCTCATTTCCAAGGAGATGAGAATCAGCCTTGACGCCGTGGTGTTTCACGACGAAAAACCGCGTGAAATTCCAAAAGTTGTGGCAGATTTCTTTGCCGGAAAGAGTGATGCAGAAGCGGAGCGGTATATTGCATTGTGCCAAAGCGCAGAGAATTTGAGAGACGATAAATAAACACTGCCTCGCGTAGTCGGAATTCTCTGGATACAGTAAAAGCGGTCATCCTGCACGGATGGCCGCTCTTACTCTCGAATGACCGGCAGGTATGGGGATATAAACTTTACCGCCGACTACCTTTTGGCTACTAGTGTGAAGCGACGGTAGAATTTAAGTTTTACCTCTCCTGTTCGTGTGCACGCCGGATTTTTTCAAAGCTGTCCTGACTGATAGTGTGTTCAATCCGGCAGGCGTCGGCCTCCGCAGTTTTGGGATCAACGCCTGCGGCGATAAGCTGCTCGGTAAAGAAACAGTGGCGTTCATAGGTTCTTTCAGCCACCTCGCGGCCCACATCGGTCAGATGGAGAAAGTGATCTTCGTCCATTGTGAGAAAGCCGCCGTCCCGCAAGGTAGCCACTGCATGGCACACGCTGGGCTTTGACACCTCCATGTGCCGGGCCACATCTACGGAGCGTACCATACCGAGTTTCTTTTGGAGAACAAGGATGGTTTCCAGGTAGTCCTCCCCGGACGCATGAAGTTTCATAGGGACACCCATTACTGAATCCGCCAGCCTTCGGCTTGTTCGCGGATCTGGATGAACTTTTTATAAGTCCCTTCCTGTTGCAGCAGTTCCTTATGCGTACCCCTCTGAGCCACAGTTCCGCCATCAATCACAAGGATTTGGTCGGCGTTCTCAATCGTGGCCAGACGATGGGCAATCGTAATAATAGTTTTACCGTGTGTTAGAGCAGAAATCGCTTCTTGGATCAAATGCTCATTCTCTGGATCAATACTTGCGGTTGCCTCATCCAAGATAACAATGGGAGCATCCTTGAGCATCGCCCTGGCGATAGAAATTCTTTGCTTTTCACCGCCGGAAAGCGAAGAACCCCCTTCACCAATCACTGTGTCATAACCGTCCGGCAAAGCCATTATGAAGTCGTGACAGCGGGCTGCTTTTGCGGCGGCGATAATCTGTTCATCCGTGGCGTCCGGGCTGCCGAATTTAATGTTATTCTTGATGGTATCCCGGAACAAATAGACATTCTGAAAAACCATACTGATATTTTTTAGCAAGCTATCGCAGGTAAATCGGCGAATATCTGTTCCGCCAACGGTAATCGTTCCGCTGTTCACATCATAGAAACGGGCAATCAGGTTACACAGCGTAGATTTTCCGCTGCCAGATGGCCCCACGATGGCCGTTGTGCTATTTTGCGGAATTTTGAAGTTCAGGTCATGCAGAACAATCCGGCTGTCATATCCGAAAGAAACATCCCTAAATTCAATATCATAGGTTGCCGGTTTTATATCGGTGCCACCCTGGTCGATATAGTTTACATTCTCTAATGCTTCCAACTTGTTCATGGCAGAATCAATAACCCCAAGAGTGTGCGCAGCATCATTGATATTTTCCACGCTGCCAAAAAGAACAAAGGAGAAAAGAACAAACATCAGAAAAACAGATATACTCATTTGCCCTTGCAATGCTTGCCACGCGCATACCAGGACGATCCCCATAGATGCCAGCTTCAACACAAACAGGTGTAGGCAGTTATATGGTGTATAGCCCTTTTCTACCTTGATGTGAATATCTTTCAATTCCTTACTGGCATTACGAAAATTCTCAATAGAAGCACCTTCCTGTCCAAAGGACTTCACAATGGAAAGCCCCCGGATGTATTCAATCGCTGCGCCGGACATATCTTCCATTGCTTTATGGGTTGTTGCAGCGGTTTTTTCACTGTGTCTGCTAATCCCCTGCAAAGCCAGCGCCGAAAGAGCAACGCCGACAATGGAAATAACCGCCGCAACAGGGCTGAAGAAGATCAGGCATAAAACGATGGCAATAAACTTTGCGTATCCATTGATGATGACATCCACCATTTTCATGCCCTGTAATTCCAAAGTAGATAATTCCGTGGTAACACCTGCCAGAATGTCACCGACACTGTTCTGTGAAAAGTACCCAAGGGGAACCCGTTTCAGTACATCGCCCAAATGAATGCGCTGGCCAGCGGCCACTTCATAGCCGATACTTTCCTGTAAAATTGCCCGTAGATAAGAAAACAGGAAATTCAATGCAATAGAGCCAACAATAATCCACAGCATTTTCCAGATCAAAGAAGCGTCAATTGTGGTATGCGCCCAATATGCCTGAATAGATTTATCCAGCGCATAAGCAGCAGCCATTGTCGGGATGGCTGTAGATAAACTACTGAAAAAAGAGAATACAGAGCCAAGATAAAGACGACCTCTGTACTTGCCAGCCCATCGAATAATGCGTTTCATTGACTTAAACATTGACAGCCACCTCCTTTTTCTCGCCCACAGACCAGTTCTTTGCGCCAATATGCGCCTGCCACATATCTGCATAAAGCGGGCAGCGTTCCAAAAGTTCCCCCTGCTTTCCGCAGTCAACAATCTGCCCTTTTTTCAGAACAACAATCTGATCTGCGTTTTGAATGGTAGACAGACGATGTGCAATCACCAGCAGGGTCTTTCCTTTGGAAAGGGCCATGATGGATTTCTGGATTTTATCTTCATTCTGCGGGTCAGTGAAGGCAGTTGCCTCATCCAAAATCACAATAGGCGCATTTTTCAAAATTGCTCTCGCAATAGCAATTCGTTGCTTTTCTCCGCCAGATAGCCGCTTGCCGGCATCACCGGCAGGGGTATCATATCCTTTTTCCAGCCGAGCAATGAAATCATCGCAGCAAGCCGCTTTTGCGGCGGCATATACTTCCTCATCCGTAGCATTTGGATTACCCAGGCGGATGTTCTCTTTGAGCGAGCAGTTGAACAGGAAATTGTCCTGTGTCACGAAGCTGACCAATTCAGAAAGCTGGTGAATTGAAAGCTCTTTTATATTTTTGCCGCCAATGGAGATGCTGCCACCAGTTACATCCCAAAACCGTGCAATCAGGCGAGCCACCGTTGATTTTCCTCCTCCAGACGGTCCGACCAGTGCAGTAAAACTCCCCTGTGGCATATTTAAGCTGATACCATGCAACACTTCATTTTGTGTTGTACCGTCATAAGAAAAGGACACATCCTGCAAGACAATATCGGTATGGTTGATTGGAACAAATTCCCCGGAATCCGGCAAATTTGGAAGATTCAAAAGCTCATTTGCTGCTTCAACCGCATACTCCATAGATTTTGCTTCGTTGATAAAGGTCGTAGCTTTCATCAGTGGCCCCACAATACTAAGTGAGAGGATAATTCCCATTGCAAGTTCAGCGGGAGTAATACTTCCACCACGCACCAGCAGCAAACCAACAGGGAGTACCCCAAGCAAGGTAGTCGGCATAATCGCCATCATTAAATTCATGGTTTTCCATGTGCTTTTGAACCAGTTGAGAGTAAAATCCTTAAAGGACTTCACAGCGCCTACAAACTTTTCGTAGGAACTGGTACTTTGGTTGAACGCCTTAACAACCTCAATGCCCTCTACATACTCGATAATAATGTTGTTGACATGGTTATTTGCCTCCATGTAGGCTGCATACTGGCTGTTATAATTTTTCATAAGGAAGAACATCGGAATCATAGCCAACGCAGGAGCAATCAAAATCGAAAGTCCCATACGCCAGTCTATTGCCAGCATCCAGACGAAAATAGCCAGCGGCAGGAGCAGATTAGAAGTCAGTTCTGGAATTACATGCGCCAAGGGCGGCTCTAAGTCCTCCACCTTGTCCATGATAATATTCTTCAAGTAACCGATCCTTCGCCCCATTACTTCGCCAAGGGGCGCCCTCATCAGGCGGTTTGCGATTTTCAGGCGGATGCCTTCCAGTATCGTGTAAGCGGAGATATGTGCCAAAATTGTGGAAATGCCAAAGCAGATGACACGGATCAGGTATCCGCCTACGCCAACCAAGCACCATAACAGAATATAGTTTCCTGTGGCAGTACGGTTGATAAACAGAAGCAGAATTTTATAAACTGCCCAAAACGGAATAAATCCACCAGCGACACTAAAAATGGCGCATAAAACCGAGAGGATCATCTTTCCCTTGCAGGGTTCTGCAAAGGAAAGTAGAGTTTTGACCCAACTCTTTTTTTGTTGTTTCATAGTAATTCACCTCTTTCGTTCTATTCGGTCAGTAAAGAAAAAAGGATGGTTAAGTCCTACTAACCATCCTTAATTTATCATGATTCAGTTTTTTCTTCCGCTCCACGCGGCCTTTTCTGTGCCAATCAGATAATTGATTTTCGATATTCCAACGGTGTTTTCCCCATTGTCTGATGAAATGCAGAAGCAAATTTGCTGGGACTGTCATATCCTACAAGTCCCGCTATCTCAGCCACCTTCAGCGTCTTATCGGATCGCAGCAAAGAAGCGGCATAGTTCATTCGGTAATTCCGCATATATGTGAAAATTGGGCTGCCATATACCGACTTAAAACAATTTTTCATGGGAGTTAGAGCGATGTCAAACCGCTCGGAAAGCTCCTCTAATGTATAGTTCTGTGTTAAGTCCTGAGTTAGGAGCGCCTGGATTGCTTTGATTTTTTCAATCTGACCTTTATAAAAATAGGGGCGTTCTTCTGTATGGCCTGAAAGTTCCAGTGCATCCAGATACAGCAGTAGCTCCAACACCTTAATCTTGAAATAGTCTTTTTTGATTTTGATCGGCACATTGTAAAGTTCGGAAAAAATATGCTCAATGGCCGGTTCTCCTGGAATGACATAAGGTGTGCGGTCACTGCAATATTTTTTCTGCAACTCATAAAGATCAACAGAAAAGCCTTTCATAGAAGCCGGTATTTCTTTTGCCGCAGTCTCCACCTGAAAGCCAATGGAAATTCCGTGGTAGTGGCAAAGCGGAAACTCCACCTTGCCCGAATGATGGATGCGACGATCCACCCGAAGATCGCCAGCCTCTAAATAGCTAAAGGCATTCTGGCCGACTTCCTGCTCAATGCGTCCTTCCCGGCAGTGATCTATACAGAGCAGGTCCATATCTGTCTGGAAGCCCGAAATGCACTCCTTCATGTGGAAATCATTATACATGAGAAACACACCGGGAAAGACATGATAGAGTGTCATCATGCCTTCACCAGAGTTATCACTTAAACGCATGACCTTACAATCATCGGACTCAACCAGGTTTTGAACATTCGGGCCGTAGTACATTTCCTGGAATAGTTCCGGCATAGACGCTACCTGCTTTCTATGGAGCATCCCTCCATATCAAATATTTTATCACAAGTCCGGCCCAAAAACTCAAAATCATGGGAAACAATGATGATAACTTTATTCTCATCATTCAACTTGCGGATCATATTGCTCACTTCCAGCATACGGTGATAGTCCAGGCCACTGGTCGGCTCATCAAAGACAAGTACATCCTTGTTGGAGAGAATAGCGGTTGCCACCGCAAGGCGCTGTTTCTGACCTCCTGACAGGGCCATCGGATGGCGGTCTTTGAAATCCAGCAAATCAAAAGACCTGAGAATTTCTTCAA
The DNA here is from genome assembly GCF_040092335.1 of Collinsella sp. CLA-ER-H8. Classification (NCBI taxonomy): domain Bacteria; kingdom Bacillati; phylum Actinomycetota; class Coriobacteriia; order Coriobacteriales; family Coriobacteriaceae; genus Collinsella; species Collinsella sp. CLA-ER-H8. The sequence goes on along the minus strand of NZ_JBBNLU010000020.1, from coordinate 5,418 downwards.
TCCGCTCCGGCGGACAATCCGGCTGCGCCAGTTCACATTCGTTCCATACGCTGTCTGAAAAAAGCTGATGGTTCACATCCTGCATAACACAGAAGCTGGCCTTATTGCGCTGTTTTGCTTTCAGTGTTTGCCCATCCAGTCGAACCGTTCCGTTCACTTCTTTCAAAAGCCCGCACAGGCAGCGTGTCATCGTCGTTTTTCCCGCGCCGTTATGACCGACAATCCCCAACACTTCGCCTCGTTTTGCAGAAAAGCCAAGGCCGCTGAATACCGGCTGCTTATCAAAGGCACAGGAAAGGTTTTCTACGGATAAGCCTTCCTGCGCTCCTGACGGATCGGCGGGAGGCAGCTCCAGCACAGCGTTCGCAACGCAGTGGATCCGCCAAGGCGGCGATATCAAGGCGCTCCAATCGATCCTCGGCCACAAGGACGCCATGGCGACGCTCAACGTCTACGCCGACATCGAGCCCATCTCCAAAATCCATAACATGCTGCGCGCCACGCCGTGCCTTTGGCGCGGGCACCTCGGGCCGAGGGTCGATCCGGGTCCCATGTTCCAACAGAGGATCCAGGAGTCCATCGAGACGCTCCAGGCGTTCGGCTACGGCATCACCGAGCCGGACGACCGAAATATCGCCATACGCGACGTGAAGACGAACAGTTGGCTCTAGCTCACCGAGTACGCGGCAGTGCTGGGCCCATCCCAACTGAGGTCACGGTGGTCCGATAGGGGCGCCGCCCGCGGCATGCGCCGCGGAGCGGTATCCCCTACCGAAGGGCGGGGATGCCCTTCGCTTCCAGTTCGGAATCAGCCGTCGGAGGCGTTCGGCTGACTGCGGGAACGGCCTGTCCGCTCAATGTGTTCGGCTGAGATCGGAAATCAACCCAACACGAGCCGGACACGCGCCAGACGGCTCTTCCCCGTACGGCCTTCCCCCTTACGCTCATGTTGCAGGCATGTAACGCCGCAGCGAGCGCGCCTTTTTTGCGCCAGACAGGTACAATGATGAACACTGTACCGTAGCGGAGCGCCCCGCGCGCGCCGCAATCACGCGAAAGGGTTTCCCATGGCCGAGATCTCGTCCTCCCGTATCGTCATCACCGTCCTTGGCAAGAACCGCCCCGGCATCGTCGCCGGCGTCACCCGTGTCCTAGGCGAGGCCAACGTCGACATCCGCGACATCACGCAGTCCATTATCGAGGACATCTTCACCATGACCATGCTGGCCGATACCGCCGAGTCCAAGCTCGACTTCGCCGAGCTGCAGAAGGCGCTGGCCGAGGCCGGCGAGCTTTCGGGCGTCAACGTGTCCATCCAGCGCGAGGACGTCTTCAACTTTATGTACCGCCTGTAGCGAGCAAGCCGCTGGGGATAGCCTGACGCGCGCATGCCCATGCAAGTCACCCCGATGCGGCCCGGAGAGGAGCGCGCATGGCCTACGACGCCAAGAAAATCTATTACCGCTTCGATGACCACTTGAGCCGCCTGGTTCTGGATTACGAAGCAAGCCGCCAGATTTCGCCCGAGAGCGAAAGCCTCTACCACGGCCTGCCGACCGACCCTTATGACGAGGGTCTGTTTGTCGAGCACAATGTCAAGCGCGGCCTGCGCAATGCCGACGGCTCGGGCGTGGTCGCGGGCCTCACTCGCATCTCGGATGTGCACGGCTACAACAAGGTCGACGGAAAGGTCGTGCCCGATCAGGGCAAGCTCACGCTTCGCGGCTACAGCATCGAGGATCTGGTCAACAATGCCCAGGCCGAGAATCGCTACGGCTACGAGGAAGTCGCCTATCTGCTTATCACGGGTTCGCTGCCCAACAAGGAAGAGCTCGACGGCTTCTGCGAGCGCCTAGGTGCCTTTAGACATCTGAGCGACGAGTACGTTAAAGAGTTCCCTATGACCACGGTGTCGTCGAGCATCATGAACGTGCTTCAGCGCGCCGTACTGCTGCTCTACGCCTTCGATGCCGAACCAGACGTGATCACGCCTGAGCACGAAATCGACGTCGCCATTTCCATGCTCGCACGTCTCCCGCGCATCGCCGCCTTCGCACACATGGCCTCGGTCGCCAAGCTTCGCGGCTCTGAGGTTCACGTGCCGCACCCTACGCCCGGTCTCTCCACCGCCGAGACCATCCTACAGGTCCTGCGCGGCGGCATGGCGTTCACCCGCGATGAGGCGATGCTGCTCGACGTTATGCTCATGCTGCATGCCGAGCACGGCGGCGGCAACAACTCCACCTTCGCTTGCCGCGTGCTGTCGTCTTCGGCCACCGACCCGTATTCCGCCTACGCCGCGGCTATCGGCTCGCTCAAGGGCCCGCGCCACGGCGGCGCCAATGCCAAGGTCGTGTCTATGCACGAGGACATCCGCGCGCATGTCTCCAACTGGGAGGACGAGGACGAGGTCGCGGCCTACCTGGGCAAGATCCTCGACAAGCAGGCCTTCGACGGCACGGGCCTCATCTACGGCATGGGCCACGCCGTCTATACGCTCAGCGACCCGCGCGCCGAGGTCTGCCGCCGTTACGCGCGCTCACTGGCAGCCAAGAAGGACTTGGGCGAAGAGTTCGCACTCATCGAGCGCATCGAGCGCCTGGCACCGCAGGTGATGCGCGACCACGGCATGACCAAGCCTATCTGCGCCAACATCGACCTGTACACAGGCTTTATCTACAAGATGCTCGGCGTGCCCGAGACGCTTTTTACGCCGCTTTTCGCCGTCGCCCGCATGGCCGGCTGGTCGGCACACCGCATGGAAGAGCTCTTCTGCGCGCATCGCATCATCCGCCCGGCATACCGTCCGGTGATCGAGCCGCTGGAATACAAGCCGCTCGCCGGCCGCTAGGACGCGGACCGTTATAGAACCCGAGCGTGGCCAGGGCATCACCGCCCTCGGCCACGCTTTTTATGCCAGCAGAAAGGGCTGCATCAAATGATTGTGTTTTCCGATATGGATGGAACGCTGTTGACGAGCGATAAGCAGATGAGCGATGCCACCTGGGCGATGCTCGACGAGCTCGCTCGACGCGGGATTGAATTTGTGCCCTGCACGGGACGTCCGCTGTCGGGCATCTTTGAGCCCATCCTCGCCCATCCCGCCGTGCACTATGCCGTCTGCGCCAATGGCGCCAGCGTCTGGCAGCTCGACGACGATGTGCCCACCGACGCCTCGCGCGCCACGCGCATCTTGAGCCGACCGCTCGACCGCGCCATCGCCCACCGCGTCCATAGCATTGCCGCCGGCCATGACGTCACCTTCGATATCTTCGCGGACGGGCAGTGCTTCCTCCCCCGCTCGCTCTACACGCGCCTGGACGAATTCTGCGATGGCGACCCCCACATCGCGGCTTCGCTCAAGCGCACACGAACACCGATCGACATGGATATCGACAGCAAGATCAACGAGGTCGAGACACTCGAACGCATCGCCATGTACTGGCACAACCCGGCCGATCGCGACGCCATCGCGACGGCGCTCGACACGCTCGAGGGCATTGAAGTCACGCGTTCGTACGCCATGAATATCGAGGTCATGGGTGAGGGCGCCACCAAGGGGACGGCCCTCACGTGGTTATGCGAGCACCTGGGCGAGCGTCTCGCCGACGCCTGGGCGTTCGGCGACAACATCAACGACATCCCCATGCTACAGGCAGCGGGCCACGGCATGGCCATGATCAACGCCGAGTCCGAAGACCGCGAGGCCGCCGACGCCATCACCGAATACGACAACGACCACGACGGCGTCGCCCGCACCATCATGGCCGCCCTTGCCTAGTCATTGGGGACGTTCTTAAACGACTAGTCATTGGGGACGTTCTTAAACGACTAGTCATTGGGGACGTTCTTGAATGACTAGTCGTTGGGGACACTCTTCGCGAAAAAGCTGCAAGGACTGTCCCCCACTGCCGGCAGAAAAGAAACGTCCCCATCTGCCGGATTAAGCGAGACTCTCCAGCACGCGACGGAGCTCCTGCTGGACGGCGTGGTCGCGGTTACAACCCACCACGCGATCGGCCACCGCCTTGAGCGCGGGGCGCGCGTTTTCCATCGCGCAGCCCGTGCCGACAAAGCGAATGATCTCGTAGTCGTTCATCGAGTCGCCAAACGCCATGACCTCGTCGCGTCCAATGCCGTAATGCTCCGCGAGCTGCGCGATACCCGAGGCCTTCGACACACCAGGCTGCATGGCATCGATCCACGCGTTGCCCGAAGGCGCAAAAGTAAAGAGCTGACCAAGTTCGCGCTGTAGCACGTACGCGCTGTCCATAACCGCACTGTCGTCGCAAAAGATACTCGCTTTGATGATATTTACGCTGGGATCGGGCAGCTCCCAAATGCGCTCGGCATTGGGAAGGTCCTTATCGACCTCACGCACGAACTTGCACTCGTCATCGAGCAGGAAGGACTTGGTTCGGTCAAAGAGCGCAAGATGCAGATTGGGAAACGTCCTGACGGCTTGGGCGAGCCTTCGAATCGCCAGGTGGGAATACACCTCACGGTCCACCATCTTACCGTCGGCGTAGACCTGGGCGCCGTTAGCGGCGACAAAGTCCATCTTGTCGCGAACGGGCGCAAAGAACTCGCACAGGCGATCGTAGCGACGACCTGACGATGCGGCGAAATGCACGCCATGCTCGTGTAGCGCCAGAATCAGTTCGTAGGTCTCGGGAGGCACCTGGCCGTTTTCGTCAAGCAGTGTGCCGTCCATATCGGATGCAATCAGTTTAAACATAGAAAAGCTCCCTTCGGGCTTGTTGGAATCGAACGTGTATCCGATTCCAACGTACCCAAAGGGAGCTCAGATAAGACTCCGCGGGCGCAAACGTTACAAGGACCTAGCAAATAGCTCACGCGTGCCAGAGGTCTCACGGTCGCGGCGTCAGGCGACACGCCAAAGAGTGTCCCCAGCGACTAGCCGTTTAAGAACGTCCATTACAGTCGAAATTGTCAGCCCGGGACCGTCTCGGGCTACGATTGAGGCGCGCCCAGAACGGGCCGCCGACCGGGCGCCCGCGCACGGCCGAACGTCCCTGCCCCCGAGAGGGCCAGTTGGGTGCTGCCGGCGCGGGACGCGCCGCCCCCGACGGCTGATAGGAAAGTGCCGGGCAGGTGCCGCGGCTGGTAATGTGAGTGCCGAGGGGGAGGCCATCCGGTCGAACGACTACCGGAAGGATACCACCGTGAAAGCGCCATCCACCAGACCCGCGGCCGTGCTCGGCCTGGACGTCGGCAAGTCATCGCACTGGGCCTGCCTGATCGACCGCGACGGGGAGGTGCTGGCCAGCGCTGTTAGCGCTACTGTAAAAACAACCAATTTCGCCATCGCACTTTAGCCGATTCCGCCAACGCAATTTCCCCAATCACGCCAACGCATTTTCACCATTTCCACCAACGCCGGGGCTTACGCTTCGA
>NZ_JBBNLU010000001.1:0-267567 GCF_040092335.1 Collinsella sp. CLA-ER-H8 | reverse complement strand
GGGAAGGAGGAGGGCGCCTAGGCGCCGAAAGCGGCACATCCGCGTTGGCGAATCCGGCGTATCCGCGTTGGCGCGATTGGCGAAAATGCGTTGGTGGAAATGGTGAAAATTATATTGACGCTAACACGCCGGGGCGAGCCGGTCGAACCTGAGTCCGGAGCCCTTGGGCAGCAGCTTCCTTATCTCGACGTGGTTTCGCTCGCAGGCGCCCTTCTGGTCGCTGTGCCTCGGGTCGCAGTAGAACAGCCTCGTCTCGCCCGGCCCCTCGCCGACGAGGTCCGCGATCGCCCGCTCGTCGGAGAACTCCGTGCCGTTGTCGGTGAGCACGGCGCGGAAGACCCTGCCCATGCCGTCGGCGCCGAGGACCTCCCTGATATCGCCCAGGGCGGCCGCGACGCGCCCGGCGGTCTTCTCCTCCAGCGGCAGCGCGAGCTGGAGCCTGCTGGGCCGGTGCAGCAGCGTGAGCAGGCAGGCGGAGTCCTCCCGGGCCCCCTCGACGGTGTCCATCTCCCAGGCCGCGGCGCACGCATCCTCCCCGAGGGCGAGGAACGCGGCATGCGACCTGCGGGCGGAGTGGCGGGTCGCCGCCCGGCCCGCGGCGCGCTTCCTCGGCCTGTAGCCGACCTTGCGCCTGAGCTCCATGTTGGTCATGCCGTCGTAGCCCGCCGCGACCCAGCGGTAGATCGTCGAGGGCGACAGGTCCACGGGCCCGCCGTTGCGCGCCGCCATCTGCTCGGGCGACAGCCCCCGGCGCAGGCAGTCCCTGATGGCCTCCAGCCTGGCCGCCGCGGCGGGCTCGTCGGCGTTTATCCCGCGCCTGGACGAGACGAGGACCGAGTCGGCGCACAGCTGCGCGGCCCGGGCCTCGTAGAAGACGTGGGGGCGGCGCTTGCAGCCGATCGCGCGGTACCGGCCGCAGCCGTTGCAGCATCGCGGCCACGCCGCCAGGCGCGGGCAGGCCGCCGACAGGTCGGCGGAGGCGTCCACGCGCTCGCCGCGCCTGGCCTTCGGCGCCGTCACGAACCTGTGCGACGCCACCTCGGCGCTCACCGTCGAGGGCGACCTGCCCAGCTCCCTCGCGATCTCCCTGCACGACGCCCTGCGCTCCAGCATCCTCTGGACCGTGTCCCGCTCGTGCCTCGTGAGCCTTCCATAGGCCCTCGGGACCGCCCTTGCGGAGCCACTTTTCTTCTTTCCGGACATGCCGTCCTCCGATCTCCCGGGGCCGGCCGATCCGGCCCTCAGGGTATCGGGTTCCCACATTCATCCGCACATGTGCGGATGAATGTGGGAGGTGTTCGGATAAAGTCGATAATCAAGGATTTACAAATTCGTAAACTTTTTTGAAAAAAGTGCTTGCACAGTTCTCGAATCATAGGTTATTATCTTCCTCGTTGAACGCGCGGGTCCAACAAAACGAACCGTGAATCAACAACATAGCATGTCGGAGTGGCGGAATTGGCAGACGCGCTAGCTTGAGGTGCTAGTGACCGCTTTTTGGTCATGCGGGTTCAAGTCCCGCCTCCGACACCATCGCATTTGAGAAGCCTCTTCGGAGGCTTTTTTGTTACCGATAGACGGTGGGGTCCACGATGGAAACGCTTGAACGCAACGAGTGGGCAGACGTTGCCCAACTAGTCGAGATCACGAGCGATGCTGTCATCATCTGCGAGCTCGACGGAACCATTCTGCATGTGAATAATCGCTTACTTGGTTTGATGTGCGAGGAACGCGCCGACGTCATCGGTGGAGATGTTAAAGACGTCCTGTACTCGTCCGCTTTTGAACGTGCGACGGAACATCGTCTGCCATTTGAAACTGATGGCTCCGAGAACGAACTGATGCTCAAGCTGAGTGACGGCTCCTTTATCCCCGTCTTGGTTCGTGCGGGCTCCGTAACGCCTCCACGCATCTTTGGGCGCCGCGCGCCACGTGTCCTGGTGGCGCTCCATAGCATCGAAGAACAGTATTCGCACGACCGTCAGCTCAAGCGTGCTCTTTCGGAGCTTAGAGTGGCGAACAAGCGCCTCTCTGGCACGCTTTCGGTCATTATGAGTACCGTGGGCTCCGATGAGCTGCCCAGCCTACTTGATACCGTTTTGAACCAGCTTGTAGGAACGCTCGATGCTTCGGGTGCTGCTATCTATTTTTCTGAGAGCGGCGGTTTTAAACTTCGCAGTGTTTCCAAGGAGCTGTACGACAGCTACCTGCCTGAGTTTTTGCCGTATGGCGCTGGCATTCCGACGTATGTTCTTCGTGAGTCGCGTGCCTGTCGCTTGTCGATTCAACAGGACCTTGAGGGTGATAAGGCCGCCTCCGGTATGTTTATGGACCTGGACAATCGTTCTAAGCACCTGTTGCGTATGCAGGATATGCCTCCGTACCGCAGCGAGATCTGTCTTCCCGTTTTTTACGGTACGCAGATCCTTGGCGTGCTGGAAGTTGGTTGGAAACGCCCTCAGGCACCGCTCGCCTATGACGTTAATGTGCTCGAGGTCATTTGCGATTACCTGTCTATCCAGCTGGTCGGCATGGCATCGAGCCTTCGCTCCCGTCGCACGGCCGAGCTTGGCCGCTCGCTCAATGTCTTGCGTGATGAGTTGTTTACCTTTCTAGACGATTCTGCCGCGGCTACCCAGGCGGTATCGTCCGAGATCTGCAATATGCTTAACTGCCATTTTTGCCCTGTTGAGTATGACGCCAGTCTGGATTCCTACGTCATAGATTTTGAAGGCGGCAGTCGCGTTGCCTTGCCGGACGACCCTGAGAAGCTTTTCTTTTCCACGACGGCGCCAGCGGCACGTCTGGGGGCTGGCCCTGATGGCTTTGAGGCATCTGTTTTGGGCGGTACGAGTGCCGAGGACCTTAAACACGTTCGTATAACTCGCGTTGACGAATCGATGCCTATGGGAGGCTGGCTTAGGGCGCATGGTCTGCCTTGTCAAGGTCTCTACGTCGACTCCGGCATCGAGGCGGGGCGCCCGCGCTCTGAGGGTGATGGCAAGCACAGTAACGACGCGATTGTTCCTGCTTCTGTTGCGAAGAGTCCGACGACGCGCGCGCTGCTGCTTCGTGATGGTAGCCAAGAGCCGATTGATGACCTTGAATATGACTACTTGGTGCACTTGGCGCATGACTTTGAACTGATCTACGAAGGCGAATCTCAAAAGCGCGAGGAGCGCCATATCGCTCAGACCCTCCAGATCGGCATGAGAAATTCCCTGGGGGATGTTCCGGGTATCGCAACCGATTCGGTGTACCTGTCGGCCACGAACTCGGCGTTGGTCGGCGGTGACTTCTATACGCTCATCCGACTTCCCGACGACTGCGCCGTCATGATTTTGGGTGATGTGTCTGGCAAAGGCATTGAGGCCGCATCGATGTCCGCGCTCGTCAAGACGGCCCTGACGGCATATGCCTGGGAGGGCGCTGGCCCGGCCCGCATGGCACGCTCCCTTAACAGCATGCTCATGGGCTTTTCGAGGGTCGAGACGTTCGTGACGGCCTTTATCGCCAAGATTGACCTTAAAGCCGGACGCGCAACGTATTGTTCGGCGGGCCATCCTCCGACCATGGTCATCAGGCCAGAGTCGATGCCGCTGGGCGGCGGCGTGGCCCGTGGGGGAGAGGTCGAACTGCTTGGATGCCAATCGGGCGTAATCGGCGCATTCGAAGGCATGGTTTACGAGACGGGCGTGTTTACGTTCGCTCCTGGCGACATGCTCTTCATGTATACGGATGGAACGATTGAGGCCCGCGACCGCACCGGAGCGTTCTTTGGCGAGCAGCGCCTTCGTGACCTTCTGCTCTCTGTCTCGGGTGAGGGCGTATCGGGAATCTGCGGCAAGGTCTTGGGCGAGCTCGACCGATTTACCGAATCGGCGCTGGACGATGACATTGCATTGGTGTCCCTTGAGTTTTTGCGGGGCCGGTCCTAAACAGCGACGCTGGGCGCGTCGAATCCGCACGGTTGCGGAAACGCATGCATCGAACAAGCTCTTTTGGGGAACCATGGTCGTATGAATGAGTGGAATGACATAGCGGTTTTGACGCCACCAGGCGATATCGACATCGCCACGGTGCCTGCGCTGCGTCGGCGGTTGGATGCTTTGATTGGCCGCGGCGTGCGTCGTGTTGTCATCAACTGTCAGGCTGTTAGCTTTATCGATTCGACGGGCTTGGCATTCCTGCTTACGCGCGCTCGTGAGCTCATGAGGCGAGAAGGCCTGCTTTCGCTCGTCAATGCATCAGGTGAAGTTGTTCGCTTTTTGGAGATTGCTCGTCTTGTCGATATCCTTCATGTCGCGGGGCCGGCACGGGAGTCTATTCCCGCCATTCCGGTGGGGGAGCTGCCTCGCTGGAGTAAGAGCGTCGAGGTCCGTCAGGGTATCGAGAATCTTCCATACTACCGACATCGCATCGCCGAACTCCTTGAATCGCTTCCGTTGCGCCGTGACGAGCGCTATGATGTCGCATTGGCGTCGGGGGAGGCGCTGGGTAATGCCTATGACCATGCGGGCGGTATCGGGTGCATCCTGACGGTTCAGGCCTATGGTGATCGCGTTGTGGTTGAGGTGCTTGATCGAGGTGCCGGCTATGCTATCGATAAAACGAACGAACCGGTCGCATCTGAGGAGCGCGGCCGTGGTATCAAGCTTATGCGTATGCTCGTCGATAACGTGGAGGTTGCTCGTCGTACGGACGGCGCCGGCACGCGCGTGCAGATGGTGAAGCTGTTTAGCGGAGCGCTGGAATCGTGTGCCTAGCCAATCGCTTTAGCGCGTTTGGCTACTAAGAACATGCGGCAGACAAGTTTTTTGAAAAAAGTACTTGCGTCTTTTGGACAACTCGCGTAAATTAATAACCCGCAAGCGGACATGGCTCAGTTGGTAGAGCACAACCTTGCCAAGGTTGGGGTCGCGGGTTCGAGCCCCGTTGTCCGCTCCATTGCATTTCCGGACCGTTTAGGCGGTCCTTTTTCGGCGAAGTGGCCAAGTGGTAAGGCAGAGGCCTGCAAAGCCTTTACCCCCGGTTCGAATCCGGGCTTCGCCTCCAGGCAACATCCGGGCGCTCCGGCGCCCGTTTTGTTTTACATATGCGGACATGGCTCAGTTGGTAGAGCACAACCTTGCCAAGGTTGGGGTCGCGGGTTCGAGCCCCGTTGTCCGCTCCAACTATCTTACGCGGTTCTAACGAACCGCGTTTTTTGTTGACGCTGCGCGAGCCCCGGGCACCCCATCTTGCCCCTCAATCGTCGGTCGCGTACATAAAGTACGCTTCCCTCCTCTTTCGCGGCAACCTGGGGCACCCGGAGCCCGCTCGCTGTCGTGGCCGGGAAAGTGGGTCTTCCGTTCTTTTCACTAATCGGTCGATTCGTCCCAGGAGGCTTGAACCCGAGAGGGGGCGATCGTTTTGGGGCGTGGCTGTGGCGTTGTTTGTCGCGAATGTCCGCTTTGGGCGTATCATCGTGGGCATCTCGCATAACCTCGTTGCAAGGGAGATACGCCCCATGGCTACAGAAAAGTCTTCTTCGCGCTCATGGATGTCCGATGCCGCGATCTATCAGATCTACCCGCGCTCGTTTAAGGATTCGACTGGTTCGGGTCTGGGCGATATCGCGGGCATTACCCAGCAGATGGACTATCTTGAGCGACTGGGTATCGAGGCCATCTGGCTGAGCCCGTTTTATCCATCGCCTCTTGTCGATGGCGGCTATGATGTGGCGGACTACTGCGATGTCGACCCACGTCTCGGCTCGCTTGACGACTTCGATGACATGATCGCTGCGGCTCACGCGCGCGGCATCAAGGTCATCGTCGACATCGTGCCCAACCATTCATCCAACCAGCACCCCTGGTTCAAAGCCGCTCTTGCCGCCGGCCCCGGATCGCCCGAGCGCGCCCGTTATATCTTCCGCGATGGTCGCGGCGAGCATGGCGAGCTGCCTCCCACCAATTGGAATGCCAACTTTGGCGGCCCCGCATGGACGCGTGTTGCGGACGGTCAGTGGTATCTGCACATGTTTACGCCCGAGCAACCGGACTTTGACTGGTCATGCCCCGAGGTTCATGCGCTCTTTTGCGACGTCCTGGCGTTTTGGAGCGATCGAGGCGTCGACGGCTTTCGCATTGATGTGGCGCAGGGTCTCGCCAAGGATCTCGACCGCGATGACCTCGACCGGTGGCATCTCGCCGAGGGCGATGACATGGTTGACGACGGCACCCATCCGCTGTGGGACCGCAATGAGGTCCACGAGATCTATCGCGAGTGGCGCCGCGTGTTCGACCGCTATAATCCGCCGCGCAGTGCCGTTGCCGAGGCGTGGGTGCTGCCCGAGCGCCAGTATCTCTATGCGCGTCCCAGCGAGCTTGGCCAGACATTCAACTTTGAGTTTGCCAAGGCCACTTGGACCTATGATGACATGCACACTGCAATCGAGAAGGGCTTGAAGGCAGCCGTCGAATCCGATTCCGCCTCGACCTGGGTACTCTCCAACCACGACGTGCCGCGCGTGGCGACACGCTATGCCCTGCCGCAAATCAAGGCGACGCGCTACCACCAGATTGCGCTCGACTGGCTCTTACGCGACGGGTTGTCTTATGACGAGGACCGTGAACTCGGCGAGCGCCGCGCGCGGGCGGCCCTTTTGCTTGAACTGGCGCTTCCGGGCTCGGCATACGTGTATCAGGGTGAGGAGCTCGGCCTTTTTGAGGTGGCTGATATCCCGTGGGCTGCACTCGAAGACCCTACTGCGACCAATACGCACGGACCGAAGCGTGAGAAGGGGCGCGACGGCTGTCGTGTGCCCCTGCCGTGGGTGGCGGCGGACGATCCCGCGCATGGCGGATCGTTTGGGTTTTCGCCGGCAGACGCCGATGCGGCGCCCCATCTGCCGCAGCCTGCATGGTTTTCCGATTATGCTGCCGATAGGGAAGAAGTGGACCCGACATCGATGCTTGCGCTCTATCGTGACGCCCTCTGGCTGCGGCGCAAGCTGCGCGGGTGCGCCAACGATCTTGCGTGGCTCGATCTTGACGGGCGCACCGGTCTTGCGGATGGTGCCGAGGGCGCTGAGGGCGGCGTCATCGCCTATCGCCGCGATAACGGCTGGGCGTGTGTGACGAACTTCGGTGCAGCACCCGTGGAGCTGCCGGCGGGCAGGGTCCTGCTCACCTCATCACCGCTTGCAGACGGCAGGCTCGCGCAGGACAGCTCTGCCTGGATCATGCTCAGTGAGATGTAGGGGCATCTTGCGGCGAGTTTGCGTTTGCCTGCGCCTTCCGTGGTGGCTGATGTCCTCGCGAGGTTCGCGAGGGCGTCGCAAAACTTTTTTAAAAAAGTTCTTGCATTTGGGTGGATCATCCCGTATATTAAATCCTCGCAGGCGGACATGGCTCAGTTGGTAGAGCACAACCTTGCCAAGGTTGGGGTCGCGGGTTCGAGCCCCGTTGTCCGCTCCATTTGGGCGTTTAGCTCAGGGGGAGAGCGCTTCCCTGACACGGAAGAGGTCAGAAGTTCAAATCTTCTAACGCCCACCAAATGTTCGCAGCTCAGAGGCTATGTCTCTGGGCTGTTTTGTTTTATGCCGCCAAGCACGCCGCCAAATAACCACCAAATATTGATCCAAGGTCTGTACGCGATGGTCTTCGCATCCCGTAGGGGTGCCGGCAGATTGCATACGTCCTGGCCGATCGTGACCGCAACATGTTGGTCAAGCACAATCTTTTGGATTCTTTTGGCGTGAGCGGCTTGGTTTTGGTAGGATTTGTCAGCGGCTTGACTAAGGGGGTTTTATAACTGCCATGCAGGTAGCCGTGTTGGTAACGTTTTACCGACTTGCCAAGAACCCCTCATAATTAATGCGTCTGCAAAATGACTAATTGCTTTGACCTGCTGAAACACTATATGTTGTGTTTGAACTAAAAAAAGAATACAGGATATAGATGCGTCTTTGTCGTATGATAGATGGCGGACAGAGAACGAAGACCTTATTCGTCCCATTTGGACACGCCTTTGAGCCGCTTGATCGGCCGCGAGGATTGTCCGCATGAGGACTTATGGTTTATCGAGAACACAGATTGCGCGACGGCGCCGCAAGACAGGGGCAAGCCCTGCCGGGCATCGTTTGGCTCTGAAGCGCAATGAGGTTACGACGCGAAAGAGGCAAGAGGATGAAGATCATCAAGCGCAGCGGCACCGAGGTTGTCTTTGACATCGATAAGATCGTCAATGCCATCCGCGCCGCCAACTTGGAGGTCGAGGAGAGCTCTCGTCTAACCGACCGCCAGGTGGTTTATGCGGCGCAAAACGTCGCCGAGGCATGCGAGAACGCGGGCCACACCGTTTCGGTCGAGGAGATCCAGGATTTGGTCGAGGACGAGATCATGCGTCTCGACTGCTACGAGGTTGCCCGCCACTACATCATCTATCGCTATGTTCAGAGCCTGAAGCGCCAGAAGAACACGACCGATGACAAGATCCTGTCGTTGATTGAGTGCAATAACGAAGAGGTCAAGCAGGAGAACTCCAACAAGAACCCGACCGTCAACTCCGTTCAGCGCGACTATATGGCCGGCGAGATTTCCAAGGACCTGACTCAGCGCGTGCTGCTGCCCCAGGAGATCGTGGACGCCCATAATGAGGGCCTGATCCACTTCCACGATTCGGATTACTTTGCTCAGCACATGCACAACTGCGACCTGGTGAACCTGGAGGACATGCTCCAGAACGGCACCGTTATCTCGGGCACGCTGATCGAGAAGCCGCACAGCTTCTCGACCGCCTGCAACATCGCGACGCAGATCATCGCTCAGGTTGCTTCCTCCCAGTACGGCGGCCAGTCGATTTCGCTGACCCATCTTGCTCCGTTTGTTGAGGTGAGCCGTCAAAAGATTCGCGGCGAGGTCGCCCGCGAGCTCGAGGAGCTCGGCGTTTCCGCATCTCCCGAAAAGGTCCGCGAGGTTGTTGAGGATCGCCTGCGCGATGAGATTCGTCGCGGCGTCCAGACGATTCAGTATCAGGTCGTGACCCTTATGACCACCAATGGCCAGGCGCCGTTCGTGACGGTCTTTATGTATCTTAACGAGGCCCGTACGCCTCAGGAGAAGCACGACCTTGCCATGATCGTGGAGGAGACGCTTCGCCAGCGCTACGAGGGCGTTAAGAACGAGGCCGGCGTTTGGATTACCCCGGCATTCCCCAAGCTCATCTATGTACTCGAGGACGATAACGTTCACGAGGATTCCCCGTACTTCTACCTGACCCAGCTGGCTGCCAAGTGCACCGCCAAGCGCATGGTTCCCGACTACATCTCCGAGAAGAAGATGCGCGAGCTCAAGCTGTCGAAGGGCGAGACCGCCGGCAACGGCGATTGCTATACCTGCATGGGCTGCCGCAGCTTCTTGACGCCCGACCGCTCGGGCAACGGTTTTAACAACGTTGCCAACGCGCTGAACTACGACCCGAACAAGCCCAAGTACTATGGTCGCTTTAACCAGGGCGTTGTGACCATCAACCTGCCCGATGTCGCGCTGAGCTCGCATCAGGACATGGATAAGTTCTGGAAGATCTTCGACGAGCGCCTTGAGCTGTGCCACCGCGCCCTGCTGTGCCGTCATGAGCGTCTGATGGGTACGCTTTCGGATGCCGCACCGATTCTTTGGCAGTACGGTGCCCTCGCCCGCCTGAAGAAGGGCGAGACGATCGACAAGTTGCTCGTGGGCGGTTACTCCACCATTAGTCTGGGTTATGCCGGCCTGTATGAGTGCGTTAAGTACATGACGGGCCACAGCCACACCGAGAAGGAGGGCACGCCCTTTGCCATGGCCGTCATGCAGCGCATGAACGACAAGTGCGCCGAGTGGAAGGCTGCGAGCGACATCGATTTCTCGCTGTACGGCACGCCGTTGGAGTCGACGACCTACAAGTTCGCCAAGTGCCTGCAACGTCGTTTTGGCATTATCCCGGGCGTGACGGACAAGGGCTACATCACCAACAGCTACCACGTCCACGTGTCCGAGGAGATCGACGCCTTCGATAAGCTTAAGTTTGAGGGCATGTTCCAGCAGCTTTCGCCGGGCGGTGCCATCTCCTACGTCGAGGTTCCCAACATGCAGGACAACCTCAAGGCTGTCATTCGCGTGATGCAGTACATCTACGACAACATCATGTACGCCGAGCTCAACACCAAGAGCGACTACTGCCAGGTGTGCGGCTACGACGGTGAGATCAAGATTGTCGAGGATGACGGCAAGCTGGTGTGGGAGTGCCCCAACTGCGGCAACCGCGATCAGGAGAAGATGAACGTCGCTCGTCGTACGTGCGGCTACATCGGTACCCAGTTCTGGAACCAGGGTCGAACCGAGGAGATCCGCGACCGCGTGCTGCATCTCTAATACCGCTCTGGGGCTGAGCCGGGAGGGCCGCTTGGGCATTTGCTCGCTATTTCGGACAGTCCTGCGCAAGACGAAGGCCACATTAAGTGGCCTTCTTTGCGTGCGGAACTCATATCGAGCAAAAGCCCAAGCGGCCCTCTCGGCTCAGCCAAGTTGACGTAGTTGAGATGTAGCATGCGGCCTGCTCACTCCTCGAAGTTCGTAGCGGAGATAATTCGAGCTGCAGCTGCGATTTACTTGCGATGGCGGTTGAGCCGCAACCCAGTTTTTATTAGATCTCGAACCCTATGCTCGATGTTCGCTTCGTTCATTGAGTTACCCTTTGCATGAGGCCGGGACATATCGTCCCGCCCGCAGTTTCGCAGGCCGCAGGCCGAGAATGTTTGAGGACGGGATGATATGTCCCGGCCTCCCGGGAGAGTTACCTATGAATTACGCGAACATTAAGTATTTCGACATTGCTGATGGGGAAGGCGTTCGTACTTCTCTGTTTGTGAGCGGGTGCCGTCGTGGGTGCAAGAACTGCTTTAACTCTGTCGCGTGGGACTTTGCTGCGGGTGAGCCGTTCGACCGTGCCGTCGAGGACAAGATTATCGAGAGTCTCGACCATCCCTTTATTGATGGCCTGACGATTCTGGGCGGCGAGCCTATGGAGCCCGAGAATCAGGTGGGGCTTGTTGACTTTATCGAACGCGTGCGTGCGGCCTATCCCGCGGGGTCGGGCAAGACCATTTGGTGCTTTACCGGCGACGTGCTCGAGGAGCTTATGCCGGGTGGCCGTCATCATACCGAGGTGACGAACCGTATCCTGGCCTGCCTCGACATGTTGGTGGACGGCCCGTTCGTTCAGGATCTGTACGATATCTCATTGCGCTTTAGGGGCTCGAGTAACCAGCGTGTGATCGATATGAACGCCACGCGCGCCCGTGCTGTGCGCGAGGGCGTTGCGCTTTGCGACGCTGTGGAGCTTTGGCGGGACGATCCGGTCTATTCGACCCATACTATGTAGCTTGTGGCCGATGCCAAAGGGCGTGGTACCATAGCGCGAACGCAAAATCGGAAAAGTGAGGCCCAGATGGTCGATCAGGAAAAAGTCGAGGCCGCCATTAAGCTGTTGCTTGAGGGCATAGGCGAGGACCCAACTCGTGAGGGCCTGCTGGAGACCCCGGCGCGCGTTGCCCGTATGTATGGTGAGATCGCCGGCGGTATGGACCAGAGTGCCGAGGAGCACCTGTCCAAAACCTTTGCCGTCGCTTCGAACGATTTGGTTATCGAGCGCGACATTACGTTTTACTCGCTGTGCGAGCACCATCTGCTGCCGTTTTACGGCAAGGCTGCCATTGGCTATATCCCCAACGGCCGTGTCGCAGGGCTTTCTAAGCTTGCCCGCACGGTAGAGGTCTACGCCCGTCGTCTGCAGCTGCAGGAGCAGTTGTGCGCACAAGTTGCCGATGCCCTCATGGAGTATCTCGCTCCCCAGGGAGCGATTGTGCTCATGGAAGCCGAGCATATGTGCATGACCATGCGCGGCGTGCAAAAGCCCGGCACCAAGACCGTGACGCTCGCTCGCCGCGGCATCTTTGAGACTGATCCCGCGCTCGAGGAGCGGTTCTTTAGGATGCTGGGCCGTTAGCATGAGGGTCGTCAACGACTTTACATCGAAGACCGATGAGGGGACGTCGCGTCGCGGCTTTATGGCTTCGGGCCTGGCGCCTTTTGGTGCCATGCCTCGCATTGATTACATCTGTGCCAACGGTCTGTTCCGGCGGCACCTGGGCAACATTGCACAGTTGGAATCGGGGCGCATCTTCTGCCGCCACGGTATTGACCACCTGCTGGATGTCGCTCGCATTATGTGGATCAAGAATCTCGAGGAACAGCTCGAATTTGACCGCGAGGTCATCTACGCCACGGCACTTCTTCACGATATCGGCAAAGATGAACAGTATGAATCGGGTATATCCCATGATGTTGCAAGCGAACGCGTCGCTGATGCGATTCTCGGCGGTATGTCCGATGACGTAGCGTTTGAGCCGGCCGATGCCGCAGCCATTAAGACGGCCATTCTGGGCCATCGAAAGCTGCGCGTGAACAGCCAACCGCTCGAGCGCCTGCTCTATGCAGCCGACAAAGCGTCGCGCGCCTGCTTTGCATGCCCCGCGCGCAATGCTTGCAACTGGAGCGATGATAAAAAGAACCTGTCGATTCGCGTGTAGTTAGTTTACGCGGTCGGGGTTCTAAACGAAGGAGACGATCGCGATGAGCAACAAGAAACTGCCCGAGAATGCAACCAAGACTGAAGGCGCCGAGCTCGCCCGCCGTGGAAGGGGCGAAATATCCACCGCAACGGCGGTGCCCCACGTGAACTATGACGATCTGCGCCATGCCGACCGCATCACCGTTGAAGGTCTTGAGGTTTTTGCTAACCACGGCGTGTATCCCGAAGAGAACGCGCTGGGCCAGAAATTCATCGTGTCCTTGGTGCTCTATGCTGACCTGCGTGCAGCGGGAGAGCACGATAACTTGGACGCCTCGATTGACTACGGCTCGGTGTGCCACGATGTCGATGGCTATCTGCGCGAGCATACGTTTAAGCTCATCGAGGCGGCAGCTGAAGGTACGGCCCAGATGCTGCTGCGTCGTTATCCCTCGCTGCTTGGTGTACGCATCAAGCTCGATAAGCCGTGGGCGCCTGTTGGCCTGCCCTTGGCAAGCTGTGGCGTCGAGATCGAGCGTGTGCGCTAACCGGTTCTAATACGTCTCTATGGGTGGCTGCTTGAGCCGCTGCGACAGCGCTCTATTGTTGGGGCAGTACGTGTCGAGCAGGGCGTGAAACCGCTGATTGTGGCTTGGCTCGAGCAAGTGGACGAGCTCGTGGGCGACAACCATGTCGAGGCATTCGACGGGATAGGCGGCAAGTTCTCGTGCGATGCGAACGGCGCCGGATTTGGGCGTGCATGAGCCCCAACGCGTTTTCATGCTGCGTACGGAAACGCGGGAAACGGCGACGCCCATTGCGATTTCGTATGTGTGCACAATATCGCGTAGCGCCGATGTGACTTCGGACGTATAGAGCTGGTCGATGTGGGCTTGGAGCTCATCGGACGTTAGGCCGTCGAGGATTGCGTGCCGCTTGGCCTGCGGGCCTTCGTCCGATTCATCGGTACCCATAAAACTTGCGAAGGTAGCCTGCTTGGGCCGCGGTGCGGGTGGCTCAAAGTTGTGGTCGAGTGCATCCTGAACGGTGATGGGTTTGCCCCAAAGTGCAATGATGGACGAGGGGCTGAGCGGCTCTCGTGCCGTCGCCTGACGTTGCTCGCGCTGGGCAAGTCGACTGATAATCCAGGCGCTGTTGCGCTTCACAAACGCTTCGATACACTCGCGGCTGGCGCCGAGCGGTGCACTGGCGTGGACCTCACCGCTCGATGTGACGCGTAGGTTGAAGTTCTTGACGCGCTTTTTGGTAACGACGACGGGGATGGGCGTCCCATCCGGTCGGGATACGGAAATCGTAAACTGCTGCGTCAAAAGCGGTCCTTCAGATTGGGGACGGGCCGGCATGTCGACCGTTCGGCATGCCGGCCCGCTCAAGGGATGTGAAATTAATAACGCTCAAAGAAGGCAAGCGCGTTGTCGCTGCAGAGCTTCTGCATCACAGTCTTGCCAAAATGCTTGGAAAGCATGTTCTGGAACTCGGGCATCTTGCTGGCATCGGAGAGGAAAGCGGGCACCGTGGCACCGTCCCAGTCGCCGCCGAGCGCGATGGCGTCCTCGCCGCCCAGGTCGAGCCAGTGCTCGATATGTGCCGCCAGCTGGTCGAAGGTGACGCCTGCGGCGGTCTTGTCGGTTGCGTCGTTGGAAAGGAACTCGCTGCAGTAGTTGAGGCCGACGATGCCACCCATGTCGCGAATGGTGCGGAACTGGTCGTCGGTGAGGTTGCGCTTAACGCCGCAAACTGCACGGGAGTTGGAGTGGCTGGCGACGAAGGGGCGCGTGGCGTGGGCGACAACCTCGTCAAAGCCCTCGTCGTTGAGGTGGGAGACATCGAGTACCATGCCGGCGTGCTCCATCTGCGTAAGTGCCTCGATGCCGGCGGCGGTGAGGCCGGCGTGGGTATCGTGTCCGCTCGCGAGCGGTCCCTGCGCGTTCCAGCTGAGCGATGACATGAGTACGCCCAAGCTCTTAAGCACCTCGATCAGCGCGGGGTCCTCGGCAAAGAACGTGGCGTTTTCGATGGTGTGGATGCAGGCGACCTTGCCGTCCTTGAGCGCGGGGCGAATGTCTGCGGCGCTGCGCACGTTGACCATGCGGTCGTGGTTGAGCATTGCCTGGCCGCTCATATGCGCCATGATTTGCGCCTGGAAGCGCGCAGCGTGGGCGGTGGGAATCTCGTCGGGGACAAACGTGGCGAAGCACTGTGCCCATGGCGTGTTGCCGATCTTTGCGAGCGAGATGGCGCAGGCGTTGCCCTCGATGAGATCGAAATCTTGCGGATGCGTTTCGTCGCCGGGGAAATAACCGTCGGTGCCGGCAGTAAAGCGCAGGTCGAGATCGAGCGTGGCCCAGCCGATTCGGTCGGCGGTGTCGCAGTGTAGGTCAAATACGGGATATGCCATGGTTCCTCCGGTTGCAGCGTTTCTTTGCAAACTGTCATTGAATTGTATGACTAGGGTATAGTTAGCGCCATATGTTCATGGCGGCCCGCGTTATGCGCCGCCCTTATTACGGAGGTTACCATGTCCAACCAGGGCAAGAAGGTTAAGACCCATTATCGCGGCACGCTCGACGACGGCACGCAGTTCGATAGCTCCTACGATCGCGGCGAGCCGCTGGAGTTCACCTGCGGCGCCGGCCAGATGATCAAGGGCTTCGACGCCGCTGTTGTCGACATGCAGGTGGGCGAGAAGAAGACCGTGCACATTCCTGCTGCCGATGCCTACGGCGAGCGCAATCCTGAGATGGTTATTACCTTCCCGGCCGAGCAGGTTCCCAACATCGAGCAGATCGAGAAGGGCATGAAGCTCTTCCTGTCCACGCCGAGCGGCATGCCTGTCCCCGCCGTCGTCATTGACGTGACGCCCGAGGCCGTGACGCTCGATGCCAACCACGAGCTTGCCGGCAAGGACCTCAACTTTGATATCGAGCTCGTCGAGGTCGAGGGTTAGAGTATGCCTGAACGCTTGGTTTCGACGACATGCTTGGGAAATCTCAACGATCCGTCCTATGAACTTCTGCTTCGCCGGAAGCTGGGCGGTGTCTTTGAAGTTGACGATCTGCTGCTCGATTGGGACCAGGCTGATGTATGCGCGTTTGTGGGCGTGACGGAGCTGGGGCGCACGGTCGATGTTCGGCTGGATACTGCCGACGGCGGTCGTCTTGTCGACGGCGACGTGCTCGCCGTCGACCACACGGGTGCGGTACCCGTGGCGGTTGTCGTGCGCCTGCGCAGCGCCGAGGTTTATTTGGTCGAAGTTGACCGCATGGACCCGATTGCGCTCGCGCATGCGTGCTGGGAGATCGGCAATATGCATGCGCCGCTTTTCCGAGGCGATTCGGACGAGCATACCGTGCGCATGTATACGCCGGTGCAGCCTGTTTTGGGCCGCATGCTCCGGGGCGTCGAGGGCGTTCGGCTCTCGACGGTTACCCGTGAACTCGATTCGGACCGGCGCTTTGCGTCGAGTGCGGCGGACGCCGTTGTGAGTATGGCTCCAGACTTTACGATCGTAAAGAAGGCGCGCGGTTAACGTGCGTATAAGTAAGACGGACTTTGAGAGACAGCTATTCAAAGTCCGTCTTTCTGTTGATGAGATGCTGTGGGGGAAAGCATATGGGTCTTGAAGGAATCAAGCTGATTGCATGCGATTTGGACGGCACGTTGCTGCATCCGGGGGAGCGCGAGCCGCGTTCCGAGGCCTTTGAACTCATCGATGAACTGCATCGTCGCGGTATCGTGTTTATGCCGGCGAGCGGCCGTCAATATGCGAGCTTGCGCTACCTGTTTGCCCCGGTGGCCGATGAGCTCGCCTATGTATGCGAAAACGGAGCCCTGGTGATGAGCGAGGGACGTGCCGTTGTCAAGCGTTCCATGGAGCGTAGCCTTGCTATGGATATCGCGAATGCCGTGGTTGCGTATCCCCATGCCGACGTGACCCTTTCGTGTGAGGGACACCTCTACACCATGAGCGGCAACAATGCGTTCGTCGACCATTTGCGCTATGAGGTCCACTGCGATGTGGCGGTGGTCGACCGCCCCGAGGACATCGACGAGGACGTCATTAAGATTGCCTTCCAGACGCCCGAGGTGAATCAGCCGGCGGCCCTGGAGTATTTCGAGCGCCTCTTTAGCGACCGTGTTGACGTGATGACGTCGGGAACCGAATGGACGGACTTTATCGGCTTCGGTTCGGGCAAGGGCTCCGCGCTTGCCGATTACGGTCGTGCCCTGGGTATTTCGCCCGATGAGATGATGGCGTTTGGCGATAACGAAAACGACCGCGACATGCTCAACGTAGTGGGCCATCCTTATCTAATGGAGAGCTGCAATCCCTCTATGCGTGACATCAACGACCGCGTCCGTTACGTGCACACGGTCGAAGAAGAGCTGCGTCGTCTACTTGCTGAGTAGACATTTGGGACATGCCTAGAAATCTATTTTTTGCTGCAAAGCGCGGAAAGGTGGATTTTAAGGCATGTCCCGAACATCTACCGGCAGTCGGGGCAGAGACCCTCGAAGATGGTGTAGTGCGACGTGACGTGCCAGCCGATTTGCTCGGACGCCTTGGCGTCGAGCTGGGCATCGAAGGGGAGCGGTACGTCGATGACGCGGCTGCACGAGGTGCAGATGATATGCGCATGCGGCTCGATCGTGCGATCGAAGCGGCTGCCGCCCGGCGTCTTGATGGAGAGGATTTCGCCGGCGTCGGCCAAGAGATTGAGATTGCGGTAGACCGTACCGCGGCTGATTTTGTCATCCTGCGCGCGCACGGCGTTGTAGATTTCGTCGGCGGTGGGATGGTTATAGCTTTGGCGCACGGCGTCAAGAACCAGCTTTCGCTGCTTGGTATTCCTTCTTTGCACCGCCATGCGCCTCGCCTCTTTTCTATTAACGGTCGTAGGTAAATGATACCGTATTTAGCACACAATACTAATAATGAGGACTGAAACCGTCTTCATTGGCAAGTGGGGCTCGGGCCTGGGCGTCTACAAGGCGAAAACGCGTTCCCATGCGCTCGTAGGAGGCATGAAGCGCCTCGAGATGAGATAGGACGTTTGCCGGAGTTCCCTGTATCTCCATCTCGACTGAGCCGTCTTCCATGTTACGCACCCAGCCGGTGAGTGCGCGTGCCTGCGCGAGGTTGGTGTTGGTAAAGCGAAAACCAACGCCTTGGACTTGCCCCGTCCAGTGCAGGAAATAGCGCAGGGGAGTGTCTTGAGTGGCCTCGTCGCTTGCGAGCACGGTAAGCCTGCGGCGCAGCTCGAGCTCGACGTTTGATGGTTTTTGAGGCTCTCGACTGCCGCCGGTGACGCTGGAGAAGAACGTATCGAAGAGGCCCATCGCTATGCCTGCTTGTCTGCGTCGGCCGGGAAGGTAATGCCGGCCTGCTGGCGCACGGCATCCATGATGCGCAGTGAGACGAGCGTGACATCGCGGTAGTGGCCAAGCTCGTGGCGTCCTGCCGGGGTCTCCCAAATCTCTTCCTTAACGTTATCGATGCCGCCGATGGCGGTGATAAAGTCTGTGAGTTCGTATTCCATAGTGTTGTTCGATTTGGGTAGGTCGAGCACGCGGCCGTTGTCGCCCTGTTCGCGCGGTGCCTCGGTCGCCGAGCCGCGTACGACATCGCCGCGATAGTCGATGCGGACGTTGCGGGGCGTGGACAGATGGTCGATCTGGATAGTGCCACGCTCGCCTTCGATCTGCGAGGGCAGCAGGTCATTCGTAATTTTGGAGTGCGCGAGCTCGACGGAGATGCGGCCTCCGCCATAGCTGGCGAGGATGGAACCGCAGCCGTCGATGGGGCCGTGCGTGAGCTGTCGCGTGGTGGGGTCGAGCAGAGTAGTCATGCTCGTAAGGCCGGAAGGCATGCCGAAAATCTCGACCATGGGCTCGACGGCGTAGACGCCAATGTCCATGAGGGAACCCGATGCCATATTGCAGTCGAAGATATTGGTGGCGCGTCCCGCGAGAATCTCGTTGTAGCGCGAGGAATACTTGCCAAAGCGCAATGAGGCGCGGCGGATGGGGGCGATCTCGCCCAGGGCGTCCTCGATGGCGTGGAAGGCGGGATCGTGGAGGGGACGCATGGCCTCGAGGGCCACGACACCTGCTGCCTCGGCAGCGCGGAAGACTTCCAGCGCCTGCGCTTCGGTGGCGCAGAAGGGTTTCTCGACGATGACGTGCTTGCCACCGGCGATGCAGGCAAGGGCCTGCTCGTAGTGAAGTGCGTTAGGGCTGCCGATATAGACGGCGTCGACGTCGACGGCGGACGCAAGCTCGTCAAGTGCGGTGAAGTTACGCTCGCCGCCGTGTTCGGCGGTAAAGGCAGTACCGCGATTGGCGTCGCGTGAAAGCGTGCCCACAAACGCGGCTTGGTCGTTGGCGTTGACGACTTGGATAAAGTCGTCGGTAATCATGGATGTGCCGATGGTCGCGATGCGCAGCATACGTCCCCCTTGCGTTGTTTGGTCTACAGGATGAGTGTAGCGCGTGGGGATATAAAGCTGCGCGAAAACGCTATTACAGGTCGCTCTCGTTAAAGCCGGTGTCGATATCGAGGTTGCTGCCGTCGGCTGCCGTGGTGGCGAGCTCATCGCAGCGCTCGTTGAGCTCGTGGCCGGCATGTCCCTTAACCCAGATGAACTCCACCTTGTGCTTGCTTTTGGCGGCAAGCAGGCGCTCCCACAGGTCGCGGTTCTTGACGGGCTGCTTGTTGGCAGTTTTCCACCCGCGCTTTTTCCAGCCGTCGATCCAGTGTTTATTGAAAGCGTTGACGACGTACTGCGAATCGGAATGGACCTCGACCTCGCAGGGGCGGTTAAGCGCCTCGAGCGCCACGATGACCGCCATGAGCTCCATGCGGTTGTTGGTGGTCTTGGCGTAGCCGCGCGAAAGCTCGGAGGTGAAGGTCTTGCCGGCGGGGTTGGTGTATTTGAGCACGGCGCCGTAGCCGCCGCGTCCCGGATTCGATCGGGCCGAGCCGTCGGTATAGATGATGACCTTCACATGGTTCCTTTCGTTGGGTACGTTTCGTGTGAGTGACCATTGTAGCGCCATGCCCGCCGGGGACTAGCAATCTACGATTTCTAC
This sequence comes from Collinsella sp. CLA-ER-H8, assembly GCF_040092335.1. Lineage (NCBI taxonomy): Bacteria > Bacillati > Actinomycetota > Coriobacteriia > Coriobacteriales > Coriobacteriaceae > Collinsella > Collinsella sp. CLA-ER-H8. The sequence continues at coordinate 247,863 of NZ_JBBNLU010000001.1, read as the reverse complement.
CCCGTCTTCCGACGGTTAGTTGGCATGGATGATGCGGTTGAGCTCGTCGAGGTATTGCTGCAAGAGGGAAGAGGGCTTGCGCTCGTTGTGCATGATATAGCCTACGTGCATCGTTGGGGCGTCTGCTAACGGGATCGATGCCATGCCCCATTGCATTTCATTGGAGAGGACACCGGTCGACAGGGTGTAACCGTTCGACGTGATAAGTAAGTTAGTAAGTGTTCCGCGGTCCGAGATTCGTATGTTGCGGTCGCAAGGGATATAGCTAAAAGGTTCCTCGGCGTAATAGAAGGAGTTCGAGGTGCCTTGCTCAAAGCTGTAGCGCGTATAGGGTGTAAGGTCGGCAAGGGACAGCTGCGGGCGGCGGGCAAGCGGGTGGCGCTCACTTACGAACACGTGGACCTTTGCATCAAAGAGGTGATGGAAGCTTGCACGGGCATCGGCGAAGGCCCTCTGCAGAACGCGGGCGTTAAAGTCATCCAGATACAGAATGCCGATATCGCTGCGAAATGCGCGGACGTCATCGATGATCTGCGATGTGGTGGTCTCGCGCATGATGAACTCGAACTTGCTGTCGCGGCAGCGCTCGACCACGTTGACAAAGGCCTCGACCGAAAAGGCGTAGTGCTGGGCGGAAATGGCGAGGCGGGCTTGCGGGGTGCCGCCGTCCTCGTAGCGCGCCTCGAGCATGTCGGCCTGCTCTACGACCTGGCGCGCATAGCCCAAAAGCTCGGTGCCGTCGTTGGTGAGCGTGACGCCGCGGCTGGAGCGCGTAAAGATCTCCAGGTGGAGTTCCTGCTCCAGGCTTTTGACGGCGTTTGAGATGTTGGACTGAGCGGTATAGAGGCGCTGAGCTGCGGCGTTGATTGAGCCGGACTCTGCCACGGCAATCAGAAAACGAAGCTGCTGAAGGGTCATCGGCGCCGTCCTTTCGATTGCTATCTATAAAACCGATAACAGGTTAGCGCTTTTAAGTGATTGACCGAGCGAAACAATGCTCGTACTATTCAAAACACACAAAGGCGGTAGGTAATTAAACCGACCACTGAACCGGGATGCGAAAGGAGGCCCGCATATGAATTGCTTACCAAGGCGAATGCCGGGCTCCTGTTTGCGCCCGTCGGCGTGATCAGGAGACAGCGACTTACTTCTCTCTTATTTATTTACTTTTGTTCGATCAAGGAGATCATCATGAACCAGTTCATCAACAACTCCGAGCACACCTTTGGTTTCGATACCCTGCAGCTTCACGTTGGCCAGGAGAGCGCCGATCCCGCATCCGACTCCCGCGCCGTGCCTATCTACCAGACCACGAGCTATGTGTTCCGCAACTCCCAGCACGCCGCCGACCGCTTTGGTCTTGCCGACGCCGGTAACATCTACGGCCGTCTGACCAACTCCACCCAGGGCGTCTTCGAGGATCGTATCGCCGCACTCGAGGGTGGCGTGGCAGGTCTCGCCGTCGCCTCCGGTGCTGCTGCCATCACCTATACCCTGCAGGCTCTTGCCCAGGCCGGTGACCACGTGGTGGCTCAGAAGACCATCTACGGTGGCTCCTACAATCTGCTGGAGCATACGCTCTCCCAGTTTGGCGTCGAGACCACCTTTGTCGATGCCCATAACCTGGAAGAGGTCGAGGGTGCCATCAAGGACAACACCACGGTCATCTATCTCGAGACGCTCGGCAACCCCAACTCCGACATCCCCAACATCGACGCCATCTCCGAGATCGCCAAGAAGCACGGTTTACCGGTTGTCGTCGACAACACCTTCGGCACCCCGTATCTGTTCCGTCCGCTGGAGCATGGTGCCAACATCGTCGTCCACTCCGCAACCAAGTTTATCGGCGGCCACGGCACCTCGCTGGGCGGCGTGATCGTCGACGGCGGTAACTTCGATTGGAAGGCGAGCGGCAAGTATGCGCAGATCGCCGAGCCCAACCCCTCCTACCATGGCGTCTCGTTTGCCGAGGCTGCCGGTCCCGCCGCCTTCGCAACCTATGTCCGCGCCATCCTGCTGCGTGACGAGGGCGCCTGCATCAGCCCGTTCAACGCTTGGATCCTGCTCCAGGGCACCGAGACTCTGTCGCTGCGCGTTGACCGTCATGTCGAGAACACCAAGAAGGTCGTTGAGTTCCTGGCTGGTGACAGCCATGTCGCCAAGGTGAACCACCCGAGCCTGTCTGAGCACCCCGATCACGAGCTCTACCAGAAGTACTTCCCCCGTGGCGGCGCCTCGATCTTTACCTTTGAGATCAAGGGTGGCCAGGAGGCCGCCTGGAAGTTCATCGATCATCTGCAGGTGTTCTCGCTGCTCGCCAACGTGGCCGACGTCAAGTCGCTCGTCGTGCACCCGGCTACCACCACGCACTCCCAGCTCTCTGCCGAGGAGCTCGCCGAGCAGAACATCACGCCCTCCACGATCCGTCTTTCCATCGGTACCGAGAACGCCGAGGATATCATTTGGGATCTGAAGCAGGCCTTCGCCGCGCTGGACGAGTAAGGCGACTTGTGCAAGGACCCCTTGCGACTCGATAGGTATAACTGCATAAAATGCCTGCTCAAGGCGCCTGTGCGAACAATGGTTGCACAGGCGTCTTTTTTGCATAGAGAGGGCGCAAAAACAGGGTTTTTGACACGCTTTATGCATTCGAGTTGTGGAAAACTCCTGTTGAGAGGATGTGAGTTTTACGCAATTGACGTGCGCCTTTTGAGTAAAACCGCAGGTCGCGATTTGCTCGGGGTACTATGCAGCGCGATCGAATCACACGCAGCTCAAACGCAGCAAAAACGCACTACGGAGGTTTCCAGCTACATGAGGATCGATTCACGAAAACCGAAAGCCGCCGCCCTTTCCGCCGCTCTGACCGTGGCACTTTTGGCGGGCGCCGGTGCAACTGATGCCCACGCGGCAACACTATCCGACACGGTCGGATCCACGCCGTCCGAGGCGACGCTGGTGCAGCCCGTCGACTATCGCAGCGACGGCTTTGGCTCCATGCAGGAGTGGAACGCCTCGATGGAGGCCAAGCGCGATTCCCTTGAGATGCGTGCTCAGATCATCATGAACATGTACGGTGACTATGCCACCGATGACGAGCGCGCTGTACTGCAGGGTTGTATCGACGGTGCGGGCAGTCTTTTGACGATGGAGGAGGTCGACGCGAAGTCGACCGAGCTCGATGAGCTGCGCACTGCACTTGAGGATGCCAAGCGCGAAGCGCTCGAGGTTGCTGCCGCCGAGGCGGAGGCTGCCGAGGCCGCCCAGGCTTCGTACTACAACGCCGGTTACACTCCGTCCTACGCGTCTGCCGCGTCCTACGCGAACGGATCGGGCCTGACGCGCTCTGCGGGTGTCAATAACTACAACGGTCGCCGCGAGACCTATTACAGCAGCAATGTGCTTTATCACTATCGCACGGGCGAATGGACTCAGGATTCTGAGGGCTTCTGGCGCGATTCCGACGGCTATTACGTTGTTGCCGCGGGCGATATGGCCCAGGGCTCGACCTTTACGGGCTCCAAGGGTGATTGCAAGGTCTATGACTCCGGCTGCGCTGCCGGAACCACCGATTACTACACCGGTTGGTAATTTTTCTGCATCACGGATATTTGGCGGACGGGCGTCTTTACCGAGCTTTAGGGCAACGTAAGGACGTCCGTTCTATGTATGCGTTTGAGTTAACAGAGCCCTTACCGTGGCGGTACGCTGGGCGTATGGATGCGGGGCACACTGGTTCTTGAGAAATAAGGTCTTTCTCTTGGAGGAAGTGGTCTTGTGAATGCTCGAGATATTGCCGTTGCCGCCGTCGCGTTGATGCTTGGCTGCCTTGGTCCCACGGCCGCGCTCGTCGCGGGCATGCAGGGGACATGCGGGGCTGCTCCTATCGTGGTCGGCGCGCTGATCGCGGCCACGCTGCTGGGAAGCGCAGGCGTGGTTCTTTGCCGCGACGATGAGGACGAGGTGCCGGGGTCGCAACGCTAACTGTTGTGAGATCGGCCGCCGGTCATAGACGAAGATGAAGGCCGCCGCAGGGGAAAGGTTCCCTTGCGGCGGTTTTGCTGTTAAGGCTGTTGAATGCGGCGCGTCGGCGCTACCAGCTTTTCTCGATATCGCGGATGCGCCGATAGAGCCACTCGTTTTGCGGTGCCTGGATATCGTGTTTGGTTGCGAGGCGGCAGATGGTGCCCTCGAACTCATCAACCTCGGTTTTGCGCCTTGCGATGCGGTCTTGAGCCATCGAGGGCATACCGGCGGGGTCGATTCCCTCGATGAGGTGCACCATTTGCGTCAGGTCTGCCTCGGTCAGTTCAACGCCCTCGGCGTTGGCGACCGCAAGCGTTTCGCGCATGGCGGAAACAAAGCAGTGACGCTGCTCGGAGCCCGGCTCCGTGGCGCTTCCGTAGGTCCCGCCGTAGGCCATGCAGGTCTGGTTGATGCCGTCGTTGAGCATGAGTTTGGCCCACATGCGGTGGGCGATGTCGTCCTCGACGGTATGGGCGATGCCGCAGCGCGTATAGAGCTCGTCGATCGCGGTGATGGTTGCGGGGTTCGTGCCGGCCGCCGCGCCAAAGCGGATTTCGCCCGCATTGGTAAAGGTGAGCGCGCCGTTGAGAAACACGGCGTCCATGCCCTGGCAGATACCAAGAACGGTATGCTCCCAGCCAAAGCGTTCGGCAATCTTTTGCTCGCTCGTAATGCCGTTGCACAGCGAGGCGATGAGCGTGTTGGGTCCCACGACGCGCTCCATAGTCTTGAGTGCTTGGTCGAGACCGGTGGTCTTGACTGTCAGGATGACCAGATCGGCGGGCGTCGCCTCGCTGGCACGGACGGACGTGAGATCGCAGGGCTTGCCGTTGACGGTGAGCGCGTCGTTCGCATGACGCTCAAAACGGGCATCATCCATGACGTATTCGACGGCGTCGTTGCCGAGCGCCCGGGCGATCATGCTGCCGTAGAGCAGGCCGACGCCGCCCTTGCCGATAAAGGCGACCTTGTTGATCTGCATGTGAATCATCTCCCCATGTAAAAGGCGCCCGCGTAAGGGGCGCCTGATGGATTGTATGCTGCCAGGGTGATTGGTGGGTGCGCGGGGCGGCTGTTATAAAAAAGAAACTATTGCGCTGTGCGCTTATGCCACAGGGCAGACCGCAAAGACATGCGCGTGGGCATGGGCGACTCCTTTCATCGGGCTTTTTGCTGATGTTAAAGCGGTGCCGTGACGGCTCGATTTCTGCTGCGTTACGATACGTTCTCGATTGCGATTCCACGATGTTTCGGCTGCGTGACCATTGTGTTTCGCCTTGCCGGGGCGCTGATGGCGAAGGGAGGGGCCGTGCAATACCGTGTTGACCCCAAAAGTGGTAACCGAATATCCGCTCTGGGTCTGGGCTGCATGAGGTTTCCCGGTGCGCCGGGACACCCCGATGCGAAGACGGCCGATGCCATCATCTCCCGTGCGGTGGAGCAGGGGATTAATTATCTGGACACGGCCTATCTCTATCCCGGCAACGAGGCTTGCGTGGGCGCTTCGCTTGAACGCCTGGGCTTGCGCGACCAGGTTTTGCTCGCAACCAAGCTGCCGCATGCTTCGTGCAAATGCGCGGAGGATTTCGATCGGTTTTTCGACGAGCAGCTGCGCCGCCTGCAGACCGACCATATCGACTATTACCTCATGCACAACATTACCTCGCCCGCCCAGTGGGAACGTGTGGTGGCGTTGGGCATCGAGGACTGGATCGCGCGTCAAAAGGCGGCGGGGCGTATTCGCCAGATTGGTTTTTCGTACCACGGCAGCGCAGCGGACTTCCTGACGATGCTCGATGCATATGAGTGGGACTTTTGCCAGATCCAGTACAATTACGCTGGAGAGCGATATCAGGCGGGAACAGCGGGGCTCATGGCCGCCGCCGAGCGAGGCCTCGCGGTGTTTGTGATGGAGCCGCTGCTGGGCGGGCGTTTAGCGGGCAAGCTGCCGCCACGGGCCCGCGCTGTGCTCGATAGTGCCCGTGACCCGCATTTGCGCACTCCTGCCGCCTGGGGTCTTTCGTGGGTGTGGGATCATCCCCAGGTGACCATGTTGCTTTCTGGTATGACCGATACCGCGCAGGTGGATGAGAACTCGTCACTGGCAGACCTCGCGTTGCCGAATTCGATGACTGCCAACCAGCTCGACACGATCGCGCACGTGCTGGATGAGTTTGAAAAATCGAATCGCGTGCCCTGCACGGGATGCGGCTACTGCATGCCATGTCCCAAGGGTATCAACATTCCCGGCTGCTTTGCCGCCTACAACGCGAGCTATGCGCACAGCTGGTTTACGGGGCTGTCGCAATACTTTACGGCGAGTGCGGTGCGCACAAGCGAGGCCAAGCTGGCGAGCAATTGCGTCAAGTGCGGCAAATGCGCGCGCCACTGCCCGCAGCATATCGATATCCCCGAGCGTCTCGATGACGTGCGCCGGCGCTTCCAGCCGGGCCCCGTAACGGCCATGCTTAAAGTCTTCGGCAAAACACGCTCCTCATGACCCTTTTATAACTTGCGGTGGAATAGTTCCTGTTTGCGGCAGAATAGTGACCAAACAGGAACTATTCCACCGCAACTGAAGGGGGCTGTCGTGGGCCATCGAGATTCATGTGATGATTTGCGCGAGGTTCGTTGGGGCGTTTTGGGCGCCGGGCACATTTCGCATCGATTTGCATCGTCGCTCAAGGAGGTGGACGGGGCACGGCTGGTGGCTGCGGCCGGCCGCACTCCTGCACATGTCGAGGAATTTTCCCGAGCGTTTTCGATCGATGCTGCGCATGGCCATGCCTCGGTCGATGATAACGGCAATGCGGCTTATGACGCGCTGATTGCCGACCCCGATGTCGACGCAATCTACTTGGCTCTTCCGCATGGCATGCATACGCGTTGGGCCTGTCGCGCGCTGCGCGCCGGAAAGGCCGTGCTGTGCGAAAAGCCGGCCGTTTTGAGTGAGGAAGAGGCTCTCTCGATTGCCTCCACCTCTCGTGAGCGCGGCGTGCTGTTTATGGAGGCGATGAAGAATCGGTTTTGCCCGATGCGCACTCGCGTGAAAGACTTGCTTGCGTCGGGTGAGCTTGGCCGTATTGTCTCGATTGAAAGCGTGCAAAAGCTCGATTACGGCGAGCCTCCTTCGGGCTATCTGCTTGATTCGTTGCAGGGCGGCTGTCTATATGACATGGGCTGCTATGCGGTCGGTTGGTTTGAGGATTTGCTCGCGGGCGCGTGCGAGGTTTCATCCCGTGAAGTTCGCTGGCGTGACGTATCAGGCGGCCGCGTCGATTGGGCCGACGAGATCCGTATGAGCGTCGGCGGTATACCCATTCATATGGTGTGCGACGGCAAAGCAACATATGAAAGCCGCTTAACGATTGCCTGTGAGCGAGGCTCGTTGGAAATCGAGCGTCTCCATCGTCCCGAGCTCGCCCATGTGAAGTATTCCGATGGTCGAACGCTAGAAATAAATGCCCCGTTTGAGATCGATGATTTCTACGGCGAAATCCAGCATGCGACGCAGCTCATTCAGGCGGGGAAACTCGAGAGTCCCGTCATGCCCCTTGCCGCCACGCAGCGCTGTGCACACATCATCGATGCGATTCGTCTAGCCCTCTAGGACTTGGCGCTGACGCGTAGGGGATCATGACGCCGGCGCCCGTGGTGCCTGGCGGCCCACATCTCTGATGCCCCTTTTATAACTTGCGGTGGAATACGGTCTGTTTGCGCCAAAATAAGGCACCAATAGACCGTATTTCACCGCAACTGATGAGTAGGGAGCTGGAGATGCTGACGATCGGGTGCCATCTTTCGACGACGAAGGGCTATCGGGCGATGGGGGAGACGGCGTTGTCCATTGGCGCCAATACCTTTGCGTTCTTTACGCGCAACCCGCGCGGTGGCAAGGCAAAAGACCTTGACATGGATGACGTGGCGGCCCTGCGCGAGCTTATGGAGCAAAACGACTTTGGCCCGCTCGTGGCTCATGCCCCGTATACCTATAACCCCTGCTCCGCTAAGGAGCGGGCGCGCGAGTTTGCCCTGGAGGCCATGGCCGAGGATCTGCAGCGCATGGAAGCGCTGCCCGGCAACTACTACAATTTTCATCCCGGTGCGCATGTGGGACAGGGGGCAGACGTCGGCATTCAGATGATTGTCGACACGCTGTGCCAGGTGATGTTTGAGGGGCAGCAGACGACGGTATTGCTTGAGACCATGGCAGGCAAGGGCACCGAGGTGGGCCGTAGCTTTGAAGAACTGGCGTGCATTATCGAGGGCGTTGCCGCCAAGTGCCCAGAGCTGTCCGATAAGCTGGGCGTTTGTTTGGACACCTGCCATGTGAGCGATGCCGGCTACGACATCATCCATGATCTGGACGGCGTACTCGACGAGTTCGACCGCGTGGTGGGTATCGATCGCTTGCATGCCGTACACATCAACGATTCGAAGAACCCTTGTGGCGCCCATAAAGATCGTCACGAGTGCATCGGCAAGGGATACCTTGGCAGCGAGGAATTTGGTGGCGGTATGCAGGTTATGCAGAATATTGTATCGAATGGCCGTTTGTGTTCGCTGCCGTTTATTTTGGAGACTCCGAACGAACTTGCAGGTTATGCAGCTGAAATTAGATTATTAAGGTCATTGCAGCAGTAATGACTGTCACAAAGTAGAGTATTCCATTCACGTTATGGGTTTGTTTCAATCAGTTTTCTCATTGCAGATTCGTAATTCCAGGTGCATAATAGCCAACAGTTTTTGCAGGCCTCTGAATCAAACGAGGTCACCGGAAGGAGACTGATTATGAAGCTCAAGAAGCTTGGCGCATTTGCCGCCACGGGTGCCATGGCGCTCGCCCTCGCACTGACGGGCTGCGGCTCGTCCAACGCCACCTCTGGTTCTAATGCCGGTTCCAGCAGCTCTGACGACGCTAAGGTCGAGAAGGTCGACGGCTCCAAGGAGTACGCGCTCGTCAAGGACGGTACGCTGACCGTCGGCACCTCTGCCGAGTACGCTCCGTTTGAGTACAAGGATGACAACGGCGATTATCAGGGCTTTGACCTTGAACTCATCAAGGCTATCGGCGACAAGCTGGGCCTGGATGTCGAGTATGTCAACAATGACTTCGACACGCTGGTTCCGGGCGTCGCTTCGGGCGCCAAGTATGACGTCTCCATCGCGGCTATCACCGACACGCCCGAGCGTGAGAAGGAAGTTACTTTCTCCGATTCCTACTACATGGACGATCAGGCTATCGTGACCAAGGTCGATAACACCGACATCACGGCCGACAACTACAGCGAGAAGCTCAACAACGCCGACGCTACCATCATCGTCCAGTCTGGCTCGACCGCCGAGTCCTTTGCCCAGGAGAACTTCCCCAAGGCCAAGATTGTCCCCTACAAGGACGCCACCGAGTGCTTCAGCGCCCTGCAGTCCGATAAGGGCGACGCCGTAGTCACCAACCGCTCCGTTGCCAGCCAGCTGACCGCCGAGCAGTTCAACACCTGCCAGACCATCAAGCAGATCAGCACCGGCGAGGAGTACGCCATCGCCATCAACCAGGGCAACACCAAGCTCAAGGACGACATCAACCAGGCCATCAAGGACCTGACCGACGACGGTACCGTTGACGCCCTCATGGCTAAGTACAACATCAAGTAAAATAGCTACTTGATTGCTCGCGGGCCCTTTCCGCTTTGGCGGAGAGGGCCTTTGCGCTTCTCTTGACGGAGAGCATTTCCGTCTCGTTTTGCCGGCAACTTCTACGATAGGAGCCACCTTGTCTCGACTGAACAAAGGGGCCGTGGAGCAGCGTTTTCCACTGCCCGCCTTGCTCCAAAAGCTAGTCTGCGTCATGGCCGTGGCGCTCGCGCTGGTGTGTGTGGGGGCATATGCGCCCACGACCGCTCAGGCGCTTGAGACCGCAAAGATTACCGCCCGACCCAACACCGGTTCGGGCAGCGCTGTGGTCGGCGGTACCGAGACGCGCATTACCTGGGAGGTCCAGGCCGATGCCGATGAGGAGCTGAGCGGTCTTTCTTTGACGTTTGTCGACGGCACGACGTTTGGTACCGATGACACGCGATTGACGATGCTCTCGGGCGAGGACCTCATGGATCGTACGCCCATGAAACCCACGTGCAAGGCTGATGGCCAGACGCTCAAGATTGACTTTGGCGAGACGGCGCCTGCCGGCGGCTTTTTCCGTGTCGAGGTTTACGGCGTGACCTTCCCCGTCGAGGGCGGCGATGAGGCCTTTAGCGGCACCTACACTTTGGCCGATGGCTCGACCAAGAAGATCTCCAAGATTCCGTCGGTGGAGATCAAGGGCGTGACGGCCTTCGATAACTTCCTGGCCGATCTTAAGGAGCAGCCGTGGGTCGAGGCCTGGAACTCCAATATGTTCCTGCGCCTGTTCTTGAACCCGGTCATTTTTGTCCAGAGTCTGCCGATCGTCTTCAAGGGCTTCCTCATGTCGCTCTCGATCGTGCTTGTGGCGTTTCCGCTGGCAATTCCCTTCGGTTTCGCCCTATCGCTCATGCGCATTTCCAAGTCGCGCATCCTGCGCTGCCTTGCCGGTATCTACGTGAATATCATTCGCGGTACGCCGGCGTTCCTGCAGATTTATATCGCGTTCTTCGGTCTGCCGTTGGCCGGCGTCAAGGTTGATGACTACGTGCTCGGCGTCATCGTCATGGCCATGAATTCGTCTGCCTATCTGTGTGAGATTTTCCGTGCCGGTATTCAATCGATCCCCAAGGGCCAAAACGAGGCTGCTCGCTCTCTGGGCATGAATGCCTTCCAGACGCTGCTCTACGTTATGATTCCGCAGACGTTCCGCAATGTTTTGCCTACGCTGACCAGCGAGTTTATCTTGCTTTACAAGGATACGTCGCTGCTTGCGGCCGTGGGCGTGGTCGAGATCGTCATGAACGCCCGCACCATCGTGGCCACGACGGGGTCTATCACGCCGTATGTGGTTGCCGCCCTGTTCTATCTGGTCATTACCCTGCCGCTTGCGCGCTTGGTGAGCGGTCTTGAGGCGAGGCTGTTGGGTACGGCCGAAACAAAAAAGAAGCGTCCCACCAAGAGCGCCGGACAGGTCGTCGCGACGCCCGCCGACCACATCGCCGGTTTGTAAGGAGGTTCTATCATGAGCGAAACCAATAACTCGAACGAGGTCGTCGTCAGCATCAAGAACCTCCAGAAGGCCTTTGGCGACAACGTGGTCCTGCGCGATATCGATCTGGATGTGCATAAGGGCGAGGTCGTCGTAGTTTTGGGCCCCTCGGGCTCGGGAAAGTCGACGATGCTTCGCTGCATCAACCGTCTGGAGCATCCCACGAGTGGCTCGATTGTCGTTGAGGGTGTGGACGTGTGCGCCAAGGGCGTCGACCTTAACAAGGTGCGCACGCATCTGGGTATGGTGTTCCAGCAGTTCAATTTGTTCCCGCACTTGTCAGTCAAAAAGAACGTCATGCTCGCGCAGCAGAAGGTGCTCAAGCGCAGCAAGGAAGAGGCCGAGAAGATCGCCGTCGAGGAGCTGACCAAGGTCGGTCTTGCCGAGCGTATCGACTTTATGCCGAGCCAGCTCTCGGGCGGCCAGCAGCAGCGCGTTGCCATCGCCCGCGCCCTGTCGATGAACCCGCACGTCATGCTCTTTGACGAGGCCACCTCGGCGCTCGACCCTGAGCTCGTGCGCGACGTCTTAGGTGTCATGCGCGACCTGGCACGTGACGGTATGACCATGATCGTGGTGACGCACGAGATGGGCTTTGCCCGCGACGTCGCCGACCGTGTCGTCTTTATGGACGGTGGCGTCATTGTGGAAGAGGGTACGCCGAGCGAGGTCTTCGACCACCCCAAGAGCGAGCGCACCAAGGCGTTCTTGGGCAATATCTCGTAGCCGGTTGATGTAACTGTCGTTATAAAAGAGCGGGGGCTGGACTTGAATCCAGCCCCCGCTCTTTTGTAGGGATGAGGATGCGCTTTGATGCAGGCTCTTTTGGAGGCCCTGGGTTCGTTACGCGAGCTCGGCTCCGAGGGCCTTGCAAGCGGTCTCGCCCTCGTCGTCGGGCGCGTTGTAACAGATGGTGGAGTCCACGACGTTGACGCCGGCCTCGTCGGCGTCGGCCTTCCAGTTGTCCATCCACTCGCCCTCGGCCCACGAATAGGAGCCAAAGAGGACGACCTTCTTGTCGCCGAGAGTCTCCTTGACCTCGTCCCACATCGGCTGGAACTCATCGTACTCGAGTTCCTCGGAGCCCATGGCGGGACAGCCGAAGGCGAAGGCATCATATTCGGCGGCCTTGTCGGCAGAGAAGTCGGCGCAGGAGATGACCTCTGCCTCGGCGCCGGCATCGGTTGCACCTTCGGCAACGAAGTTTGCCATGGCCTCGGTGTTGCCCGTGCCGCTCCAGTAGACGACGGCGATCTTGCTCATGTTGAGTCCTTTCAGTTGTGCGGCAGGTTGCCGCGGCTTCTATGTTCTATCGGGTTGCCTGGGCAAGTTGCGCCAAGCTGCAGCCCTGCTGATAGACAAAGGTGAGGTATTGAGTACAAGCGCGGTAGGCGTCAAACATCGCAAGCGCTTGCTCGACATTCGTGTAGACCTTCCAAGCTCCAAAGACCTTGTAGTTCTCGCCGCGCTGGACGATAAACTCGTGCACGTCGTCGTAGGGATATCCGAGGAAGTAGCCTATTTCGTGCGGAAACTCGCAGGTACAGTCGTTGCTGCAGCTAGCTTGCTGGGGTAGTGCGCATCGAGTCTGGCTACAGGCGCATTCCGCGACGTTATTGCTCGCGAGCGTGATGCGTGATGCCAAATGCACAAGGCATGTCGAAAGGTCTCTTGTGTCGTAGCCTTCCGAGGCGAGCGCCGTTTGGGCGCGAGGGTCTGCGAAATAGGTGGTGAGGCTTTTGGCTCGGTACATATACACGAGCGCTCCGCAGGGCCGCCAGACCAAAACACTCAGGTGGATACCGAACGGGTCAAGCTCGCGATTGCACTGGGCGATAACGTTGAGCAGGCGTGCTCGGCGTTCTGCGATGGTTTCGGTTGCGGTCGAGCCGTCCCCGTGGGCATAGGTGCCTGGATAGGTAAAGAGCGATGCCGGCTTGATGCCCGCGAGCGTGGGAGAGCAGTTGCGCACGACTGCTGCCTGAAACGTTGGGATGTCTATAGTTCGAGTCACGGCGCTCCTTACGGATCTAAACTGTTAGCCTAGGAAAACTTATACACGAAAGTAAGCCACGGTCAACAAAAAAGTTTGAAGCGGGAAACTAATTGACCGAACGGACATGATTTTGGGTTAAGATGGGGACACCCCATGGGGGTATCTAGATAGGGCTACTTGAAAGGGGAACGCATGAGTGACTTGCTCAACCCTGCGAATCTCATCGTGCTGGCCGTCATTGCCGTCGGCATGTTTTTTGGACTGCGTCGTATTGCCGCTTCGACACACGGGAAGAGTTGCTGCAGCGATGGCGCGAGCGGTAAGAAGGCCAAAAAGGTTGTTGTGGTGGATACCGATGCGTCACACTACCCCTATAGCGATGAGCTGCTCATCGGCGGTATGAGCTGTGACGGCTGCGCTCAGAACGTGGCCAATGCCCTCAATGCGCTGGACGGCGTGTGGGCAACGGTGACGTATGCGGATCACACGGCACGTGTGCGCTCTAAACAGCCGATCGATCGCGGTGCTCTCGTGGCCGCCGTGAAGGACGCTGGTTACTACGTCATGACGCTGTAAGCGCCGCCTTGGATGCATTTCCTTGTCTAGGCTCGTCCGCGCAGTTCGATGTCTTGGATATCGTCGAAGTCGATGGCGATATCTTTGAGCTTGAGGAGCCTGAAGGCAGGGAGTACTTCGTCAAGGATGCCGGTGCGGGAGCGATAGCCGTACGTATCGTAATAGGTGACGCGGACCAGGTCGCCACGTTTGAGACCCTCGAGCTTTTTAGAAAGCACGAGGGTTTTTTCTTCCGTGAGCTCACGTTTTGGCTCGACGGTGATTTCCTGCTTGCGCACGAGTTCGTAGTATCCCGTGAGGGCGGCAAAGGGCATAAACTGTGCGGCGCGGTTGGCGCGCACGGCACCGTTGGCTGTGAGGCTGGGGTCGGCGGCGCGGCGTCTGCCCTCGGGGTCCGCCAGGCGCTCGAAGGCGGTCGGCGGGCGCACGGGCTGTTGTTTGGGTTTAGGCACGGTGTCCTCCAACTTGGTCGTTGCGTTCGCGCGCGGTGGCGCCGGCGGTAAAGCTTAATCCCTTGACCAGGGCGTTCTTGCCGTACTTGCCTTTCACGGCCAGGACGGCGCGCGCCAGGTCGCGCTCGCGCTCATCGGCCTCGATATCGCTAAACAGATCGATGGTGGCAAATTCCTCGGGCATGAGGTTGCCAAATCCCAGGTTGATGCGCTTGACCGGTCGTTTGGGATCGACAGTCTGCGCCCAGAGCTCATCGAAATAGCCCATGATCTTCTTAAACGAATTGGTGCGCTCGGGTAGCTTTCGCGAGGCGTTGGAGTGCGCAAAGAGTGCGGCATAGCCACCGCGCGGTTTGCCGCCATGCTCTCCCACAAAGATGCCATCGATTGCCTGCGCTTCGCGCACCAGGCGGCGCCGTTCGTCATCGCGCTGGACGGGCTTGGGAGCACGGGGCGCGAGCTCGGGGCCGGCGGTTGCGGTGGGTTCGATACTCGATGTGCTCGAGCGCAGATGCCCGCATCCGTCCACATATTGCGCTGTACCGCTGGCGTCAAGGCGGCGTATGTCGGCGCGCTCGCTCGCGTAGCCCACAAAGAGCGAGATGCTGTCACATACCATGTGCTTATCGACCAAGTCCAGCACGGCACTGTCGACCATCTCGCGCAAGACGGTGTAGGCCTGCTCGTAGGCATAGCCCTTCGAGAGCACCTGCCCTGTGGTGGTCGAGGTCGCTTGCGGGCGATAGGCTTGGATATCGGCGATGGTTGTCGGCTCACGCCCGAAGGCGTGGTCGATAAGATATTCGGCATTGACACCAAGTTCGTCGTAGAGCAAGTTCTCGTCGAGTGCGGCGACGCCCATCAGGTCGTAGACGCCATACTTTTCGAGTCGGGCTGCCACGCCGGGGCCGATGCCCCAGATGTCGGTGATGGGGCGGTGGGGCCAGATTTCTTTGCGAAAGGTTTCGTCGTCGAGTTTGCCGATGCGGCTGGGTACGTGCTTGGCGGTGATATCGAGTGCTACCTTGGCCTGGAATAGGTTGGGGCCGATGCCGACCGTCGCCGTGATGCCGGTGCGCGCGAGGACCTCATCGCGCAACATGCAGGCAAAGCCTTTGGCATTGGTATGGTAGAGGTCTAGATAGGGCGTCACGTCGATAAAGCATTCGTCGATTGAATAGACGTGAATGTCTTGCGGGCTCACGTATTCCAGATAGATGCCGTAGATTTGCGCCGACACTTCCATGTAGTGCTGCATGCGCGGTACGGCTTTGATGTAGTCGATGCCGTCGGGAATCTCAAACAGACGGCAGCGATTGTGAATCCCTAAGTCCTTCATGGCCTGTGTGATGGCGAGGCAGATGGTCGTGCGCCCGCGCGATTCGTCGGCAACGACCAGGTTGGTGGTGAGCGGGTTGAGTCCGCGGTCGACGCACTCGACGCTAGCGTAAAACGTCTTGAGGTCGATGCAGATATAGGTGTGCTGCTCGTGCCCCACGCGTCCTCCCATCAAACACATGTTCTTATCGAATACTTGTTCGATAATACCCGCTCGTCCGGATGTCGTCAAAACCTGTCAAAAAGGGACTGGTTTGTTTTGGTAGGTATGGTCGTGCGGTTGGATCGGGTTTTTAACGCAGCTCTAAAGAGTGCGAAACAGCTCGGAAAACCTTGCTTCGTAGCATGAGCCTAACGATTGATACCGCCTATGCGCACGGAAGGGTTGTGGGAAAGATGGTCAATTATGGGTTTGGTATGCCGACACGCCTTGTTGCGGATGGAGACGTGGCTCGCTGGTGCGGACGATTGGTCGCTCACTACGGTGGCACCAAGGCGCTGGTCGTGCTGGGCGGAGACAAGCATACGCGTGATGAGCTCGTCTCGGCGGCGCTCGGCTCGCTTGATCGAGCTCTGCTCGAGCGCGTGCTTTTTCGCTGCGGCTCGGTTGAGGGTGACGGGGGAGACGAGCTGATCGACGAAGCCGTGGCCCTGGCGACCGACGAAGGCGTGGACTTTGTCCTGGCGATTGGCGATGCCGATACTGCTGGCTTTGCGCGCGAGCTCGCGCGTCGCATGGCGGCGCTCGATGCCGGCGAAGACGGTTTTGTCCCTTATGGATGCATTCTCTCGGAGGGCAAGGCGCCTGCTGTCGTGGGCACCGGTGAGGTTCCCGTTTTTGCCATTATCGCGCCCGAACTGCTGGAGGGCATCGGGTCTCCTCTGCGTGAGTTGCTCGGTAGCGTCTGCGCCGCGGCCTAATATTTGCCATAAAAGGACGGGTTATTTTTGGTTGGTAAAGCGTTTGACCTGCCAAAATAAGCCTGTCCCTTTTTAATCGGTTGCCGTTTGGGGGCCGATTGGCAACGCTCGCTGATTGTAGTCTTGACCTGCGCTAGAATAGTGGCATCTGAATGTCCGGGCGCATGGAGGCGTGCGCCCGTATGCTGAGGAGGACTCTATGGCAACTGTTGCCGCACCTATCGATGCTACGTCGACTGCCGCTTGGAAGGCGCTCGAGGCTCATCAGGAGAAGCTTGAGGCCGATGGTATCGACCTCAAGGCCTGGTTCGCTGCTGACGCCGACCGCGTGAACAAGCTGAGCTTTGACGCCGGTGACCTGCACTTCGATCTTTCGAAGAACCTGGTGACCGATGAGACCGTCAAGCTGCTGTGCGATCTTGCCCGCGAGGTGAAGCTTGAGGAGCGCCGCGATGCCATGTTCTCCGGCGAGCACATCAACACCACCGAGGACCGCGCCGTCCTGCACACCGCGCTGCGCCGCCCGGCAAGCGAGAAGGGCCAGCTCATCGTCGACGGCCAGGACGTCGTCGCCGACGTGCACGAGGTCCTCGATCGCATGTATGCCTTCGCCGAGCGCGTGCGCTCCGGTGAGTGGAAGGGCGTTACCGGCAAAAAGATCGAGCATCTGGTGTCCATCGGCATCGGCGGCTCCGATCTGGGCCCGGTCATGGCTTACGAGGCTCTGCATCCCTACGCCGACGCCGGTATCGACTGCCGCTACATTTCCAACATCGACCCCAACGACCAGGCCGAGAAGCTCAAAGGCCTGGATCCCGAGACCACGCTCGTGATCATCGTCTCCAAGACCTTCACCACGCTCGAGACCCTCACCAACGCTCGCGAGGTCAAGACCTGGATGCTCGAGCAGCTCAAGGCTCAGGGCGCCATCGACGGCTCCGATGAGCAGAACGCCGAGGCCGTGGCAAAGCACTTCGTCGCCGTCTCCACCGCACTCGAGAAGGTCGAGGCCTTCGGTATCGACCCCGCCAACGCCTTCGGTTTCTGGAACTGGGTCGGCGGCCGCTATTCCGTTGACTCCGCCGTGGGCCTGTCGCTGATCGTCGTGCTCGGCCCCGAGCGCTTCCAGCAGTTCCTCGAGGGCTTCCACGCCATCGACGAGTACTTCTGCAACACCCCGCTCGAGAACAACGCCGTCGCGCTGATGGGCCTGCTCAATGTCTGGTACGTCAACTTCTTCGGTTCCAAGAGCCACGCCGTGCTGCCGTACTGCCAGTACCTGCACCGCTTCCCGGCCTACCTGCAGCAGCTCACCATGGAGTCCAACGGCAAGCATGTCCGCTGGGACGGCAGCGCCGTGACCTCCGACACCGGTGAGATCTTCTGGGGCGAGCCCGGCACCAACGGCCAGCATGCCTTCTATCAGCTGCTGCACCAGGGCACTGTGGTGGTTCCGGCTGACTTCATCGCCTTCGCCAATACCGCCAACCCTGCGACCGACAGCGGCCAGGATGTCCACGAGCTGTTCCTGGGCAACTTCCTGGCCCAGACCAAGGCGCTCGCCTTTGGTAAGACGGCCGATGAGGTTCGTGCCGAGGGCACGCCCGAGCAGATCGTCCCGGCCCGCTGCTTTGAGGGTAACCGTCCGACGACCTCGATCTTTGGCGACACGCTGACCCCGTTCGCACTCGGCGAGCTCATCGCACTGTACGAGCACATCACGTTTGTCGAGGGCACGGTCTGGGGCATCGACTCCTACGACCAGTGGGGCGTCGAGCTGGGCAAGCAGCTTGCCAAGCAGATCACCCCTGCCTTCCACGACGATGCCGCCAAGGCCGAGCAGGACGCTTCGACCCAGGCGCTCATCGAGTTCTATCGCGCGCATCGCAAGTAGTCGCTGCTGTTAACGCATCGCGCCTTATAGTCAGGGGCCCGTATCCTATCGGATGCGGGCCCCTTTGCTTTGCCGTAGTCCCGGGGCGCACGGCCTTTGTGGAACATCGCTGGGGCGCCGCGCGCCGCGAGAACCCTGCGCCTAGATCTCGGCCTCCGCATGGTCTCGCTGCGCCTCGGGCAGCTCCCCGTAGAGCGGATGGTCTTCGAGCCTAAAGCGCTCGACCTGTTCGGGAGTGCGACCGCGCACAAAGAGCCACGAGCGATCGATCGGCGTCGCCATGAGCGTGCTGGGCAGCGCGTCGGCGCGGTCGGAAAACACCCGGGCACTCTCGGGATCCTGGAACGCCAGCACCAGATGCGTGTCGCAGTTGCCCATGATGGAGCGTGCGCGTGCCTCGCCATAGAGCGCATCGAGCTGGTTGGTCGACTGCAGCAGCAGCGTTGCCCAGATGTTGCGGCTTCGGATAATCGAGAGCACGTTGTCGATCTGGGGGATCTGCAGATTTGCGAAGTCATCGAGCATAAAGCGCACGGGCACGGGCGGGCTGCCGTCGGGCTGCCTATCGGCTTCACGAATGAGGCCCATAAACGCCTGCGAAATAAAGAGGCCGGTCAGCGGATCGAGATTGCGGTCAATATCGCTCACGGTTACAAACAGGGCGCAGGGGGTGTGTCCCATGGAAGCGAAGTCCACCTGATGGCACTCACGATAGAGCTGTGCCGCGCCGTCGAATCCCAGACACATGACCTTTTCGGCAAGGATGCCGACGATGCTCGCGTGCATGCGCTCGGCATTTTGCGTAATGGCGTAGCGCCGCCATAGCGAGAGGGCATAGCTTTGGGGGTCGATCGTGATCAGGTCGTCAAACAATCGACCCGTGGCACCGTCCTGCAGGTGCTCGATCAGCTTGATGACCGAGCTGATCGTCTGCTCGTCGGCGGGTAGCTGTTCGGTGACGTAGGCGATAAGACACGACAGCAGGTTTGCCGCCGCATGATCCCAAAAAGGCTGGTTGTTGTCCTCGATGGGGCAGATGGCCTTTGCCACCGAGAGGATGTCCTGCTGGTTGGGCCTGCCGTCCGCCTTGCGGCGAATGTGCCTCAGGGGGTTGTAGCCGCAGCGCTCGATGCCGGGCGCAAGGGCCGGGACGGTGTTGAGGTCGGCGAAGTTGAGACATTGCACGCGGTAACCGTGGGCTGCCAGCACGGGTCCCACTTCGCGACAGAGCGTGCCTTTGGTGTCGAGCACGATGTAGCTTGCGTTCATTTGCAGCAGGTTGGGCTTGAGGACGTTTCGGGTCTTGCCGGCTCCCGAGGGGCCGATCACAAGTGCGTTGTTGTTGAGTCCCGTTTGGCGGGTGTCGCAGGAAAGCGTTCGATCCTTGGCGAGGATGGTGGACGATGCGGACTCAGATGCGGCGAGGCGGCTGGCGAGGCTAGACATGGGCGACCTCCTTGGTGGTCGAGAGGATTTCGTGGGCAAAGCCGAGCTCGACGGCGCGCTCGGCCGAAAGGTAGGTGTCTTTTGCAGTGAGGGACTGGATGCGCTTGGGCGTGAGGCCGCTGCGGTCCGAGAGGATTTGCGTGAGGGTCTTGCGGGTCTGCATGAGACGCCGGCTGGTTTCCTGCAGCGCAAGTGCCGAGCCGCCTGCCCCCTGGGGAATCAGCGGGTCGTGAATCATGAGCTCTGCATGGGGCGCCATACGGCGATCGTCGCCGCCCATAAAGATCACGGCGCCCATGGACGCGGCGAATTCCAGGCAGACGGTGCGGATGGGGCACGATGCGAGGCACATGGCGTCATAGATCGCAAGACCCGATCGCACGCTTCCGCCGGCGCTGGCGACAAATATGGTGATGGGGCGGCTGGGGTCGGTGGCATCGAGCAGGCGGATCTGCTGGCATAGGTCGTGGGCCATCGGGGTTTCGATGTTTCCCATGACGGAGAGCTCGCGACGGGCGAGCATCTCATCGTAAATGCTGGTGAGCGTGATACCTCGGGCGGATTCACGCATGGTGAGGGGGCTGATGATGGGGGAATGATTGGTGTCCATGAGGACTCCTTTCTGTTGGTTGTGTTGTGGAATAGGATTGTTGCCCGCGGAGGGGCTGGCGGGCTACAGGGTTCGTCCAAGCCTGAGATCGAGCTCGGTTGTGGGACAGGCTGCCTGTTCGTGCGGCTCGCAAGCGCCAAGGGCTCCAAAGCGATGGAGCGTTGCGGCGGGCGTGGTGTAGGCGAGCCGCAGCTGATGCTCGACAGGGGCACATCCGTCATTTTTGTAATGAGCCGCGTAGTACTGCGCGATGCTGGCGTTCATCTCGTTGCCATTGCGATGGCGCTCAAACTGGCGTCTGCAGGTCTCGATGATCTTTGCTACCGACTTGGGTGCCGTCGCGGGAACAAGGGCGAGATAGCCCTCAAATAGCTCGTTGATGCTCAGGAGGCACAGCAGGTCGATCAGCGTCCTTATGGCCGCTCCCTCGGCGGAAAAGTGCGCGGTCATGCGGTTATATCGGTTGCGGTCGACGATGACCGCATGGGGTCTTGGAGTTTTCTGCCCCGTGGTCCCGGGCTTTTGCCGCGCCTGTGTATTGAGCTCGACGTTGCAGCGCCTGAGGCCGTCCAGCGGAAGGAACAGCGCGGTGCGCAGGGTGTTCCGCTTGCTTTCGAGTTCATGACGCTCGTCGGGTTCCCATTCGAGCTTGAGTTTCGTGTCGAGCGCCGTAAGCATATGGGCTAGGCAGCCTACGGTAAGAACGTGCGAATCGTTGTCGCGTTTTGGGGCATAGGGGTCCGTCAGCTTGCGAATGTCGGGGTCGCCCATGATCTTTGTGCAGCGCTTCAGCAGTTGAGGGTGATCGGCCAAGATCGTCGCGAGCGGTAGCGACGCGTAGTTCTTGATGGTCGCGGCGGCAAAGGCGGCGTCATATTCGTTTGCATATGCTCGCTCAATGCGGGCATCCAGAATGCTTTTCTTATCGCCGTCTTCAGCGTGGTGGTTTGTCATAGCTTCTCCAATCGGTTGATGTTCGTGCTGTTTGTTGATGTGTTGGTTGTCGTGAGTGATGTGCTTGCCGTGGGTGATGTGCTGACGTTGGGGTGCTATGCGGTTTTCAATGAGCCCGTGAGGCAGTTGCTGCAGGGGCGGGATGGAACGGCCCATGCAAGGCGGAAGGCATCGTGCTCAAAATCGAGACAGCAATGCCCTGGGTGCCTCACATGTGGCAGTTACCTCATTAAGTTGTCATTGCGTTTGGGGTTGTACTTTGCCGATCTTCCTTCTCTTACACGCTAAAACTCAAACTTCATATGCTCGATCTACTTAAAACCGCAACGGCGGTCTTTTATCAACTTATATTTCGGAACGCGTCTTTGCAAGTACTTTTTTGTCTTTGTTTCAAATGGGGTGGTTTTGCAACCGTCATACGCGCGCTGTGCGAACGTGCCCCGGCTCGGATAAGATAGTGCGCGATAAAAACGATGCAAGGAGGCACATATGGCAATTAAAGCCATCGCAATGGATATCGATGGTACGCTTACCAACGATCAGAAGGTGATCAGCCCGCGTACACGCGAAAAGCTGCTCGCGGCGCAGGAGTCGGGCATTAAGCTCATTTTGGCTTCGGGCCGTCCCGCATGGGGACTACACGCCTTGGCGCAGGAGCTCGACCTTCAAAACCATGACGGTCTGCTAGTCGCCTTTAATGGCGCGCATGTGGTCGACGCTCAGACCGATGAGGTCCTTTTTGACCAGGCCATGCCGGCTGACGAGCTGCATCGCCTGATTGATCACCTGCGTAATTTTGACGTGATCCCTATGATTTCGCTCGGTCGCGATTTGCACGTCGAGGACTCGTACCATTGCATGATTACGCTGCCGGATGGCTCGCAGAAAAACATCGTCAAGTATGAGCGCGACGCGTGCGATCTTAAGATTCGCGAGGTGGAGAGCCTGCATGAGGTCGCTGATGCTTATCCCGTGGACAAGCTGCTGACGGCGGGCGACCCGGCCTACCTGCAAGCGCATCACGAGGAGATGTACGCGCCCTTTACCCAGACGCTTTCGGGTATGTTTACGGCCGACTGGTACTTTGAGTACACGGCGCCCGGTATTGACAAGGCCCGCGCGCTCGAGGGTGCCCTGCCCAAGCTCGGCATCGATGCCAGCGAGGTCGTCTCGTTTGGCGACGGCCAGAATGACAAGTCTATGATTGAGTGGGCCGGAACCGGTGTTGCCATGGGCAACGCCGTCGATGAGGTCAAGGCTGTGGCCCAGATGGTGACCGCCAATAATAACGAAGACGGCATTGCGGTGGCGCTGGATAAGCTGCTGGGTTAGAATCGCCGATAGTGCATGGCTCGGGCGTCCGCTTGCGGGCGCCCTTTTGTTAGGGAGGGTGCCGTGTCCGCATTTCCGTTCGACGCCGTTATCTTTGACATGGACGGCGTCATTGTCGATACCGAGTATTACTACCTGGGCGAGACTGCCGCGTTTGCCAAGGAGCTTGGGCTTAATCTGACTCAAGAGGAGTTGAACGGGCAGGTTGGTACCTCGCATCAGTTCTTCCTGCGTATGCTGGTCGATTGGTTTGAGCGCGCCGGGAAGGGGCATTTAACTGGCGAGGAAGCGTTGATCCGTTGGGACGAGTGGGCGCATAAGCGTCCGCGCGACTATCAGGCTTTGATTAACTCAGGCGCCGTGGATACGATTCGAGAGCTGCCGCGCCGTGGCGTTCGCGTGGCGCTTGCCAGCTCGTCACCCATGGTTAGCATCGAGGAAGTGCTCAATGCGTGCGGGCTGTCGGATGCCTTTGAGTATGTGGTGAGCGGCGAGCAGTTTAAGGAGAGCAAGCCCGAGCCCGACATCTACCTGCATGCGCTGGACCTGCTGGGACTGCCCGCGAATCGCTGCTGCTGCGTTGAGGATTCGGTGCCTGGCATCACCGCTGGCAAGCGAGCCGGCCTGACAGTCATTGCCAAGCGCGAGGAGCGCTTTGGCTTTAGCCAGGATGCCGCGGACAAGATTATCGACCAGCTGCCGGAGCTGCTCACGCTTTCTTAGGGGCGCGGTAGTTGCGCGTTTTTCGGGTCTGATGAGTAAATAGCCAACATTTTGGTGCGACACCTAGCATACTTTAAGCTAATGCGGGCTTAAGGGCTTGTTGAATGCCCTTAAGCCCGTTTTAGAATTAATTGTGCTGGGAGAGGGTATATGCCACCGACTGAAGGGCTAACTGACGGTAAAGCAGCGATACCGCTGTACCAACAGGTCATTGATATCATTAAAAACGAAATCAACTCCGGCGCCTACAAGGCAGGCGCGCGGATACCCAACGAATTCGAATTGGCTGAGAGCTATAAAGTTGGCCGCGTTACCGTGCGACGCGCTATTGAGGAGCTCGTCCAGCAGGGCTATCTAACGAAGCGACAGGGGAAAGGCACGTTTGTCAATGCCCCCAAGCTCAAGCGCAAGATTCGCCAGAAGGATGACGTTCAGAGTTTTTCGGACGCATGCCGCGTTAACGGAATGGAACCGGGGGCGTGTGTCATTTCGAGAAAGATACTGCCGGCGGATTCCACCGAAGCACAGTTCTTTGGTGTTCCCGTTGGAACTGACTTGATTTGCGTTGAGCGCGTGCGCACTGCCGATGGAGTCCCCGTCATGCTCGAGAACAACATATACGTTTACGAGGACAACGCCTATCTATCAACGGCACCTCTATCTAACCAATCCATTTTTGAGTTCGTGCGTAACCGGACGGGCCGTACGCCCGCGTTTACCGACCCGTGCACACTCGAGATCGCGTGCGCGTCGCCCGAGGTCGCTCGGCTGTTGGCAGTTCCCGTTGGCGAACCCTTGTTTTATATGGAAGCCTTCTTTTTTGATGAGCAGCGGCGGCCGTTTATCATCGGTCGTCAGCGAATCGTTGGGTCTCGCTACGTTTTTGACATCTAGGACATTGCGAATGGAAGCGCCCGGTGGATCATCTCACCGGGCGTTTCCATACCGTTCACGGCGCAAACGCGACCGTTCAACCGCGTTGCGGCAATCAGTTTGAAATTATCTTGATGAAGGAAAAAGCTGCTGGTAATCTATGGGACGTCATAGAACGTTTGCATTGTGCAAACGTTGAAGCGAGATGCGATGCAGTCTCGAGTTCTTTGGAGGTATCTATGTCAGATACGAAGGCGAAGAAGACAAACAGACGTTTTAAGTTCAAATTACCGCATGTCTATACGATCATGTTCTTGCTGATCGTTGTCTTTGCGGTCCTGACTTGGATCGTTCCCTCTGGTCAGTATCAGCGCAAGACGATTTCGACAGCGGCGGGCGAGCGTGAAGTCGCCGTTGCTGGAACCTATGAACAGGTCGATAAGAACTACACCGATTCCGAGACCGGCGAGACCATCAATCTGGGTCAGGATATCTTCGCGGTTCTGCAAGCGCCCACCAAGGGTATCCAAGAGGCTGCCGACGTCGTTGCGTTCGTCTTATTGATTGGCGGATCGTTCGCGATCATCACCAAGACCAACGCTTTGAATGCCGGCATGAGCCGTGTGATTAAAAAGCTCAAGAACAAGGACATCCTCATCATTCCCATCACGATGACGTTGCTGTCCATTTGTGGCACTACGTTTGGTATGTCTGAGGAAGCCCTGCCGTTCTATGCCATCTTCATTCCCATCATGATGGGTATCGGTTATGACTCGATGACGGCATTCATCATCTGCTTCCTTGGTCCTAACCTGGGATATTGTGCTTCGACCATCGACCCGTTTAATGTTTTGATCGCCCAAGGCATCATTGGCATCGAGGGTAATCCGCAACTGTGGCTGCGTGCCGTTTCTTGGGTCATCTTCACTGCCGTCGGTATCGCATGGGCCATGCGCTACGCCATGCGCGTCAAGAAAAACCCCGAGTCGTCCATTGTGTACGAGGACGATAAGCTCAAGCGTATTGAATTTTCCGTGACCGATGCCTCCATCGAGGAAGAGTTCACTATCCGTCAGAAGCTCTTGCTTATCGATTTTGCTTGCGGTATGGGCATTATCGTCTGGGGTCTTGTTACCCAGGGCTGGTACATGAATCAGATTTCCGCCGTGTTCCTTGGCATGGGCTTGCTTGCCGGTATCCTGGGCGGCCTTGACCAGCAGACGATCGCAGAGGAGTTCGTTAAGGGTCTCGCCGACTTTGCGTACGCTGCCGTCGTTATCGGTATCGCTCGCGGTATTCTGGTCATCGCCGAGGGCGGCATGATCATCGACACCATCCTCCAGGCGCTCGCTACCGCGCTCGCCGGTGCACCCGCCGCCGTCTACACCACGTTTATGTATGTCGTCCTTGGTCTGCTCTCTTTGCTGGTTCCCTCGAGTTCTGGCCTGGCGGCGCTCACCATGCCCGTTATGGGCCCCCTGACCGAACTCATGGGCCTCAATCCCGAGGCGGCCGTCACCGCGCTCCAGTTTGCCAACCAGACCATCAACACCATCAGCCCCGTGGCGGGCATGACGGTCGCCGGCCTTGCCGTGGCTAAGATTTCGTTTGGCCAATGGTGGAAGACCATTTGGAAGTTCTTCATTTTCATGGTCGTCTTTGGCCTGATCGTAACGGCAATCTCTGGCATGCTTCCGGTGTAGGTGGTTGTGATGTCTGATCGTTTGACGGTCTTGACGTCTAAGAGCGTCTTTACCGGTACGGGGGACCTGCCGTTTGAAGGTTTCGTAGCGGTCCGTGGCAATCGAATTGAGGCTGTTGGCACCAAGTGTGAGGTAGCTTCGTATTTGACCCAGGCGGACGAGGTAGTTGACCTGGGCGACCGCACCGTCATGCCTGGCCTGATCGATGTACATACCTTCTATACAGGCTGGGCGCTGCGGACGTTGGGGTCTGATCTGTCCGGCATCGCTGATGCCAAAGAGGCCGTGTCGCTCTTGCGTGCATGGAAAGAAGATCATCCGGATTGCGCGGCGGCTTTTGGCCACAACCTACCCGAAACGTTGGCATCGGATGCCGAGAACGCAAATACAGCAGCTGTGTTTGACGATTGTTTTGGCGATATCCCCGTCGTCTGCTTTACATCGGGTGCGGAGACCTGCGTTCTCAATGCTGCCGCCAGTGCGCGATACGGCTTTACACCCCAGGCGTGCTATGCCGAGAAGATCTGGCGCATGATGAGCGATTTCCTCGCGCTGCCCGAGGTGCGTGCCGGGTATTCGGACTACATGAGCATGCTTAACGAGCGCGGCGTTACTGCCATCAAGGAAATGGCGTTTGATGACTACTACGGCTTTGCCGACGAAATGGCTCGCCGTGAGGAATCTGGTGAGCTGACGGTTCGCGTCTCTATGATGTCGCAGCCGGTGGGCGCCGGTGCAAATCTGGCATATGCCCGCGAGGCGCGAGAGCGCTTCCGGGGACCGTTCGTTCGTTTTTCTGGCTTCAACCGTATGACCGATCGCGGCGTATGGGCGGGGCTTGCCGAGATGATAGACCCCTATGAGGACTCGGCCGATGCGGGCGCTGCCGGCAAGACGGTCGTCGAGGAGCCAGAGTGGGATCTGATTGAAAGCGAGCTGCGTGCAATTGATGCTGACGGCTTCCGATATTCCTTGCATTGCCAGGGCGATGGCGCCGTTCGTCGCACCGTGGCGCTCTATGCCTCGCTGCCTCGAGACGAGCATGGACGGATGCTTCGTCGCCATGCGATTACCGATCTCGAGAACTCTGACCCGACCGATCTTGTCAAGTTTGGCAAGTTGGGTGGAATTTGCGAGGTCTATCCGCAGATTCTGACGCTGGACCGGCGCGAGGATTGCCTGTCGATGATGCGTCGACAAATTGGCGAGACGCGACTTTTGCACAGCTGGAATCGCCGCGGCATGGAAGATTCCGGATGCACAGTGTGCTGTGGCACGGATTTGCCGCTGTTGATTCCGAGCTTGGGCGAGTCAATCTACAGTGCGTGCGGCGGATACTTCGACGACGGACTGCCCGTGAATGAGGTCAACACGCTGACGCTTGTCGAGCTCTTGTGCGCTTGGACTGCCGGGGGCGCGTACGACCTGATGCGCGAAGACGAGCTGGGTACGCTTGAGGTTGGCAAGCTTGCCGATATCTGCGTGCTCGATCGGGATGTGTTCGACCTCGATTATCGCGACGCACGTGATCTTGCGGTTGACATGACGATGTCGGACGGACAAATCGTGTTCGATCGAAATAAGGAGGCATAAGATGCCTGAATCCAAACCGACGCTGCGCCGCGAGCAGATTGCGGGCATGAATATCCACTACATCATGTGGTCGCTCGATTACTTCCTTGATGTGCAGCAGCGCTTGGGCTTTGAGTCCATTGAGCTGTGGTGTGCGGAGCCGCATGTGACGCTCGACCACACGGGCTACTTTGAGGCTGAGGTCCTGGCGAAAAAGGCTGCAGACCGTGGGCTTAGGTATCGTACTCTGTGCCCCGAGAATGTTGTCTATCCTTGGCAGTACTGCGCACGCAAACCGCTGCATGAACAGCGCAGCCTGGCGTACTTTAAGCACGGCATTGAGCTTGCCGAGGTACTTGGGTGCGACCGTATGTCCGTCAACTCGGGCTGGGGCGACTGGGACGAGGACCGCGAGGAAGCCTGGAAGCGCAGCCGCGAGCACTTGTCCATTCTGGCGGAGTATGCCGGCGAGCACGGTCTGGTGCTTACGATGGAAAGTCTGCGTCCCGAGGAGAGCAACCTTGTGACGACGGTTTCCGATGCGAAGCGCATGATTGACGAGGTCGCGAGCCCGTACTTACAGCCCATGGTTGATACAACCGCGATGGGCGTTGCAGGCGAGACGCTCGAGGACTGGTTTGCCGCCTTTGGTGATGGGGCAATTCACGAGATGCACTTTATCGACGGTGACCCGTATGGCCATCTGGTGTGGGGCGATGGCAAGCACGATATGGACGCCTTCGTCGCCACGCTCAACGCCCATGGTTTCGACGGCATGCTGGGCCAGGAAATCACGGACGGTCGTTACTACGATGATCCGGCGGCGGCAGATGCCAAGAACATGGCCGCATTCGAGAAATATCTGATTGACTAAAACAACTATCGGCCACGCAGCCAACGTCATTGATTGCGGGCCAAATAAGAAAGGAACTGGATATGAACGCACACGATCTGATCAAAGAGGCAATTGCCGAGAAGGGCAAGTTCGACAGCGTCTACTGGATTGCTTGCGGTGGCTCCATGATCGATTTGATTCCGGCTCATGAGCTTCTGCAGCGCGAGGCAACCACCTTCACTTCGTATATCTATACGGCTCGCGAGTTTGATATCATGCGTCCGCGTCGTCTGGGCGAGAAGTCCCTGGTCATCGCTTGCAGCCACAGCGGCAACACCCCCGAGGTCGTCGAGGGCTGCGAGATTGCCCTTGCTGCCGGTGCTACGGTGATCGCCCAGACCGACAACGCTGGATCCAAGATTGACTCCGGCAAGTGGACCACGTGGGTCTACCCGTGGGGCGAGGGCGTGCCGCAGGCCGAGGTCCCCGCTGGTATTTCGCTGTCGCTTGCGGCCGAGCTGCTCGATCAGCAGGAGGGCTACGCCGATCTTGCCGATATGTATGCCGGTATCGCCGAGATGGATAAGATTCTTCCCCCGGCACGCGAGAAGGTAAATGCCGAGCTGGGCGATCGCTTTGCCAAGCTTTGCCAGGAGCACGAGTTCTTCTATATTCTGGGCAGCGGTCCCAACTTTAGCCAGACCTACGGTTTCGCTATCTGCTCTCTTATGGAGATGCAGTGGCAGCACTGCAGCTACATCCACTCTGCCGAGTACTTCCATGGCCCCTTCGAGGCTACTCAGGATGGCGTTTTTTACTTCCTGCAGATGGGCTCCAGCGAGTGCCGTGCTATGGACGAGCGCGCCCTGGCGTTCCTTAAGACGCATACCGATACGCTGATGGTGCTCGATGCCAAGGAGTACGGTATGGAAGCCGTGCCGGCGAGCGTCCGTGCCTATCTGGACCCGGTGCTGTTCTACGCCATGAACTGCGAGCTGCGTGCCGCACGCGGCAAGGTGTTTGATCACGATCCCGATTTCCGTCGCTATATGGGTGTTGTCGAGTACTAGAAGGAGCAAAGGCCATGGCATTTAACGTTAACGCGCTCGGATTTGGCGACAACGTCGTCGATCGCTACGAGCATATCCACACCATGTATCCCGGCGGCAATGCGGTGAACTTCGCCGTTTATGCCAAGAAATGCGGTGCCGCACGCTCCGCATACATGGGCATTTTTGGCAATGACGCCGCTGCCGAGCATGTCATTGCAAGCCTCGAGGATGAGGGTATCGAGCTTGACAAGTGCGAGCAGATGATTGGCGAGAACGGAGCGGCTCGCGTGACCGTCGTTGACGGTGACCGTGTCTTCCTTGGCTCCAACGAGGGCGGTATCCGTGGCGATGCGCGCTATGTCCTCGATCGCTTTGACCTTGCGTACATGAAGCAGTTCGATGTGGTTCATTCGGGCAACTATTGCTTCACCGAGCGCGAGCTGCCCAAGTTGAAGGCTGCGGGCGTCACGGTCTCTTTTGACTTTTCGGACGACTCCACCGACGAGTACTACGAGCAGATTGCGCCCTACGTCGATTTCGCTTTCTTTAGTGCGGCGGATGCCGCGAGTGAGGACGAGATTCGCGAGCGTCTGGCATGGGTGAAGGGCCTGGGTCCGCGTTTTGTGTCGGCTACGGCGGGCGCCGAGGGCTGCATTGCTTACGACGGCGAGCGTTATTACCGCCAGCTGGCTAAACCGGTAACGGACATGAAGGACACCATGGGGGCGGGCGACTCGTTCCTCACCTCGTTTTTGATGTGCTATCTCGATTCCGCCAAGCGTGGTGAGGATGGCGCCGAGGCCATCGAGCGCGCGCTCGACTTTGCTGCCGGGTTTGCCTCGACCGTGTGCGGCATGGAAGGTTCTTGGGGCCACGGAGCACCAATCGTCGAATAGCCGAGCTGTCCCGGGGAGCTGTATTGGTGCCTTCCCGTGACTCGGTGGTCAAAAAAAGCCAAATATGAGTACTGTGACTAATTTAGTCGCAGCAAAATCGACCCCTTCAGACGTGATTTGAGCGTTTGGAGGGGTTTAAGATTGCGAAAATGCAGGATGAGTGACTGTAAAAGTGTTAGTTAATGGACAATCGTAGATTATTCTGGTGGTCGGAAAGCTCAGAGTAATGTATCCATTTCGCTAGCAGTACTCATATTTGACGTTTTTTGACCACAGGGGTTAGCGAAGGCTAAAAACAGAGTGTGCATTCGCTAAAACCGCCGACTCAATATGCTTTGCGTCGCATTTTTTGAGCGAGGCGACGTGTTCTGAGGCGCTTTCGAGCGATCTGATGAGTGACTGTGCGCTTATTTCTGCGTTTGCCTCCGCTGGTGCATCGGTCTCGAGCAGTAAACGATCGAGTGGAATTTGTCGTACGTATTCGCGTCCTCGTTTAGATGCGAGCATGCGTTCGTTGACGGAAAAATAGCAGCCTGCATCGCGTGCGCGGACAAGCTCGTCCGAGGTGCCGCTAAACCAGTGGAAGATGATAACGGGGGAATCGGGGTTTGGGATGAGTAGTCCATGCGATTCGAGGACGTCCAGTACGGCTTCTGCCGAACGAACGGCGTGAATTGATATCACGCGCCCGGTAAGAGGATGCTGCACGAGCGCATCGCAGAGCCGGTTAAGTGCCTGTATTTGTAGCGGCTCACTTCCAGCAAAGCGCGCGGAAAAGTCGAGTCCGACTTCGCCGATGTAGCGTTCTTGGGCAGCAACTTCGCAAAGCAGATTGACTTCGACAAAACCGCAGTGGCCATCGGCGAGCCACCAGGGGTGAAGCCCAACGCCGGCGATGATGCCTGGTTGGCGACAGGCGCGCTCGTTTGCGGCCGAAAAGTCGCGCGGATTGACGCCGCAGTCAAATAGACCCAAGCCCAGCGCCGTCGCCTCATCGGCAACGGCGTCCGGGTGAGCCATTAAATCAAGATGGCAGTGTGCATCAAATAACCGGGGCTCCATTTCGGTGCGCTCCGCTAGTCCAGACGTTGGCCATCGGAGCGTACGCGCTCAGTGCCGCGGCCGCTGATCTGGCGGATAACCTCGCCGGCAATCATCTGGCCCATGATGGGCGGCATAAAGCTGGCGGTTCCCAGCTCGGTGCGCTCGTGGATGTTGGAAGGGTCGCGGGGCTGTGTCTTAACCGATTCCTCGCAGCTAAACAGTACATGCAGGCTCTTGATTCCGCGCTTCTTGCATTCTTTGCGCATGATGCGGCTCATGGGGTCACGTACCGTATCGAAAATGTCGGCAAAGCGGAGGCACTCGGGATGGAGCTTGTTGGCCCCGCCCATGGAGCTAACCAAACGAATGTCGTGGTCCTGAGCATATTTGGCAATGGCGAGCTTGGCCGAGATGGTGTCGATGGCGTCGACGACGTAGTCGAGCTTGCCGTCCGTCTGCTCCAAAACGCTCGCGAAGAAATCATCGATGTTGTCGCTCAGCAAGTATTCAGTTCGCTTGATGACGGCAGCGGCGGGATTGATGTCGTGGATCATGGCTTCCATCACGTCAACCTTGCGCTTTCCGATGGTGCTGTGAAAGGCGATGGCCTGGCGATTGATATTACTGGGCGCGATGATGTCCTTATCCAGAATGACGAAATGACTGATGCCGCCGCGGGCGAGTGCCTCGCAGCAGTTGGAGCCCACGCCTCCGCAGCCGAGCACCAGCACCGTAGCATCGGCGAGCTTATCAAGTGCCTCGCGGCCCATGATAATCTCGAGCTTGGTGTCGCGTGTCTCGATGGCGGCTGCGGCAGTGGTTTCGGTCATAGATATCCTCCGATGGGGAAGCGAATCGTGTTTTAGCTATCGTCATTATAGGTAATCGCCCATAGGTTGCGATGGCGTTTGCTTTGATGTGGTTTGAAGCATTGAGATTAGATAGTTCATAGAACAGTATAACACGAGAGGCGTATCTTGTCAATATTTCAAAAAGGGGGGTGGCAATAATTTCCTCTGCCTATGTTTCGGGATATGAATTATAAAGTTTAATCTTCCTGCATATAGCAACATTCCATTGAGAAAATATGAAATATACAATGTAGATGGGTAGTGCTATATGGCAAATATCAAAGATTGTCCCGGCTTTGAAACTTTCGGCGCAGATGTAAAAGAGGCGCGGAAAGTCAAACAGTTATCGCGTAAGACGCTGGCGGAACAGGTCAATATCGACTGGCGCTATCTTGCCAACATCGAAAATGACGGCACGATTCCCAGCCTGCCGGTTATCATACAGCTTATCAAAATCTGCGGGCTTCCCGTGGAACGGTATTTTAACCCGGAGGTCATGCGGGAGGAAAGCGCACAGCGGCAGCGGGTCAGCCACAAGCTGAAACTCTGCCCGGAAGAATTTCTGCCGATCATCGAGGGCGCGATTGACGGGGCCATTCAAATCCAACAGAAGAATGACGAAACGGAGGGTGCATGACAACCCTCTGTTTTGTTTTTGGGAGGACGCAGAGCTGCGCCCTTCTTTTTTTGTGCGGTTTTCGGGAAAACAGGGATTTTGCGGGTATTTCCTTGGGGTCAGAACGCTTTTTAGGGGAAGAAGAACAAAGACAGCAAGCATAGGGAGTGTAGCCACACTCCCGGCAAACGGCTTCCCGTTTGTATCTTGGGGAAGTCCCCAAACCCCTGAATGAATGGAGGTGAGAAAGTAGCAAACCGAAAACGGAAGTTTGTGCTGCGCGTCCCGGTGACGCCGGAGGAACGGGCGCTGATCCAACAGAAGATGGCCCAGCTTGGCACAAAGAACTTTTCTGCCTACGCCCGGAAAATGCTGATTGACGGCTATATCGTCCATATCGACACCGGCCCCGTCCGGGCGCAGACCGCAGAGCTGCAAAAAATCGGCGTCAACATCAACCAGATTGCAAGGCGTATCAACAGTACCGGGACTGTGTACGCGCAGGACTTGGAGGACATCAAGGGGGCGCTGGCACAGATATGGCAGTTACAAAGATCCATCCTATCAAGTCAACGCTGAAAAAGGCGCTGGACTACATCGAGAACCCGGACAAGACCGATGAAAAGCTGTTCGTTTCTTCCTATGGCTGTTCCTATGAAACAGCGGATATTGAATTTCAAATGCTGTTAGATCAGGCGTACCAAAAGGGCAACAATCTGGCCCACCACCTGATACAAGCCTTTGAACCGGGGGAAACCACGGCGGAGCAGGCCCATGAGATCGGGCGGCAGCTTGCCGATGAAGTGTTGCAAGGCAAATACCCCTATGTGATTACCACCCACATCGACAAGGGCCATCTGCATAACCACATCATTTTCTGCGCCGTGGATATGGCGAACCAGCGCAAGTACATTTCCAACCGCCAGAGCTATGCCTTTATCCGGCGCACCAGCGACCGGCTGTGCAAGGAACACGGCCTGTCTGTGGTAAAGCCCGGCAAGGACAAGGGCAAAACCTATGCCGAGTGGGACGCACAGAAAAAGGGCAAGAGCTGGAAAGCAAAACTGAAAATTGCCATCGACGCGGCCATTCCGCAGGCCAAAGACTTTGACGGCTTTTTGCGGCTCATGGAGACGCAGGGCTATGAAGTCAAACAGGGCAAGTTTATTTCATTCCGCGCTCCCGGACAGGAACGCTTCACCCGCTGCAAGACCTTGGGGGAGGATTACACCGAGGAACGGATCACCCGGCGGATCAAGGGCATTGCCATTGACCGGGGGCCGCGCAGAAGAAGCGACGGGGAAATCTCCCTGCGGATTGCCTTGGAGGACAGTATCAAGGCCCAGCAGTCGGCGGGCTATGCGCGGTGGGCGAAGCTGCACAACTTGAAGCAGGCCGCCAATTCCTTAAACTTCCTCACAGAACACCAGATCGACAGCTACGAGGGCTTGGAAAGCAGGCTGGCCGAGATCAGCGCGGCAAACGACGCGGCGGCCTCCGCCCTGAAAGACGCGGAACGCCGACTTGGGGATATGGCGCTGCTGATAAAAAACCTCTCCGCCTACAAGCAGCTCCGGCCTGTGGCGCTGGAACTGCGAAATGCCAAAGACAAGGCCGCGTTCCGGCGGCAGCATGAAAGCCAACTGATCTTGTATGAGGCGGCGGCAAAGGCGCTCAAAGAGGCCGGGATCACAAAGCTCCCCAACCTGTACGCCCTCAAAACCGAGTATAAAAAGCTGGACGCAGAACGGGAACGGCTGTCCGCACAGTACAGCGAAGCGAAACAGAAATTGAAAGAATACGGCATTGTCAAACAGAATGTAGACAGCATTTTGCGGACAGCGCCGGGAAAGGAGCATACGCAGGAACGATGAACATACCGAGAATGAGTTACCCCCAATACCGCAAGGCCCGCAGGCTCACTCATGAGTGCTGCAACTACTGTAACGGAAACTGCCTCCTGCTGGACGATGGGGAGGAATGTGTCTGTGTGCAGAGTATTTCCTATTCGCTGCTGTGCCGGTGGTTCAAGGTGGCCGTCCTGCCGCTGGACGCGGCCCTGTGCGCCGAGATCACCAAAGGCCGGGACGAGATCAAACGCTGCGCCGTCTGCGGGGCGGCGTTTACACCCAACTCCAACCGAGCCAAATACTGCCCGGATTGCGCGGTGCAGGTGCGCCGGAAGAAAGAGGCGGAACGCCAGCGGAAAAGATACCTCCTGTCTACGCATTTAGGGCGGTAAAAGTCCACGGAAATCAAGGGTTTTTCCGCATGGTCGGCAGGCAGGTGGATAAAGTTATCCTGTTCCCCTCAAAACGGGGTTCTAAATGCGGGAAAATGGACAAAAAAGAAGCGCCGGACGCAGAGGCTTTGATAGCCTCCGCGCCCGGCGTTTTTTCAGCCTATTAGCTGCTCTACATAGGTAATCAGGGGATGCAGTTGTTTCAGGCGAAACATCTCAAATAACTTATCTGAACTTACCCATTGAACATCTACAACTTCTGTTTCCTGTAAACGCATTTCTTCAATCTTTATATCCCTATGAAACAGCCAAACATCGTAAAAATCCTGCACATTTTCCCGTCTGGTCTGATAAATCAATTTTTCACTTCCGGGAGTAAGCAGTATTCCTAATTCTTCTTTTACCTCTCGGATTGCTCCTTGCAAGCTGGTTTCCCCGGAAAGTACAGAACCACCCGTACATTCCCAATAAAGAGGGTATTGCTTTTTCGGATGCCGCTGTGATAAAAGATACTGCCCCTGCTGATTGACGATCCATGCACTCACAGATAAATGATACAGCCCTTTGGGTATGATTTCTCCACGGCACACTGTTATTCCAGACTTTTCCCGTTTTGCATTATATAAATCCCATTTTTCCATTTTCATGCCTCTTTGTGTGGGATCGGTGCTTGCCGAAAATCAAGTAAGTAAATATCAGCAATCCTTTCTATCTCTGCACGCTGATCTGCGGAATACTTATCATAAATCCCACCTGCTAACATACGGGCTGCCTTTGCGCTTTTAATTGCTGGAAGTACATCATCAAACACAATGCAGTGTTCAGGTGCGACCCCTAATTTTTTTGCAGCCAATTCAAAGACATCCGAATATTCTTTTCCCCGCTGCACCTCATCTGTTGAACATAAGGCGTCTATGAATAATTTAATAGATTTCTAATTATCTCTTTAGATGTTCTTATATGCCGGTATAGCCCGTTACTTCGGGCTTTTCCGGCACTTTTCATATCGGAAGAACCTCACAAATCTTTTTATTACCCCTCATGTTTTCACTCTCAAAAGTAGTAAAAGTAGTAGTAAATTCTGCGTACTACTTATGCCGCCTTGGTTTCCTCGGCGTTTTCCGCCGCAGTTTCCGGCTTGGCCTCTGTGGTGGTTTTTGCCTTGGCTTGCAGCCGTTCCATTTCCTCCTGTGCGGAATGGAAAGTAGCGTGGGCGTAATAGTTCAGCGTCATTACAATGTTGGCGTGTCCCATGATGTACTGCAATGCTTTGGGGTTCATGCCCGCGTTTGCCATTCTGGTACAGAATGTATGCCGCATGGTGTGCGGCGTCATCACATCGGGCAGCGGCTCCTTGTGGCACTTGTTGTACTTCTTGGCAAGGCACTTGAACATGGCGTCATAGTTGACGGCGGTTTTGGGCAGGCCATCCCGGTTCAGGAACAGGAAGTCCTTATAACCATCAACCTTAATGCACCTGCCGTCCCTGCGCTTCTTCAACACGCGCTCAAACGCTTCATAGGCGGCTGCGCTCATCGGCACTTGACGGAATCCGCTTTCTGTTTTTGGCGCTTCGATATAGTAGCCGTCCTCGGTGCTTCTCAAAAGCTGGTGGTCTACATTCACAAAGCGCTTCTCAAAATTCAGGTCGGCTGGCGTCAGGCCGCAGAGTTCGGAAATACGAAGCCCGGTTTCCAGCAGGATCACCACCTCGTCATAATACTTGGCATAGACAGGATCGTTCTGCATGAAGTCCAAAAGCTCGTTTTCCTGTGTAGGGGTAAGCGGCACCTTTGGTACGGTATCGTCGTTGATAACCTCATTGATCTGGAAGTCAAAGGGATTCTTGCGGAGGCAGTCGTCCTGTACGGCCATATAAAAGATGGCTTTTAAGGAACGCTTGCTGTTGCAGATGGTGTTGTAGGCAACGCCCTTTTCCTGCATACGCAAGGCCCATTCTTTCGCGTCGGACAGCTTCACGCTGTCAATGCTGGCCGCGCCCAGCTTATCTTCGGACAGAAGTTTCATCAACTGCTGGCGGCTCTTTTGGGTTCCTTTCCGCACATTCCCGCGCTGCCGGATGTACTTTTCATAAAGCTGGCACACGGTCATTTTCTTGCCGATGGTGTCGATCCCGTCGTCAAGGTCTTTCTGTATCTGCTTGATCTTCTCGCGCAGGGAAAGACAGGGCCGCTTCCCGGCAGGTACTTTGTCGGTGGGTACTAACTTCCATGAGTAAACAAACTGGGGTTCTCCAAAGGTGTCAATGTATTTGTAAGCGTATCTTCCATCTGATCGCTGGCTCTCTCCAGACTTCAAAAGGCGGCCTTTGTTGTCCCGTCTTTTTTCATCTCGTTCTTTTCTTGGCATTTCGTCATGCTCCTTTCCATGACGGAAAGAGCCTTGACACGCTTATAACCTATTATAACACGCGCAAGGCCCTTTTTCACTATATTGTGTCAAGGGAATCAATAATTTTTTCAAACTGCTTCCGTTTGATCTGGATGCGGTTGCCGTTTAAGATCACCCAGCCAGCGGTGGGGGTTTCCTCGGCAAGCCGACGCAGTTTGTTTTCCCCGATCCGAAAATATTTAGACGCTTCCTCAATGGTGAGCGTGTATTTTTCCCAAATAGGCACATCGTTATTACTCATAACATGGCCCCCTTTCTTTTCAAAACAAAGGTTATTGTTGTGAAAGTGGGCAGAAAGTAACGGACGGCTGCTGGCACAGCTCCACGGGAATCTCACCCCCGCGTGGTTCTCACGCGGCCCTGCTCGTTGCCTGCGACGCTTCAAACGCTCGGACTACGACGGCAAGGGAGTATCATTGTCCTGTCTGCGCGTCGTCGCCCGCAGGCTGCCACACCTGCTTTACGGCCCAGTAAAATCGCTCCGCTTATCCCAATGAGGGAAAACCTCTTGGCGCACCTGCCGCCCGGCTCGGCGCAGACAGAATGTATCCGTCTGCCCTATGACGCGCCGCCATTGTCCTGCGGGCGTATTTGTCAAGGAGCAAAGGGGCCACCGGGAAAACAGGCAGGCGGGGAAAGGGAAAGCCGCCTGTCTATGGCCGGGGCCTTAACCGTCAGTCGCCAATGGGACTAACGATGGAATGGATCAGCTTGATTTGCAATCGGCGCTTCATATACTCGTCAATGCAGATATGAGGCTGACCGCTGCCGTCATAGAGCGTCCGGGTACACAGCTTATTGATATAGCCGTCATAATGCTGCAAGACACGCTCCACGGCTTCGGCGTTACCGGCGCAGGCCGCGTCGATCACAAAATCAGGCAGAGGGCTTTTGCCCTTGTAACTGGATTGCTTCATCCGCGTTTAACCTCCCTCCGGCATGAACGCCATCAATTTTACACGCAGGTCTTTTAAGGTGCTTGTCCTGTGGCGCTGTACTGCGCTGCGGGACATTCCCATCAGGCGGCCAATTTCTTCGTCAGTCAAATCCAGAACAAAGCGGAGAATCAAAATACTCTGCTCGTCTTTTGGCAGGCTGGCAAACGCTTCGGCCACAAGCTCGTTGTCGATATGTAGGTCATAGCCATGCGAACTGAATGTAAAGCTGTCGCAGGAATACCGATCTACGGTCGAGAGCTTGTCCCAATCAGCCGGGGAAAGAGCGTCCAGCGACACTTCACGGTCGCGGCGGCACTTCATTTCCCGCAGATAATCTATCGCCTCATGGTACAGAACCAGCTTGCAGTAGCGGTCAAACTGGCCCCATTCACCGTATTTGCGGGGGATCGCTTCCATCTTCTCACCCCCTTTCTATGGGGGATGTGGTGGTTCTCTCCCTTTCCGCCAATAGAGCGAATGGAATCTCTCTGGCTGCCCGCTAAACGCCTCCTTTTTTCACTTTTTTGAAATTTCTTTTTGCGCCGGATAGCAGACCGCAGGAAATAACAAAATTCGCCCGGCAGATCAAAGACCCGCTGGGCGAAACAAAAAGCAATATGTTCTTTTCCTACATAGTATAGTACATACGCACAGCCGCTTGTCCCCGCTGCCGGGGGACGGCTTTTTTTGACAGGCTAACCCCTGTCGGAATTTGTCGAAGTAGTTTTCGTTGCATGGCGGCTCCCTCCTAAAGCCGCCATGCCAGAACACGGTGCAGGGGTCGTCGAAGCAAAAAGAAACGGCGGCCTTGATCTACTCAAAACCGCCGTATCCGTCAGTGATACAGGAAAGCGCACGAAATCCTCTGCCCGTCAGCGGTTTTTTTCTTTTCCCCGCTGTGGAGGCAGATGTTTGAATATGCAGGTATGTTTCATGCCGCAAAGGCCACAAAACATACCATGTTAGTCATTCAATTTGAATTAGAGTTCAATTCTTGCTTTCGATGGCTTATCTTTACAATAAGTAACTTTAATCGTTGTTCCCTTGTCAGGGACTTTGTTTCCTGCGCCAATCCATTTTCGGCAGATGTAATCTTTTCCGTCTATCGTATATTTGACCTTGATAGTATGCGGAAAGGCTGCGCCATCCATCGCATGAACGCGGGCAGGTTTACGATTCACTTTTAACCACCATTGTTTTGTAACTGAAATTACAGTTCCCATTGTTTCTTTTTCCATAAGTTATACCTCCAATGATATTTTTGATTGATGATACCTATTTTCTATTCAGCCTTTTCTTTGTTTGTAGTAAAAGCGGAACGCTGCTGCGCCGGTGGCCGCCAACTGTACCAGAATCAGCACAGCAAACAGACCGAAGCTCTCATAGTAGAACAGTTCATAGAACATCTAAATATCGAGTATAGTGTGCACGTCATGAGAGATGATGAGAGGAGGTCTTATGCCGGGAGAGGGTTTTAAGGCGCTTGCCGATCCAACGCGACGGCGCATTTTGGAGTTGCTGCGCGAGGGCAATTGCACGGCGGGGGAGCTTGCCGAGCATTTCGATATCAGTAAGCCGTCGCTGAGCCATCACTTGGCGACGCTCAAAAACGCCGGGTTGGTGACCGACGAGCGCCATGGCCAAAACATCGTATACAGCTTAAACACCACCGTCATGCAGGATTTAATTGGCTGGTTTATGGGCTTTACAAACACTGAAGGTGATAAGGATGAATAACGAAAACAAGGGCATTCACCCCACGGGGGTATCGTCGCGCGTGTGGATTGCGCTGGTCGCTCTGTGCGTCGCCAATGTCGTAGCGCACCTCATGGTGATGCCGAGCTTGCCTACGCAGATTCCCACGCACTGGGGCGCGAACGGCGCCGTCGACGGTTGGGGTCCTAGCTGGATGGCCTCCGCGCTCGGCGTGCTGCCTCTGGCGCTTCTCGCAATGTTCCGCATGGTGCCGCGCATCGACCCCAAAGGTGAGGCATATCGAACCTCGGGCAAGTTCTACCAGGGCTTCGTAATCGCCTTCACCTTGTTCATGTGCGCCATAAGCTGGCTGGGAGAGCTTACGGTCTGGGGCGTGGTGCCGGCGGCCGGTTCGGTTAACGTGCTGATTTCCGGTGTTGTCGGTTTGCTATTCATCGGCGTAGGCAACTACTTGCCGCGTGTGAAGCAGAACTATACGCTCGGTATCAAGACACCTTGGGCGCTTGCCGATCCCGAGAACTGGCGCCGTACTCAGCGTTTTGGCGGCGCCTGCTTTATGGTGCTGGGTATTGGCCTGATTGTGATGGGCGTGGCAGGCAGCGTGCTTTCGAGTGAAGTCGTCGCCGCGGTGATTGCGGTTCTGGCGTTTGGTTCGGTTGGAGCCGTCTACGTCTACTCGTATCTGTTGTGGCGCAAATCGCAGCGAGCCGCTCGTTAAGGTTGCGGAAAACTAGCGTACGCAGTTCATAGTATGTTCCGGGGGACTTTTCCCAGGTAGTATTAGGGGGTGTGGGCAACCATGCCCCTTTTTCGTTACGTTTCAGAGCTGGTTCCCTCATTTCGTTTCCACTAAAGCGAATCAAGAATAGGGAAACAGCAGGTAGAAAGGATAGAACAGGCAAATGGCAGAGTTTATCTACCAGATGTATCAGGCTCGCAAGGCCCATGGCGACAAGGTGATCCTTGACGACGTGACCCTGAGCTTCTACCCCGGTGCCAAGATCGGCGTCGTGGGCCCCAACGGTATGGGCAAGTCGACCCTGCTCAAGATCATGGCCGGCATCGAGGAGGTCTCCAACGGCGATGCCAGGCTCACTCCCGGCTACACCGTGGGCATCCTGCAGCAGGAGCCGCCGCTCGACGACGACAAGACCGTCATCGAGAACGTGCGCATGGCGTTTGGCGACATGATTGCCAAGGTCGATCGCTTCAACAAGATCGGCGAGGAGATGTGCGACCCGGACTGCGACATGGACGCCCTCATGGCCGAGATGGGCAAGCTCCAGGACGAGATCGACGCCGCTGACGGCTGGGATATCGATTCCAAGCTCGGCCAGGCCATGGACGCCCTGCAGCTGCCCGATTCCGACATGCCGGTTAATGTGCTTTCCGGCGGCGAGCGCCGTCGCGTGGCCCTGTGCAAGCTGCTGCTCGAGGCTCCCGACCTGCTGCTGCTCGACGAGCCTACGAACCACCTGGACGCCGAGTCGATCCTGTGGCTCGAGCACTTCCTGCACAACTACCAGGGCGCGGTGCTTGCCGTCACGCACGATCGCTACTTCTTGGATAACGTTGCCGAGTGGATCTGCGAGGTCGACCGCGGTCACCTTTATCCCTACAAGGGCAACTACTCCACGTATCTGGAGACCAAGGCCGCGCGTATCGAGGCACAGGGTAACCGCGATGCCAAGCTCGCCAAGCGCATGGAGGCCGAGCTCGAGTGGGTACGCAGCTCGCCCAAGGCTCGCCAGGCAAAGAACAAGGCCCGTCTGGCTCGCTACGAGGAGATGGAGGCCGAGGCCCGCGCAAGTCAGAAGCTCGACTGGACCGACATCCGCATCCCCGTGGGCCCGCGTCTGGGCAACAAGGTGCTCGAGGCCCATCACCTGCACAAGGAGTTCGATGGCCGTGTGCTCATCGACGATCTTTCATTCACCCTGCCGCGCAACGGCATCGTGGGTGTCATCGGCCCCAACGGTGTCGGTAAGACTACGCTCTTCAAGACCATCGTGGGCCTGGAGCCGCTGACTTCGGGCGAGCTCGAGGTGGGCGAGACCGTCAAGATCTCCTATGTCGATCAGAACCGTTCCGGCATCGACCCCGATAAGAACCTGTGGGAGGTCGTCTCGGATGGCCTGGACCACATGATGGTCGGTGAGACCGAGGTTCCGAGCCGTGCTTATGTGGCGAGCTTTGGCTTTAAAGGCCAGGACCAGCAGAAGCGCGCCGGCGTACTCTCCGGTGGCGAGCGCAACCGTCTGAACTTGGCGCTTACGCTCAAGCAGGGCGGCAACCTGCTGCTCCTCGACGAGCCCACGAACGACCTCGACGTCGAGACGCTGTCCTCGCTCGAAGCGGCACTGCTCGAGTTCCCGGGCTGCTCGGTGGTCATTAGCCACGACCGTATGTTCCTGGACCGCGTCGCCACGCACATTCTGGCGTGGGAGGGCACCGACGAGAATCCGGGCAACTGGTATTGGTTTGAGGGCAACTTCGAGGCCTATCAGGCCAACCGCATCGAGCGCCTTGGCGAGGACGCAGCCCAACCGCATCGTATTCACCGCAAGCTGACGCGCGACTAGATCGTTACGCGGTTTTCCAAACCGCGTAACTGCTCGACGCTGCGCGGGTCGCAAGCACTCCATCTTGCCGTTCAAGCCGTCGCTCGCGTACCGAAGTACGCGTCGCTCCTCTTTCACGGCAACCTGGGGCACTTGCGGCCCGCTCGCTGTTGGTTACGCAACATCAACAAATAAAAACGGCTCAAATCCTGATTTGGATTTGAGTCGTTTGTCGTTACTGCTCGGGTTCTTCG
Organism: Collinsella sp. CLA-ER-H8; assembly: GCF_040092335.1. Taxonomy (NCBI): domain Bacteria; kingdom Bacillati; phylum Actinomycetota; class Coriobacteriia; order Coriobacteriales; family Coriobacteriaceae; genus Collinsella; species Collinsella sp. CLA-ER-H8. Next base: position 204,859 of record NZ_JBBNLU010000001.1, on the reverse strand, counting down.
ACTTTATCGATGGCCCAGGTGGATCCGAGGCCACCGGTGGTGTTGCGGCGAATGCGCACGGTGACTTCGTGGCGCTCGCCGGCCTGCGTGTAGCGCAGGGGGAAGCTTGCGCGGTTTCGCGCGGCCTCGATGGTACCGCGCTCGCGGGCGATCCAGTAGTACTCGCCGACGATGCCGAGGGTATCGGCGCCGTAGGGGAGATAGGTCGACAGCTGGTGTAGCAACGGACCGGGGCAGAAGACCTCGGTTGCGAAATCGACGGGGGAGTCCTCGGGGATGGCGGGCGCTGCAGGTGCGGGGGTTGGGGCCGCTGCGGGTGCCGGAGCCGGTGCCGGTGCGGGAATTTGGTCGCAAGCAGAGGTGGGCACGGATTCGATGACGGGTGCGGGCTCCGGCGTCGCTTCCGGCTTGATTGTGGAATCTGCGGGCTTCACGGTGACGGGCGCGTCTGCAGCTGCAGTTTCAATCTCAACCTGCGTTGCGTTCTCGTTCTCGATGCTCGGCTTTGTCTCGATGGGCGTGGATGCCATGGTGGTGATGCCGGCGTTGGCGTTCTCGGGGTCATAGACGACCGTAAGCGAGATGGCAGGCCGCGGCGTCTCGGGCTCCGGCGTCGACTCAGTAGCGTCTTGATCGTCGGGCTCGTCGGGCTGTTCGTCCTCGGCCTCGTCGCCAAGGATATCGCTGTTTTGGAACGCAGACGTCTCGGGTTGGTTAGCGGCTTCTTCGGTTGTCGACTTGGGAGCCTCGTTGAGCCCCGCAGTGGCTTCCTGCTCTGACATAACTTCGGGATCGGTCGTGGCGGCGATTTCGGTTCTGGCTTCTGCCGTCACCTCGATAGCGACTTCGATCTCTGTCTCGGGCTCGGGCTCGGGCGCGGCTTCAACCATGGCTTCGGGCTCGGGACGCTTAACGTGCTTGGGGCGCACGGCCTTGAGGTCCTTCTCACCGCGCTTTTTCTTTTTGTAGGACTGCTTGGCGCCCTTGGCGGTCTTGGGCTTGTCCTCGCCCTTGGCAAGCGCAGCATCCCAGGCCTCGTTGGCGATGACCGTGGCATACAGGCGGCCGCCTTTAAAGACGGTCAGCTTAATGCAGTCGTCGAGCTCCTCGAGCAGCTCGCGCGTGGACTCGAAGCCCAGGTCATAAGCGGTCATGTCGCCAGCGGCGAGCGCCTCCTCGACCTGCGTCATAAACGTTTGCTTGCCACATCCAATCGCATCGCGCAGCAGGCGATACAGATAGATGTGGTTGCCCAGCGAAAGCGTGGGCCTAACTATTGTCTTGCTCATGGCAAATCTCCTCTTTACACATGTAAAGCATCTTACCATCGCATAGCGTTCGCCATGGCGGCGCCCAAGGCAAACGGGCGCGAACCGCTTTCGATTCGCGCCCGTTGTACAGGTCGGTTATCTATGAGAGGCAAACGTGCTTAGTTGCCCGATGCCGTGCCTTGGCTCGAGTTGTCAGATGCCGTGCCGGAAGCGGTTCCGCTCGAGCTGTTGGTGTTGTTACTGTCTGCCGTGCCCGTTCCCGACGTGGTGTCGCTCGTCTGGCCTCCCGTGTTCGGCTGTGAACCGTCAGTCGTTTGGCTTGAGTCGGTCGTGCCGGACGGCGTGCCACTGTTGGCCGTAGAGGAATCGGTGCCCTGCGATTGGTTTTGGGTGTTCGAGGACGAATTGGCAGAGGTAGGACTGTCTTGCGTGCCGTCCGCCTGTGCCTGCTGATCCTGCGGCTGAGTGTTGCCATTTGCATCGCTCTCGGTCGTGCGCGACGACAGGATTGGCTCGGGACGCTCGCCCAGACCCTCACCGGCAGTGGTGATAAGGATGGCGCCGGCGCAGGCGATGACCGCGACGATGGCGATGGCGATCGAGAAGACGATGACCTTCTTTTGTGTCTGGCTGCGCTCTGCCGCCGCCTTGGCGCGCAGACTGTTGGGGGCGACGCGCGCCGTGGTCGCGCGTCCCGCAACCTGGCGCATCTCCTGCGTGGTCGCGGCGCCACCTAGGTGCTCCTCGACATCGGGCTCAACGGGCTCGTAGGCGCCGGCAGGGTAGTCGACAGCGGCATGCGTGCCCTTGATTGCTTCGGCGCTGGCGGAGATAAAGTGGCGATAGACCTGCGAGGACACAACAGTGATGACTGAACTCACAGCGGCACCAATCACCGAGCCGGCAATGCCGATCTTTGAAGCAAGCGCCACGCTCGTGGCGGCAGCTGCGGCGCCGGCGATGATCTGGGGAATGGAAATGTCGTCGAACAGACCCTTTTTGGGCGCGATGGCCATGGTCTGTCCGATGGAATGGTTCTCGTGCACGCCGTTGTTGAGCGATGCCGGCGTCATGACGCGCGTGCGCGGCGCGTCGGTGTACTTGGTTGTCATACGGGGTCCTCCCGGTGTAAATCTGCTTCGTTTCGTGTAGCCATCAGGGTACCCACCAGATGTGAATCGTACGTGACATTTAACAGATACCATCAACTCATCAATTGCTCACCAAGTTGGTGGGATGCGGTTACACCCGGCGGTTGAACTACAATAGGACTTGCTAATTGTTGTGAATGGCGTCTACGCACGGGAGCATTCTTATGAATCTTCACCTTTCTCAGTCTGATGGCTTTTTGCGTGTGGCGGCGGCCTCGCCGCGGATTCGCGTGGCCGATGTCGAGGGCAATGCCGAGGTTGCGCTGGCGGCTGTTCGCGAGGCTACCGAGCGCGGCGTTCGCGCGCTGGTGCTGCCCGAGCTTAACCTGACCGGCTATACCGCGGCCGACCTGTTCCATAACCGCACGCTGCTGCATGCCTGCGAGGCTGCTCTGGTGCATATCCTCGACGAGACTCGTGAGTTGCCGATTGTCTTTACCATTGGTCTTCCCGTTGCAGTTGCCGAGAATATCTACAACTGCGCCGCCGTGTGCTGCGCGGGCGAGCTTTTGGGCCTCACGGCCAAGAAGTATCTGCCCAACTATGGCGAGTTCTATGAGCGCCGTTGGTTTGCTCCGGCGCCTGCGGATCCCGTGTGGGTTGAATTTGCCGGTCAGGGTCCGGTTCCGCTGGGTTCGGGGCTTGTCTACCGCTGCTGTGATGAGGGTGCCGAGGATATGGTGCTGGGCGTTGAGGTTTGCGAGGACCTGTGGGTACCGGCGCCGCCTTCGACCGAGATGGCGCTTGCCGGTGCGACGGTGATCCTCAATCCGTCGGCTTCGGACGAGATTATCGGTAAGGCGGATTACCGCCGCAGCCTCATTTCCAACCAGAGCGCGCGCCTGTATTGCGCCTATGCCTACGCGGACGCGAGCGAGGGCGAGTCCACGACCGACATGGTCTTTGCGGGCGAGAACCTCGTCTACGAAAACGGCTCCAAGCTCGCCGCGACCAAACTGCTTACCTGCGATATGGCCATCGCCGACGTTGACCTTGACCGCCTGGTTGCCGAGCGCCGTCGCTCGACGACATGGACGCGCGCGGACGATGCGCCGGAGGCCGTGACCGTCGAGTTCTCGTTTGAGGGCTCGCTCGCCGAAGAGCCTGTCCTGCGCGATGCGCTCGGCATAGACCGTGTCTTCCCCCGCGCGCCCTTCGTGCCTGCCGACCATGGTGACCTGGCTGAGCGCTGCGAGACCATCCTCGACCTGCAGACCGCGGGCCTCAAGACCCGCCTTGCCCATACGGGCACCAAGGCGGCCGTTATCGGCCTTTCGGGCGGTCTCGATTCCACGCTGGCGCTGCTTGTGACCGTGCGTGCCTTCGATGCGCTGGGGCTGCCGCGCACTGGTATCACAGCCGTGTCCATGCCCGGCTTCGGCACGACGCATCGCACCAAGTCGAATGCCGAGTCGCTCGCTCGCGACCTGGGTGTGAGCTTCCGCGAGGTTTCGATCCACGCGGCTGTGGAGCAGCACTTCAAGGACATTGAGCATGATCCGGCCGTGCAGGACGTGACCTACGAGAACAGCCAGGCGCGCGAGCGTACGCAGATTCTGATGGATCTGGCCAACCAAGCCGGCGGTTTTGTCATTGGCACGGGCGACCTGTCGGAGCTGGCGCTCGGCTGGGCTACCTATAACGGCGACCACATGAGCATGTACGCCGTCAACGCGAGCGTGCCCAAGACGCTTGTGCGCCATCTGGTGCGCTATGCCGCCGATGTCTTTGGCGGGCGCATTGCCGAGGTCTTGCTCGATATCCTCGATACGCCGGTGTCCCCCGAGCTTCTGCCGCCCACGGGCGACGGCGAGATTGCGCAGAAGACCGAGGATTTGGTGGGCCCGTACGAGCTGCACGACTACTTCCTCTACTACCTGCTGCGTTTTGGTTTTGAGCCGGGCAAGATCTACCGCATGGCGCTCAAGAGCTTCGAGGGCGTCTACGACGCCAAGACCGTCCGCACATGGCTACGTACGTTCTACCGTCGCTTCTTTGCCCAGCAGTTTAAGCGCAGCTGCCTGCCCGATGGTCCCAAGGTGGGCTCGGTGACGCTCAGCCCGCGCGGCGATTGGCGTATGCCGAGTGACGCTAGCTCGCGTCTGTGGCTTGCGCAGATCGACGCGCTCAATCCAGTTGACTAAGGTTGGCTAAATTGAACCAATACGGGGGTTGCAAGCGTTACACTTTTGCAATCTGATGGCCCGTATCGCGCGGCGCTCTTGTCGGAGCGCCGCGTTTTTCATATCGAAAGGTGGCACCATGCAGGCATCGCAGCGTCTCGACCGCTTTGGCGCGGAGGTCTTCGCCTCGCTCAACAACAAGCTTCTCGCGCTGAAGGCTCAGGGCAAGACCATTTACAACATGAGCGTGGGCACGCCCGACTTTAAGCCGTACGACCACGTGGTCGAGGCGCTCACGCAGGCAGCCCAAGATCCCGAGATGTGGAAGTATGCCCTGCGCGACCTGCCCGAACTCAAGCAAGCCGTGTGCGATTACTATGAGCGTCGCTTTGGCGTTTCGGGCATTACGCCGTCTATGGTGCAGTCGTGCAACGGCACGCAGGAGGGCGTGGGCCATTTGGGCCTGGCCCTGCTCGATCCGGGTGACACCATTCTGGTTCCCGATCCGTGCTACCCGGTCTTTGAGGCGGGTGCCAAGATCGCCGATGCCAAGCTCGAATACTATCCGCTGGTTGCCGAGCATAATTACCTGCCCTATGTGGCGGGTATCGATCCCGAGGTGGCCGATCGTGCCAAGTATATGATCGTGTCGCTGCCCGCGAACCCGGTCGGCTCGGTGGGCACGCCCGAGATCTACGAGGAGATCATCGCTTTCGCCCGCGAGCACGACCTGCTGATCGTCCATGACAACGCATACTCCGACATCGTGTTCGACGGCGAGCCGGGCGGCAGCTTCTTGCAGTATCCCGGTGCGCTTGAGGTGGGCGTGGAGTTCTTCTCGCTCTCCAAGTCGTTTAACGTCACCGGTGCCCGCATCGGCTTTTTGGTCGGTCGCGAGGATGTGGTCTCGGCCTTTGCCAAGCTGCGCGGCCAGATCGACTTTGGCATGTTCTTCCCGATCCAGAAGGCCGCCATCGCCTGCCTGAACGGTCCGCGCGATGAGGTCGAGGCGCAGCGTCTGAAGTACCAGGAGCGCCGCGATGCCCTGTGCGACGGTCTTGAGGGCTTGGGCTGGGAGCGCCCCAACGCGCATGGCTCTATGTTTGTGTGGGCCAAGCTTCCCGGTGGCCGCACCGATTCCATGGCGTTTTGCGAGGAGCTTATGGAGAAGGCCGGCGTTGTGGTGACGCCGGGCGCGAGCTTTGGTCCTTCGGGCGAGGGGCACGTGCGCATGGCGCTGGTCTTGCCGCCCGACCAGATCGCTTTGGCTGTCGAGGCCATTCGCGAGGCGGGCCTGTATTAGAAAGCTATTTTGGCTCGTCAATATATCGAAACCGATTTCGTGCAGTTATTTTACGAATTCTGCAAACAATTTCGGTAAACGGTCGATTTTTGGCTGCGAATAGGAGCATAATCAAAGTCCCGATTGGATGTATTGGGATTACGACAAGCCGCTCGGGTCGTTCCCGGGCGGCTTGTTTGTGGAGTGAGATGGGAGTTTCTAATGGTTAACGAGAAGAAGGTCGCTATTGTCGGCTGCGGTTTCGTCGGTTCGTCTTCGGCGTTCGCGCTGATGCAGAGCGGTCTGTTCTCCGAGATGGTCCTCATCGACGTGGACAAGAACCGCGCCGAGGGTGAGGCCCTGGATATCGCGCACGGCATGACGTTTGCCGAGCCGATGAAGATCTACGCCGGCGATTATTCCGATGTCGCCGACGCCGCCATGATCGTCGTCACCGCTGGCGCTGCCCAGAAGCCCGGTGAGACCCGCCTGGACCTGGTCAACAAGAACGTCAGCATCTTTAAGTCCATTATCCCCGAGATTAAGAAGTCCGGCTTCGATGGCATTCTGCTCATCGTCTCCAACCCGGTCGATGTTCTGACCTACGCCGCCATCAAGATGTCCGGCCTGCCCGAGGGCCACGTCATCGGTTCCGGCACCGTGCTCGACACCGGCCGCCTGCAGCAGATGCTTGGTGCCCACGTCGAGGTTGACCCGCGCGATGTCCAGGCCTATGTCATGGGCGAGCACGGCGACTCCGAGTTTGTCGCTTGGTCCAGCGCTCAGGTTGCCGGCGTTCCGCTGAACACCTTCTGTGAGCTTCACGGCCATCTGGAGCATGAGGCTGCCGAGAAGCGCATCGCTGAGGACGTCAAGAACTCCGCCTACACCATCATCGAGAAGAAGCACGCCACCTACTATGGCGTCGCCATGGCCGTCAAGCGCATCTGCACCGCCGTTATGCGCGATGAGCAGACCGTTCTGCCTGTCTCCTCGCTCATGGTGGGCGAGTATGGCCTGTCCGATCTTGCCATCTCCATGCCGACCGTCGTTGGCCGCGACGGCGTTGTCTGCCGCGTCCCCGTGCCGCTGAACGAAGACGAGCAGCATGAGCTCACCGTCTCCGCCAAGGCCCTCAAGGACATCATCGACAGCGTCGATTTCTCCTGCTAAATCAAGCTCGCTAGAGCGAAAAGCTACAATGAAGGCGTCCGGGTCCACACGGCCCGGGCGCCTTTTTGGTGCAAAGTAACCTGACCCCAATGCACCATCCCAATGCACCATAGTTGATGGGAGGGCCATGTCGGATTCGCCTAATTTTTTGACCTATGCCCAGACGGCGTTTGATCCGTTTGAGGAGCGGCCGTTCTGCGCGGTGGATAGCCTGGTCTTTGCGTGGTTGTCCTATTTGCGTTTGCCAGGTGATATGGCGGAGCTGACGAACTGGCAGGGCCTAGACGTACGTGAGCTGCTGCGTGCCGAGTGCTACCGGGACATGATTGACGACTTGTGGGACCCGGAGGGGAGCAGGGCCTTGTTGGAGGCCGTGGCAGCAAGTCCTCGCTACCGTGGCGTGCACGTTTGCGGCTATCGTGCCGTGAGCGATGTGGTGGCGACGGAGCAGTTTGCAGCCATGGCGTTTCGGTTTCCGGCAGGGTTTAGCTATCTTTCCTTCCGGGGGACCGACAGCACGATTGTGGGCTGGAAAGAGGACTTTAACATGGCGTTCCGGTGTCCTGTGCCGGCCCAGGAATCCGCGGCGCGTTATGTGGACGAGGCGGCGGATGCGATCGACGGGCCGCTTTTGTGCGGAGGTCATTCCAAGGGTGGAAACCTTGCGGTGTACGGTGCGGCGATGTGCTCCGATGTTGCCCGCGAACGAATCGAACGGGCGTATTCCCATGATGGTCCAGGGTTCGTCGAGGAGTTTCTGAGCGGCAACGCCTTTGCCGATCTTTCCGGTCGAATCGACAAGACGCTACCTCGGTCGTCGATCTTCGGCATGATGTTCGAGACACAAGAGGACTATGCCATCGTTGAGAGCACCGAGTTCAGCCTGCTGCAGCACAATCCCTTTAGCTGGGTGGTTGATGGTTGCGACTTCGTATACTGTGAGCGCCTGTCCGCCGGTGCTCGATACGTTGATGGCTCCATTCGCGAGATGCTGCTTGCAGTGTCACCTAGCGAGCGCGAGCGTTTTGTAGATGCGTTGTTCTCCGTGTTTGAGGCTACGGACGCCGAACGGTTTGCGGATATCGCAGGAAATCTGCGTGAGAGTCTGCCCGTGATGCTCCAGGCTGCGCAAGGCTTTGACAAAGATACGCGACGCTTTATCTCGCAGACCATCGTGGCGATTCTTAAATGCGCACTGTTGCCCAAACGACCCCAGATCGACGTGCCCGCTGCCGGCAAGAGTTTGGCAGAACAGCTCGAGGCTTGGCAGTCCGAGCTCCTGCGCTAACCATTGGCGCAAAGCAACCTGTCCCCGATGCATCAATCTTCGATGCGCCTAGGGCAGGCTCGACCGCTATACTGGTTCGTGCCGAAATCGATCTAGAACGGAATGCCGTATATGAAAATCAATCACGCGATTCTGCATATCCTGGACTTTGACTCTGCCGTCAACGTCATGAGTCAGCGCGAGCTCGATATCGAGAGCCGTACCGTGCGCAACTTCGTGACCACGCATCTGCGCCGCGCGCGTACTTCGGCCGATAACAAGCGTGCCACGTTTGCCGAGAACTCCGCATTCGGCGGCGAGCTCAAGGGCTATTTCTTTGGTGAGCGTGAGTTCGTGGACCTGTCGCAGCAGATTGCGGAGTTCATCTCTTCCGAACTCACCAAGGCCGAGAAAGCCGAGTCCACTGACGTGCTTGTGGCGGACTTTGACGATGATGAGGATGCCCGCTGGTTTGCCGTGATGCTGCTGGGCTCCAAGCAGGCATTCATGCACGAGGTGGGTCGCGAAGAGGGCGAGGTGCGTAACGACATCGCGCGCCACTATGCCATTCTGCCGAACCCTTCGCAAAAGGTGCCGAGCTATGCAATCGTGCGTGCAAGCACCATGGAGATCGGCTATGTGGATAAGAAACGCAAGATTGCCGGCGAGGATCGCATGCTCATTCCCGACGGCCTGCTGCAATGCGACACGGGCGTTTCGGGTAAGGAGGTCATCGACACGGTGACGCGCGTGGTCGAGGAGGTCGCTGAAGAACACGGCGCCAACACGGCCGTAGCGCTCGCCAAGGTCAAAGCCGCTGTTGCCGAGAAGGTTGAAGACGACGAGGAGCTGCCGCCTTGGGATATCGTCGATGAGGTCTTTGAGGACGAGCCGGTTATCAAGGAGAGCGTGCGTGCGGCACTGACCGAGGAGAAGGTGCCCGAGCGCGTGCCCGTGGAGCGCAAGCAGGTCGAGCGCGCGGCCGTGCGCAATCACAAGATCCGTACCGACACGGGTATCGAGATCAGCTTCCCGGCCGAGATGGGTTCGAACTCCGAGTACATTGAGTTCGTCAACGAGCCCAACGGCCTCATTTCCATCGAGCTCAAAAACATCGGGTCAATTGAGAATCGATAAACTGAGCTTGGACGCTGCTGAAAAACAAAGGTCGAAGCCCTTCGGGACTTCGGCCTTTGTTGTTTTCGGCTTGGTTGCTGACATTGCGCCGCAGGTTGGGCATACGTCAGCGAAAACGCCCCTAGGCGAGCAAGGTGACGCGAAAGAGGAGGGCATTGACCTTCTGGTCATGCCCGACGATTGAACGTCAGATTGCCGCCTAGGGGCGTTTGCAGCGTCGGGTCGTTACGGCGTTTGGTAAAACGCCGTAACTATTAAAGCTGGCGCAGGCCCTCTTCCAAGCCGGTCTTGCTGTTGGTCTTCTCGTCGCGCATCTTGATGGCGCGGGCGGGGACACCGGCCACGACGGCACCGGCGGGGACGTCCTCGACGCACACGGCGCCGGCGGCAACGACAGCACCCTTGCCCACGTGCACGCCTTCCAAGACCACAGCATTGGCGCCGATCATGACATCGTCCTCGATGATGACGGGCGTGGCACTGGCGGGCTCAACGACGCCTGCCAGCACGGTGCCGGCGCCGATGTGGCAGTTCTTACCCACGGTGGCGCGGCCGCCCAGCACGGCGCCCATGTCGATCATGGAGCCTTCGCCAATGACGGAGCCGATGTTGATGATGGCGCCCATCATGATGACGGCACGGTCGCCGATCTCGACGCGGTCACGGATGATCGCGCCCGGCTCGATGCGGGCGTTGATGCCCTTAAGGTCGAGCATGGGCACGGCGGAGTTGCGGCAGTCGTTCTCTACGTCGTAGTAGTCGATAGAGTCGGCGTTGGCGTCGAGGATTGCCTTGAGCTCATCCCAGTCGCCAAAGACGGTCTTGCCGCGACGACCGCCGTAGACGTGTGCATTGCCCCACTGGACCTTCATGCCCGGCTTCTCGCGCACGTACAGCTTGACGGGCGTCTTTTTGGGCGCGGTGGCGATGTAGTTGATAATCTCCTGTGCATCCATCTCGGCTGCGTTGCTCATTTGCTATCTCTCCTTTGGGTGGATTCGGTTGATACCTGGTTAGGCAAACATGACCTGGTCGAACGTATAGAAGCCGGGTTCGCGGGTGACGAGCTTCTGCGCGGCTGCCAAGGCGCCGTTGACAAAGATCTGACGGCTCGTGGCGCGGTGGGTGAGCGTGACCTCCTCGTCCTGGCCAAAGAAACTCACCTCGTGCACGCCGGCGACGGTGCCGCCGCGCAGCGAATGCATGCCGATCTCCTTGGGGTCACGCGCGCCGCACATGCCCTCGCGGCCATAGACGGGGTGGTAGCCTGTCTCGGACTCGGCTTCGACGACGGCGTCGAGCAGCAGCTTGGCGGTGCCGCTGGGGGCGTCGACCTTTTGGTTGTGGTGAGTCTCGACAATTTCGCAGTCAAAGCCGGGCAGCTCACGCGTGGCCTGGGCCACTAGATGACGCAGGGCTGCGATGCCGATGGAGTAATTGCCCGAGTGCATAACGCGGGTGTTCTGGCCCAGCTCACGCAGACGGTCCATCTGCTCGGGGGTGTAGCCCGTGGTGCCCGAGACCAACGCCGCGCCCGTGCGCTCGACATAGGCGACGACGGCATCGAAGGTCACGACGTTCGAGAAGTCGATAATCACATCGGCAGCCGGTGCGTTCTCGAGCTTGCTCAAATCGAAGCCAATCTGGGCCACGATATCAAAAACGGGTTGACCGGCGGCGTCGACAACGCCCTCGGCGGTGGTGCGGATGAGCGAGCCCATGCGGCCCGTTCCCATAATGACGGTCTTAATCAAGCAGACCAGCCCCCTTCAGAGCATCGGTAAGTGCAGAGCGCGTGTCGTCTGCCATGGGGCACAGCGGCATGCGGTAGTTTGCCTCGATCATACCCATCTGGGCGAGCGCCTCTTTGACGGGGATGGGGTTGACCTCACTAAAGAGGGCATTGATGAGCGGCTGGCCGGCAATTTGGATATCGCGGGCACGCGCCACGTCACCGTCCAAATAGGCGCGGCACATGTCATGCACGAGCTGCGGCTGCACGCCTGCCCACACGCTGATGGTGCCCGAGGCGCCCAGGCTCATGAGCGGCACGGTAAGCGCGTCCTCGCCCGAGTACATGCGGAAGTCGTCTGACAGCAGGTGGGCGATCTTGGCCGCGTAGGCGACGTTGCCCGAGGCCTCCTTAATACCCATGATGTTGGGGTGCGCGGCCAGGCGCTCTACGTTGCGCTCGCTGATACCGCAGCCGCAGCGGCCGGGGATGTTGTACAGGATGCAGGGGATGTCCACGGCATCGGCGACGGTCTTAAAGTGCTGATAGATACCCTCTTCGTTGGACTTGTTGTAGTAGGGGGTAATGAGCAGCAGGCCGTCGGCTCCCAAGCCCTGGTAAGTAAGCGACTTGGTGAGCATGGTCTGCGTGGAGTTGGAGCCCGAGCCGGCGATGACGGGGACGCGTCCTGCAACCTGCTTGACCACGGCGGCGACAACGGAGTTGTCCTCGTCATCGGTCATCGTGGCGCTCTCGCCGGTGGTGCCCAGGGTGAGGATGGCGTCGGTGCCGTTTTGCAGGTGGAAATCGATAAGGCGCTCGAGTGCGTCAAAGTCGACGCTGCCGTCCTTTTTAAACGGCGTGACGAGGGCGACGATTGAGCCCTCGAGATTGCGGATGTCCATGTTCTTCTCCTTCGCGTCCGCGATCTGGATGCATTTGTTCCATTGAGCGGCGACGGCCAGGCGCTCGTCTTGGGCGCGACGGCGGGCACTTTCGGCGCGCGACTTGGCCAGCAGCTCTCGGCCGCTCGGCAGCACGTCGAGCGTGGCAAAGTAATCGCCCGGGCGCTCGGCACGGCGGATGAGGTCGGCCGAGCCATCGGGGCGCAGCAGGACCTCGGCGGAGCGCAGGCGTCCGTTGTAGTTGTAGCCCATGGAGTAGCCATGCGCGCCGGTATCGTGGATTACAAGCAGGTCGCCCATGTCGATATGCGGCAGCTCGCGATCGATGGCGAACTTGTCGTTGTTCTCGCACAAGTTGCCCGTGATGTCATACGTGTTCGTGACCGGTGCTGCGGTCTTGTCAGGGCCGCCCGGCTGACCCATTACCGTAATGTGGTGGTAGGCGCCATACATGGCAGGGCGGATCAGATCGACGGCGCTTGCGTCGACACCGATATAGTCCTTGTAGATCTGCTTTTCGTGGATGGCCTTGGTGACCAGGCATCCGTAGGGGCCCATCATAAAGCGACCCATCTCGGTGCAGATCGCCACATCGCTCATGCCGGCGGGGACCAGAATCTCGTCGTAGGCTGCGTGTACGCCCTCGCCGATGGCGTGAATGTCGTTAGCCTGCTGCTCGGGCAGGTAGGGGATACCCACACCGCCGGACAGATTGATAAAGGCGACATGTGCGCCGGTCTCGCACTCCAGGCGCACGGCAAGTTTAAAGAGGATGCGTGCGAGCTTGGGATAGTAGTCGTTAGTGACGGTGTTACTGGCAAGGAAGGCATGGATGCCAAAATTCTCGGCGCCCTTGGCCTTGAGCATGCGGAAAGCCTCAAAGAGCTGCTCGGTGGTCATGCCGTACTTGGAGTCGCCGGGGTTGTCCATAATGCCGTTAGAGAGCTGGAACAGGCCGCCCGGGTTAAAACGGCAGCTTACCGTCTTGGGAATGGGGCCCGCGACGCGCTCAAAGAACTCGATATGGCTGATGTCGTCAAAGTTGACGATGGCGCCCAGTTTATCTGCAAGGGCAAAATCCGCCGCCGGCGTGTCGTTGGACGAGAACATGATGTCGTGGCCGGTGATGCCCAGTGAGCGGGCAATCATGAGCTCGGTATAACTCGAGCAATCGCAGCCGCAGCCGTATTCGTTGAGAATGGAGATGAGCGCCGGGTTGGGGTTGGCCTTGACGGCAAAGTATTCCTTAAAGCCCGGGTTCCATGCAAAGGCGTCGCGCACTTCTTGCATGTTGCGGCGGATGCCCGCCTCGTCGTATAGATGAAACGGCGTGGGAAACTGCTCGACGATATGCTCGAGCGTTTTCTTGTCCACAAACGGCTGCTTGGCCGCATACGCTTCGTTGGGGGTCAATGCCATGTCCCGTAAACCTCGCTATCCAGACGGCGCCATCGGCGCATCGAATCCGCATAGCGTGGACCCAATGTCCGGATAGCGCTCCCGCATTGCTGCAGACAGTCCTGCGGGTGTTTCCCGCAGGCCCACCAGGCTGTTCGTGCCCGAAAAACCCAGTTCGGCGGGTTTCGCCTCCCCACGGGGTCAAAGCCTGCCGGCTCGCCCGCGCCTCTATCAAGTGGTAATGACCCTACCACGTTGCACTTTAGCAAACAAGAGTATTCGTATATAACGTTTAAAAAATGCAGGGATATGCTGGAAATAAGGGTGCGGCAATCTTGCGGCACAATAAGATGGCAACTGGCGCGCACCTATGAAAGGAACCTTTATGACCGAGCTCCAAGAACTCCGTTGCTATCGGCGCGACTTACACAGGATCCCGGAGCTCGACTTCGATCTTCCGCAGACTATCGCCTATATCGAGGGCGTGTTGGCGCCGCTCGCTTGTGAGGTGACCCATCCGTGTCCGAGCTGCGTCTGTGCCTTCTTCGATGCCGGCGTGGGCGCTACGCATGCCACGGCGATTCGCGCCGATATGGATGCCCTGCCCATCGCGGAGGCAACGGGCGTTGCCTTTGCCTCGACTCATCCCGGCAAAATGCACGCGTGCGGACACGATGGACACATGGCCATGGCGCTCGCGGCGGCGACTTTTGTCGACCGAGCGATTCGTGAGCAACCGGGTGCCATCAAGCGCAACGTGCTCTTTGTGTTCCAGCCTGCCGAGGAGACGACCGGCGGCGCCAAGACAGTGTGCGAGAGCGGCGTATTCGAGCGCTATGGGGCAGATCGCATCTTCGGCTTCCATGTATGGCCCGATTTGCCCGCCGGTACGTTGGCGAGCTGTTCCGGTCCGCTGCTGGCGCGCTCAAGCGAGACGCACATTCATATCCATGGCACGAGCATCCATATCGCCAAGACCTACGGCGTTCCCGTAAACGAATCGCACGATGCCGCGCTGGCGGCGGCCAAGTTCTTAGTTTCCGAGCGCGAGCTCATGGATGAGCTGGGTGCCGACGAGCCTTGCATTGGTAAGTTTGGCCTGCTGCAGGCCGGCACCGTCTGCAATGCGGTGGCGGGGGAGGCACATGTGGCTGGCAGCCTGCGCGTGTTTACGGACGGTATGTTCGACCGTGCGCGTGAGGGCGTGCGGCGCGTGTTGGACGAGGCCTGCACTGCAACGGGTTGCACGTACGATCTCGACTTTGCCGAGGGCTATCCGCCAGTCGATAACGACCCCGAGCTGTTTGCCAACGTCGCGCCTGCCTTGTCCGAGCTGCAACTTGTGGACGAGCCGCTGCTAATCGCCGAGGATTTCGCGTTTTATCAGCGGCATTTGCCGGGCGTGTTCTTCTTGCTGGGCACGGGCGTGCCAGAGGGACAAGAAAACCCGAGCGATTCGGATGGCTGTCCCGCCTATGCCACAAGCGCCCTGCATACCGATACCATGCTCTTTGACGAGGAAATCCTGCTCAAAGGCCTCGATGTCTACAAACGATTGCTTTTGCTTGCTTAAGTGGCGAAGAATACCTGTTCTAGAAAATACGAACAGATGTACGGTATAATAGAGATGTAAGTCTATAGAAACGTTTGACGTTATTAACGTAAGGCGATACTATGATTGCATCATATAAAGATGAAGACACTGAACGCTTCGCAATGGGTGTGCGGATTAGGAAGCTCATTCCTTTTGAGCGGGTCGCCTTGAGGAAGATTCGCCAACTGCAGATCTGCGCTTCGCTTGATGATCTTCGCGTTCCGCCAGGCAATCGTCTTGAAGCGTTGAAGGGCGATCGCGCTGGTCAATACAGCATCCGTGTTAATGAGCGCTATCGGGTCTGTTTTGAGTGGAGACAGGGGATGGCTTGGAATGTCGAAATCGTCGATTATCACAAGTGATGAGACCGCGCCCGATTTGCTGTCGCCGGTGACTCCTGGTGAACTTCTCAAAGAGGAATTTCTTGTTCCTATGGGCATTTCTCAATATCGCCTTGCTAAGGAGACCGGGATTCCGGCACAGCGTATTGGGCAGATTATTTTGGGAAGGCGTCGTGTTACGGCTGACACCGATCTTCGCCTTTGCCGCTACTTTGGCCTAACGGATGGCTATTGGCTTCGCGCTCAGATGGCGTTTGACCTCGAGGCAGAGAAGGGGCGCATCGAGCCGGAGCTGGATAAGATCGTTCCCGTTCAGCGGGCCGTTGCGTTGTAGTGCTCAAAGATATTGAGGTTGGAGTGACGATGGAACGACGCCGACAGACTGCCGTGTATAGTCCGGGTGGATGCGGGTGTGGCTTGCTGCTGATTCCGGTCATCGTCGTGAGCGTTGGCTTGATGTTTGTGCTTGCCGGGCTGGCCGCAGCGGCGCTCGTGCTGCTGATTGTGGCTATTGGCGTGACGATTTGGCTCTGCCGCAATCGCGAGCAACGTCGTGCCGACGGCAAGACCGATGTGGGATGGATTGTCTTTTTGGTTACCGCCTACCTGTTGAGCATCGGCTACCTTGTGTTCTTTGTTTTGCTGCTCGTTAGCACCTTTACCGGGGAATCCGTCACGGTGGGCTAGGCTTCGACGAGCCTTTTGAGGATGAGGCGAGGGGGCGGATGGGACATGTTGTTCAAGACGGAGTGCGACGCGCGGGCGGCAAGAAGATCGCGATTCCCATCGGCAAGCAGGACGCGACCGTCTTCCGCAAGGTGATGAGCGCAAAAGACGCCATCTAAGAGTTCGCGCCGGCGCTAGGGACGGCCGATCAGGAGCGGGCACTGCGTATTGCCCGAGTGCGGGCGAGACGGATGGTGGCGTGGATGATTCGCACTTATCTTCCTTACTTTCGGATTATTCACCAAAAATAGCCGTGCGGGCACATCACGAACAATCGCCAAACAAGGCATAAACACGGGCGCGGGGCTTATCGGCTTCGTGCTCTTCTTCGCCATAAGAAACGACAACAGCAGAGCGGTTAGCCGAGCGCTAATTTTCGTCTGGAAAGCGAGTGGTATGATTCGACCTACAGGCTTTTCAAACTGAAACGGCGGAATTAACATGGGAAATGCTGTTATAACGCTCAGGGATTTGATGCCGGTGGCGCACCCAGAGAAGACAAAGATCAAATTCAACATGAATGCTGGCGACGTGAACGTGCGCGCGTACGACATGCTGCTGAAGGACACCTCGACCCCCGAGAAGACCGATAGCGGCTCGCGATGGTACGAGATGAACGCGTGGAGGAGCGCGACGGGACAAGCGAATAACAACCTCAACCATGCGGATTACCTACTCTCGTTCGCACAGTACTACACCTACGGGCCCGAGTACTTCATCTTCGGCGGCATGCACAAAGTGGAGAAGGCAGTACCCGAGGTGCTGGGCGGCGTGGGCTACAAGTTGACGCTTCTTCCCGACTACGAGGCCTACATCAAGCGCCTCATCATCAAGTTGAAGAAGCCTATCGGGCGCGACATCTACAACAAGTTCTACGAGAACACGATGCACGACTTCGAGCCCGTAGTGTACGAGTACTCGATGAGCCTGGGCAACGTTGCCCCTTTTCCTGGCTACAAGTACGTATGCATCGACCACAAGACCTTGCAGGCCGTTATCGCCAGCGTGGGCTCCGACTGGTACTGGGCGCTGGACAACGTGAAGGGCGTCTACTGCATCACCGACATCGCGACGGGGAAACTCTACGTGGGTTCGGCCTCGGGCGACAGCAAGAAGGACGCGGGCGCGGACTTGGGTATCTGGCAGCGCTGGAGCGCCTATGCCAACCCCATGGACCCGACTGGCGGCAACAAGGAGTTCAAGGCCATCGTGGCCGAGCACGGAACTGGGTACATCATGGAAAACTTCACCTACTCCATTCTAGAGGTGTGCGACACCAAGATGACCACCGCCGAGGTGTGCGAGCGCGAGAGTCACTGGAAAGACGTGCTTTGCTCGCGCAAGTTCGGCATGAACTGGAACTAGGTGCGCGCCATGGGCTTGTTACGGACGGTGAGGGACTGCGTGTACGGCATGGCCGTGGGCGATGCGCTCGGCGTGCCCTACGAGTTCAGGCCGCGCGGCAGCTTTACCTGCACGGACATGGTGGGCCGCGGCACGCACAACCAGCCTGCGGGCACATGGAGCGACGACACGTCCATGGCGCTCGCGCTGTGCGACAGCTACCGCGAGCTGGGCGATATCAATTGCGACGATATCCTCGTCAAGTTCCGCAATTGGATAAACGAAGGCGCATACACCGCCGACGGGAACGTCTTCGACTACGGCAACGCCACCAGGCAGGCGCTCGATACGGGTTGCGGGCTCACAAGCGAATACAGCAAGGGCAACGGCTCGCTCATGCGTTGCCTGCCTATGGTGTTTATGGAATGCTCCGACTGCGACATAAGGGAGGTCAGCGCGATCACCCACGCTACCGACGACTGCTGCCAGGCCTGCGTGGACATGATCGCCTATGCCCGCGAGGTGCTTTACAGCGGGCACGCCGGCTGCGAGAGTGAGGACAGAGCTGGTGCCAGCGGCGGTTACGTGTGGGATACTTACCACGCCGCCATCTGGTGCCTAGAACATACCGACAACTACCGCGACTGCGTACTGACCGCCGTGAACCTGGGCGACGATACCGACACCACGGCTTGCGTGGCCGGTGGATTGGCCGGCATCCTGTACGGATACGAGGGCATTCCGACCGAGTGGTTAGAGGCCTTGCGCGGCAAGGACGTGATTGAGCCTTATTTGTTCGGCGGGGCTTACGGTGATGACCTGTGCAGGTTCGTTAAGCGCTTCGAGGATTCGCTGGACGGTCCCACCCGCGACTTCCACGCGTTGGCCCATGACATGTTCGGCCTGGGTTGGCACATGGACTGTGGCGAGGCCTTTGCCGGGGCATATCCGCGCTCCGGTACGGCCGAAGGACTGCGAGAGGACATAGACACCATAGACGACGTTGGGCTTCTGGGCAGCGGCGTCTTCTCTCGGTGGCGCTATATAACGCACTGGAAGTACGATAGCGTGCCTGATAAGGACGATCTGGAGTGGTTCAGGCTGGCGCTCGGGAGGCTTCGCGAGCTGGCATAGGGGTGCCGTGATTTGAATCGCTTGCCTGAGGTGGCTGATGCCGACTTAAAGCACGGGGAGATATACCGCAGCGCTATTGCTTTATTGCCTGAGTGATCTTAGGACCATACCTTTTATTCGATAGCGGGGCGACGGAATCGTCGAACACCATGCGCGCGCTATCTTCGACGGGCAGCCCCCCTCATGGGCATCTTGCAGGTGAGAGGGGTGCGGCTAACGTCGGCCAGAGGCGCGGAAAGGGCGCTTTGGTATCAAGCTGCAGCCTCAATCACCGCTCCATCTGAACAGGCATCTTCTCAATCCAGTACCAATCTGGCTTACAAACCCCCATTAGCTCCCAGCTAATGAATTTGAGCTCGCTGCCTTCTACGATGTGCTGTGTGCCGGCGCGGTAGCCGGATCGTAGGAAGGATGCATGATGAATAAGCTCGAAAACGAAGTGCTGCTGAGCCGTCGCGCTGCACTTGGCGCATTCGCCACTGTTGCCTTGGGGACTGCCGGTCTTCTTGCCGGTTGCGGTAGCGATAAGGCGACCGTCACCGAGGATGCCGGCGATGGCGACAAGAAGGAAGAGACGAAGAAGGAAGAGCAGCCTACGACTGACCTGGCTGTTGGCACGACGGTGACCACGACTGCTGGCCTTTCCGTCGTCGTCGATTCCGTCCAGCCCGGCCTTACAAATTATGACGGTTCGACCATGACGGGTATTCACGTCACGTACGTCAACAATGGCGATGAGGGCGCAGATTACAATATCTACGACTGGAAGGGCGAGGACGCCAACGGTGCGCAGCAGAACCAGGGTTATTACAGCGGGGGTTCCGATGAGCTGCAGTCTGGTACCCTTGCCGCCGGTGGCTCCGTGGCGGGCAATATCTACTTTGATGGTGACATCAAGAAGGCTCTCTATTTTGCCAACGTGTTTGATAAGTCTGCTGCTGCAAGCTGGGTGCTGGCCTAACATGTCGCTACCGTTGCGCAGTATGGGAGGTGAGGTCGTATGCCCAATAAAAAGCTGACGGACGAGTTACTCAATGAACTCCTCGACGCGCCAAACATCGATGGCTATATCAAAGAGCACGACTTTGCCGCCCCGTCGCTTTCGGATTACTTAAAGCAGTTGCTGCAAGAGAAGGGGCTCGAGCGCTCGCGTGTGGTGCGTATGGCCGACCTCAACGAGACCTTTGGCTATCAGATTTTTACCGGTGCGCGGCATCCGAGTCGCAATAAGGTGCTGCAGATTGCCTTTGCAATGGCGCTGTCGATGAAGGAGACCAACCGCGCTCTGACGGCTGCCGGAGTGAGCGTCCTCAACTGTGAGGACCGTCGCGATGCAATCATTATCTTTTGCATCGACCGTGGCTGTAGCCTCCAAAAGGTCAATGAAGAGCTATATCGCTTTGGCGAGGAAACGGTGAGTTAGTGGTCGATGGCTGAGCCGGCGGTGTCACCAGAGCAGCCATGCAAACGATCGGGGTGCGGACACCATGGGGTGTCCGCACCCTGCGTTATGATGGGCACCATGGATACTCAGAGCCCAACATATTCCGATGACGAGCTGACTGCTTCACTTGTCGAGCATTTGGCGTCGCTCGACCGCGATGACAGCTATCGTGTGGAGCGCGTGCTCAAGTGCTCGGATGTCGAGACGACCGAACTCGTCTATTTTGAGGGCTCTGGCGGCGGGTCTCTCGGTCCCTTTGTCCGCAAGCGCATCGATGCTTCGGTGCAGATTGGCGGAGCATATGAGCGCCTGTTTGCGGCCCAGCGCGCCGGTCGTCGTTTTGAGCACTTGCCCCGAATCGTCGATTGCCGCCGTGTGGGCGACGAGCTTGACGTGGTGATGGAGTATGTCGAAGGCGAGACACTCGAGGCCCTGGTGGGACGCTTGGGGACGACGCCCGATTATGCCCGCGGGCTGTATCCCGTTCTGTGTGAAGCGGTGGGCGAGCTGCATGCTGGTTTTGCAGCTGCGGGGGAGCCGGGGATGCCGGTAATCCACCGCGACCTTAAACCCTCGAACATCATCGTATCGGGCGTGAGATACGCGACCGATGCCGGCATGACCTTTTCCTCGCTGGTGATTATTGACCTGGGAATTGCGCGCGTTTGGCGCGATGGCGCCGACGCCGACACCGTCAAGTTTGGCACGCGTTCCTATGCGCCGCCCGAGCAGTTTGGGTTTGGGCAAACGAGCGTCCGCAGCGATATTTACGCGCTTGGCGCGCTGCTGTTCTTTTGCCTGACGGGAACTGACCCCAAGCCTGGGCGTGACATGCGCGAGCAATGCGAGGCGCATGGCATTCCCGTTCCGCTGGCGGATGTGATTTGCATGGCGATGGCGCTCGATCCCGCTAAGCGCTTTGCGAGTGCAAAGGCACTGGGGCATGCTGCGCGTGCGGCATATGAGCTATGTCTCCCTGCACCGTCGCCCGTGACCTTTTCTGCTGCCAGCGTGCCCCGGGCCGCGGTGCCACAGGTGCAGCGGGTACAGCAGCCGGTTGCCCTCACGCTTCCGTCTTCTGCAAGCCGGCGTTCGATCGTCTCTCCCGTGACATCCAAATGTGTGCGTCTGCTCTCGCGTATCCCCGAGCCCGTGGGGCGCATATGGAATGGATGCGTCTATGCGACAACATTGTTGCTGCTGATGGGCAGCCATTTTGCGGTATTTACGCCAACGGGCGAAAACCGAAACTATCCAACGTGGTTTTTGGCGCTTGAGTATTTCTTTATGGTCGATGGCCTGGTGTTGCTCATTACATTCGGAATGCTCGACCGGCGTAGGCTTCGACGTCGTTTTCCCGTGCTCGGTCGGTATCGGGGGAGTGCTTTTGTCGAACTATGGTTCAAGGCGCTCGGGTTTATGTTTGCCGTCATGTGCGTCGTCGTTGTTATCGGCAACGCGACCGGTATCGTCTCCTAGAGAATCGAAAAGGGGCCCCGTTTGGGGCCCCTTTGCAGTTGCACTTAAATACGGTTCATTTGATTGGCGACCTTGTTGTACCAGTCCTGCCACGTGGGCGGGCAGTACTTCTTGGCGGCTGCCGGAGTAAGCGTGGAACCATAGTTGGCGCCCAGGTAGGCAACGTGGGCGGAGACGCCCTCGCTCCAGCTACCAAAGCTACGCCAACCACCGCCGCGGGCACTCCAGCCCCAGGCGTTATAGGAGCCGGCGCAATAGAGGCCCTTGCTGCTCTCGATGCAGGCGATAGCGGGGGACCAACGGGGATCGACGCCGGTATTCCAGGCGGCGACGGCAAAGTTGTAGCCCTGGCCTGCCATGGGGGAGCCGGCAAGGTAGTTATCGATGCGGCTCGTCCACTCGTTAATGAACGAGTCGTAATCGGAGTTACCGCTATTCGAGCTGTTCACCGTGGTGTCGATGGTGGTGTTGGCGTTGTTGGCCTGGCTGTTGGAGTTGTTGCCGCTTACGCCCTCGCCCGAGATCTTCTCGGCGGCAGCGGCCTTGTCGGCCTCGAGCTTTGCCAGCTCGGCAGCATTTTCCTGCTCGGCCTTTGCCTGCGCCTCGCTGCGGAGCTGCTGAGCCTGCGCCAGTGCATCCTCGGCATTCTTTTGCTCGCCTTCGAGCTGAGACTTGGCCTGCTCGAGTTCAGTCTTGTTCTGCTCGAGCTCGGTCTGCATCTTGTTAAGCTCTTCGATCTCGTCGACGCTCGAGCTTGTAATCTGGTTGGTGTATTTGCAGGTGGTGATAAAGTCACCCAAGCTCTGCGTGTTCACCAGGAAGCTCACGATGGGGCTGGTGCCCTTCTGGTACTTATACAGATCGCGCATGGCGGAGCTTGCCTTGGCCTGCTGCTCGGGTAGCTCGGCCTCAATCTTATCGATGTTCGCCTCATTGGAGTCGATCTGCTTTTGCAGATCCTCGAGCTTGGTTCGGGCGTCATTGTAGGCGCTCGTGGCGTCCTCGATCTTTTTCTGGGCGGCGGAAAGCTGATCCTGCGTTGCCTGCGAGGCGGCATAGGCCGCGACGGGGGAGAGCATCGGCGTGGCCGTCAGCGCGACGGCGAGCGCGGCGCTCGTGATGATACGAGCCGGCTTCGACGCGAAGAGCGCAGCGGTGCGATGGTTCGAATGCTGCATCCAGTCCCTCTGCAATCAATCGTAGGTTATTGGTCGAGGTGTATTCTACTACTGCTTTCGACCTCTACTTGAACCTTAAAGGTTCTAAAGGGTCAAGTTGAACTTGAGGCTTTGGCCTTGACCTGCGGGAATGGTGAATTGTTGAGAAACCATAGAGTTCAACTTTAACGTTACGGCACCCTGTTGTAACTGAATTCTTGGCTGCAAAAGCTACCTCAACGTGGGGTTTTGCAACTATAGGGTTCCTTCGCGGCGAGCCTGCTCCACCTCTTGGAGCGCCTCAGCCGGCGTAAACGAACAGGTGCCGTCACCGAGCTTGACCATCTGTATGTCGTCACCGATATGGACTTCTCCGCCCTGCAGCACGACGCCAAAAATGCCCTCGTGGGGGAAGATGCAGTCGCCGGCGAGATAGTAGATGGCACAGCGGGTGTGGCAGACTTTGCCGATCTGGCTGATTTCGACGAGTACTTCGTTGCCAATCTTGAGCTGCGTGCCCAAGGGGAGTGAGAGCAGGTTGATGCCCTGGGTTGTGAAGTTCTCGCCAAAGTCGCCCTCGTGCACATCGAGCCCGCGCGCCTGCGCCGTCTGGATAGACTCTGCAGCTAAAAAGGAGACCTGACGGTGCCAATGCCCGGCGTGCGCATCGGAGGCGAGGCCAAACTGCTCGATGACGGTGTCGTGCCCGTCGGCGACGGGTGACTTACGCGTGCCTTTGTGCTCCGACGTGTTGATTGAGACGATGCGGGCAGGCCCGTTGTAAGCATCGTTTGCGGTGCGTAGGGGAGCTGCCGTCTGGGCACGATCCGCAAGTTCGCGCTTTGCGGCGTCAATGATGGGGTTGTTGATCGGATGAGCCTGGGGCACAGTGTACCTTTCGACGGGGCGGGCAACATGTTGAATCCTACAACAACGGTGGGTTCATTGCCCGTTGTCGTACACCGGTGATCGCCGCCTTCGTGCTGGATAATTACGCCGATTGCCATAGATACGGTGGAGCTTTGGGTGCCGGCGGCTCGGCACGCTAGAATAAATCAGTTGCACAAAGACCGCCCGTCGTGTGGGCAGTTCTAGATAGGAAGTTTCCATGGCATTGCAGTTTATAGAGCGCGAGTTTATCCCCGTGCTGCTCGGCGGCGACATCAACGCGTATTCGGTGGCGCGCGCTTTCTACGAGGAGTATCAGGTTAAGAGCCTGGTCTTTGGCAAGTACCAGACCGGCCCCGCGTATCGCAGCCAAATTATCGATTACACGCCCAACGTAAATATCGACACCATGCCCGTGATGCTTAAGACCGTCAACGGTATCGCTCGAGCTCATGCCGACAAGACGATTGTCCTGATGGGCTGCGGCGATAACTATGTTGCCCTGGTGGCTCAGGCCAAGGATGCCAACGAGCTGGCGGATAACATCGTTGCGCCTTACACGCCCTATAGCATGCTTGAGCAGTGCCAGAAGAAGGAGATCTTCTACGAACTGTGCGAGAAGCACGGTGTGCCCTATCCGCATACGTTTACCTTTACTGCGCAGATGCTCAACACGCAAGGAGAGGCGCCTGCCGAGGTGCTCGACCAGATTGACTTCCCCTACCCGATGATCTTGAAGCCTTCCGACGGCATCATGTGGTGGCAGCATGAGTTCGAGGGTCAGAAGAAGGCTTATGAGATTGCCGACCGCGCCGAGCTGGAGCAGGTTATCCGCGATTCCTATGCCAGTGGCTACACCGATGACCTGATTTTGCAGGATCGCGTGCCCGGCAACGACGAGTACATGCGCGTGCTCACCAGCTATTCTGATCGCAACGGCAAGGTTCGCATGATGTGCCTTGGTCACGTGCTGCTCGAGGAGCATCAGCCCCATGGCGTCGGTAATCACGCCTGCATCATCACCGAGCCCAACGATGAGCTTATGGGTGGCGTGCGCAAGCTGCTCGAGGACCTTCACTTTGTGGGCTATTCCAACTTTGACGTCAAGTATGACGAGCGCGATGGCTCGTTTAAGTTCTTTGACTTCAACACCCGCCAGGGTCGCAGCAACTACTACGTAACCAACAGCGGCTTTAACGTTGCCAAGTATGTGGTGGACGAGTATGTGCTCAACCGCCCGTTTGAGCCGGAGTTTGTGACGGCGCAGGACGAGGCGCTGTGGATGGTCGTTCCCATGGGCGTCGTCGACAAGTACGTCAAGGATCCCGAGCTGCGCGCGAAGGTGCATCGTCTTGCCAAGGAGGGCAAGGGCGCCGATCCCTCGTTTATGAAGGGAGACTTTGTCTTTAACCGCTGGTTGCGCATGTGGCACACCAAGCTGCGCCACTTTAAGCTGTTCAAGACGTATTACAAGTAGACGAGCGTGGCGCCCGTCCGGTATGTATCGGGCGGGCGCGGGTATGATACGCGCAATTGCGCGGGCGTCACCAAGGAGGCGGCGATGGAAAAGCTGGGAGTTATCGGCGGCATGGGCGCCGAGGCCACGTCGTATTACTACGACCAGGTGGTACGTCATACGGCGGCTACGTGCGACCAGGAGCATATCGACATGGTGGTGCTTTCCAAGTCGACCATGCCCGACCGCACGCTGGCCATCAAGACCGGTGAGCATGCCGAGCTGCTGGCGACCATGAAGGAGTGCGCTCAGGCGCTCGAGACGCTGGGCTGCGCGCACATTGCCATTCCCTGCAACACGTCGCACTACTTCTACGATCAGATTCAGTCGTTTACCAAGGTGCCGATTATCCACATGCCGCGCGAGTCGGTGCGCTATGCTCTGGCCGGCGCGGTGATGGGGGAGTGCGAGTTCGATCCAAACCTGAGCATGCCGGCCGAGCCGGTGCACAAGATCGGCATCATGGGCACCGACGGTACCGTGGGCGCAGACGTCTATGGGCGCGAATGTGAGACCGCGGGCGTTGAGGTCATCTATCCCAGCGAAAAGCGTCAGGCCGACGTGATGTCGCTCATCTACGACGATGTGAAGGCCGGGCGCGAGCCCGATATGGATAAGTTTGACCGCGTGATGTGGGAGTTCGCCCGTAGCGGCTGCGACCGCGTCATCCTGGCCTGCACGGAGCTTTCGGTGTTGCAGAAGTATCGCGAGATGCCCGAGATCACCCTCGATGCGATGGATGTCCTGGTACGCGAGTCCATCATTCGCAGCGGCGTCCCCTACCGCCTGTAGCCCTCGACCTGCCAAAAAAGATAGGCTTATTTTGGTAGGTATTATCTGGGAAAACAGTAAAGGCCTCGGCTCGTTTGGTGCGAGCCGAGGCCTTTTGCATTTGCCGGTTGCTGCCAGCGATTGCTAGAACAGGAAGCCGATGGCGATAAGGGCGATACTGACGATAAGTACGGCGATATCCAGGCCTTTGATGGGGTAGCGCTTATACGAACTCGCGCGCGTGCGCAGGTAGAAGCCTCGCTGCTCGGCGGCAAGCGCGGTGGCATCGGTCTTGCCCACGCTCGAGATAAGCAGTGGCACGCACAGCGGCAGCATGAGTTTGAGTTTCTTGACGGGATTCTTAGTGTCGTATTCGACGCCGCGTGCAGTCTGCGCCTCCATGATGGCGTTCATCTCCTGGCCAAATACCGGCACAAAACGCAGCGCCGTGGTAAAGGTGAAGGCATAGCGATATGGCACGTGCAGCACCTCGACGCAAGCGTTGGCGAGGTCGTTGAGCTTGGTCACCATAAGCATGAGGATGAGTGGCAGCGCCACGCCCAACAGGCGTAGGCAGGCCTTCGATCCGGTAATGAGGCCCGTGTCGGTGATAAAGCCCCACACGATGTTGCCATCGCGCATAAAGGCCAGCTGGAGCACCAGCATGATAAGCGCGAGCGGAATCAGCAGCTTGAGTAGCGAGAGCAGGCGGTCGACGACGCCGGCGTAGGCGCCCAGTGCAAGGGTGAGCGCCAAAAAGCCCAACAGCGCCACGTAGGTGTCGGACAGGAAAATGCCGATGATGATGGCGGCGGCAAGGCCCAGTTTGACGACCGGGTTCAAGCGGTGCAGCAGTGTATCGTCCGGCATATAGTCGATGACGTTAACCACGGTGGACCATCTCCTCGGTAATGCGAACGATATCGGTGACCTCGCTCACCTGTGCAAAGGCGGGAGAGACGGAGGATGCCAGGCGACGAGAAAGCTCTATGACCTGGGGCGGCTCAACGTAGGCGCGCTGCATAAGCTCGATGTCCGAGAACAGCTCGTGCGTGCGACCGCGCTCGAGGATGCGGCCGTCGGCCATTACCACAATGCGCTCGGCAAAGTCAGAGACGACTTCCATGTCGTGGCAGACCATGATTACAGCGCAGCCGCGCTCGGCCATGGTGCGTACCGTTTCCATCACGGTCATGCACTCGCGGTAGTCAAGGCCGCTCGTGGGCTCGTCGAGCACCACGATTTTGGGCTCTACGACCACGACGGAGGCGAGTGCCACCATCTGGCGTTGACCGCGCGAGAGCGAGAAGGGTGCCTCGTCGGCCGGCAAGCCAAAGCGGTCGATGACGAGCTGGGCGCGACGCAGCGCCTCGGCACGGTCGATGCCGGCAAGCTCCAGGCCAAAGGCGACCTCGTCGAGCACGGTGTCCTTGCAGATCTGGCGGTCGGGGTTTTGGAAGAGCGTTGCGACTTCGCGGGCAATGCGGCTCGTGGGGACGGCTGCGGTATCCAGTCCCGTGACGCGCACACTGCCCGAGGCGGGCTTAAGCAGGCCTGTGAGCAGCTTGGTGAGCGTGGTCTTGCCGGCACCGTTTTGGCCGACGATGCCCACGAGCTCGCCGGGATAGAGGGTCAGGTTGAGGTCGTGGACGGCGGCGCCGCCATTGGGATAGACAAACTCAACGTGATCGAAGGTGAGCACGGGCTCGGCGTCCTTGGCGTGCGGGCGCAACGACGGTGCGTGCGGTGAGCCGGCGGGTGCCTGAATGTCGCTGCTTGCGTGTGCGGGGTCGACGATGCCCGTAATCAGGCGCTCGGCCTCATCAACATCCAAACAGGGAGTGCCGCTGGCCAGGCCATCGGCCTCGAGGCTGTTGAAAATGCGCGTGACACGCGGGCAATCGACGCCGATGGCGCGGAGCTCATCGGTATGCGCGAAGACCTCGTGCGGCTTGCCCTGTAGCGCGATTTCGCCATGATTGAGCACGAGCACGCGGTTGCAATACTCCGAAAGCAGGGCGACTTTTTGCTCAACGACGACGATGGTGATGCCGAGTTCACGGTTGGCCTCGCGTAGGGTCTCGAAGACCAGCGTGGAGCTGGCGGGGTCGAGCGCCGCGGTGGGTTCGTCGAGCACGAGCACACGCGGACGCATGGCGAGGATGGCGGCGATGGCAACCTTTTGCTTTTGGCCGCCCGAAAGTGTGGCAATCTCGCGGTCGCGCAGGTCGCTGATGCCGACGGTCTTAAGCGTCTCGCTCACACGTTGCTCGATCTGGGCGTGGGGAACGCCAAAGTTCTCCAGGCCAAAAAGCATCTCGTCTTCGACGACCGAGGCGACCATTTGCGTGTCGATGTCCTGCAACACGCTGCCGACGATCTGCGACACATCGGTGAGCGAAACTTCACAGGTGTCGTTGCCGTCGACAGTGACGGAGCCAAAGAACGTGCCGGTGTAATGGTGGGGTACGGCTCCCGACAGGCAGGCGGCAAGTGTGGACTTGCCGGCGCCCGAAGGCCCGATAATGCCGATAAAATCTCCCCTGTTCACGCCGAGCGAGATATGCTTAAGCGCCTGCTCGGTCTGCGTGCCATAGGAGAACGAGACATCGTCGACGTTGATGATCGTTTCCATGGATACCTTTCATAGTCATCGGGGACGTTCTTAAATGACTAGTCGTTTAAGAACGTCCCCAAAAGCTAGTTGTTTGGGACAGTCTTTGGTGGTGAAGCACGGAGACGGCTTTACGAGGGGCCCCAGGTTGGCGCGAAAGAGGAGCGAAGCGCACTTGGGTACGCGAGCGACGAATGAACGCCAAGATGGGGTGGCTCGTAAAGCCGAGCAGGTTAGTTGAGCTTCAGGGCCTTCTGGATGGGCAGATAGAGAGCGCCGACCAGAATGGCGTTAAACACGGCGGTCATGGCGACGACGGGCAGCATGGCAGCGGCGAGCTCGCCCACCACGCCGAGCATAGCCATCTTGATGACCATGAAGATGACGCCCGAGACAAAGGTGGTCACGAACGTTGCGACGATGGCGACGGCTGGCTTAACCTGGCCGTCCTTGGCAGCAGCGTTGACAATGACGGCCATGAGCATGGCGGCGATGCCCTCGGCGGCAAAATCGACAAACGGCGAGGTGGTGGTGATCTGGATTACAGCCGCCGAGATCAGGCCGATAACGAGCGCCTGGCCAATGTTGGGACGAACGACCAGGATAGTGAGGCAGAAGGCCGAGATAATGAACTCGGGGCTGATCATGCCGCCCGAGATGCCGGAGATGGCCTTGCCGACGGTGAAGTTGAGGATGAAGCCGGCGGCAAGCAGGATGGCGAGCAAGACGAGGGCGCGGACGTCGAGTTTGCCGCGGTCGGCGGTCTGGACGGTGCGGGGCTGGGCGGTGGTGGTGTTCTGAGACATGGTGAAAATCCTTTCGGAAGGGAAGTGCAAGAGAAGAAAGCGGAGGCGCGTGATGCGAATGCGATTGGGCTCGAGATAGAAAAAGGCCCCCGGTCGAAACCGGAGGCCTTCCAATCACCTAGAGCGCAAAAACAGGCGTGAGGGACTCACTGTCGACCGATCGTATTCGCATCACGCCACCACCAGTTGTTGAGAGACTTCATCGTGTTCTTCATGTTGGTGGCTCCTTTCGTGATGCCTTGGCGCGGTTGCACCTCGTTGCTGTTGCGCTGCACTATAGCACAGCGAAGTGTGTGCAGGGAATCTTTTTTGAAAAGATTTCGGCGACGTTTCCCGCCGGTCGAATGGGCGGCTGGGCGGGCGGGCGACCTTGGCCTTCCCGCCCGCGCCTTAAGGTGAGGGGTTCTTAGGCCTTTTTGCGACGATAGAGCACGAAGCCGCAGACACCGATGACGACGACGGCGCCAACGGCCATGGCGGCCATGTTGTTGCCCTCGGACTTCTCCTCGGTGGCCTCTTCCTTCTCGACCTCGGGCTCGGCAACGTCCTTATCGGAGAGGGCCTCGTCGGCGTAGGTGATGGACTCGACCAGGCAGTCGTTGTCGGCATCGTAGTCGCTCGGGACGAACTCCTCGGAGAAGTCGCCCTCCTTGAGGTAGTCACGCATTTCCTCGAGCATAGCCTTGCACTTGAGGTAGGTGTTTTTGGTGGCAGCCTTGCCGGCCTTGTTGGCCAGGGTGGTGCGGGCCTCGGTGTCCTCGGCGGCCTGCATGGCCTCGTCGACGGTCAGGTTCTGCTCGATGAGCTCCTTCTGCAGGGCGTCGAGGTAGGCGCGGACGCCGGTAGCGCAGTGATCGCGGTTCTCATAGGCGAGCGTGTTGATGTCCATGAGGACGTAGTTGATGGAGTTCTTGGGCTCCTCGTTGTTTACAACGTCTTCCTCTTCGCAGTGATCGAAGGAGACATCCTGATCGCTGAAGTAGGGGCTGACCTCGGTGAGCAGTGCGGAGTAGAGGGGGATAGCGACGGAGAACTCGGCGTTGGAGAGCATCTCCCACTGGATGGTCGCGATTTCGGGGTCCATGCCGTGGCGGATCTGGAAGGTGTGGATCTCGGTGTTGCGGTTGGAGCCGATAGCATAGGCGCCGTCGGTGTTGGCGTTGAGACCGGCGACATTCTCGCCGCGAGCAGCGAAGCTGCGGATTATCTCAAAGGTGTTCCAGTCGGACTTGCCGGGCTGGAAGAACAGCGGCTGCATCTCGTGGACCAGGGCGCCGGTCGTGGCGCGAGCGTCTTCACGCTCGTCCTTGACGATCTCGTAGTCAGTGCCTTCAGCCAGCGGGGCCATGAAGTAATCGCGACCCTGGATATAGCGCGACCACTGGTGCATACCGGCCTCGCCGATCTCCTCGCCGTAGGTCTTGGCGACGTCGAACTTGCCGTCAGTGTACTCGGCAAAGCCCTTCTCCTTAGGCATGGACTCGATGCCCTCGGAATGGAGACAGTTCTCGGTGTCGTCGAGGTCGACGTCATAGGTGAGGTTGCCGATGTTGGGGTTGAGCGAGGCGATGTCATCGGCGAGCCTCATGGCAATCCACTGATGGCCGGAAAGCGCGGCGAACAGCCAGGTCTCGGTGCTGTCGGCGATGATGATCTGGTCGTTGGAGCAGACGCCCTGCTCGTCGATCAGGCTGCCGATGAGCTCGACGCCCTCGCGGGCCGTGGCGCTCTCGCCCAGGATGACGCTGGCATAGCTGTACTCGCCAATGCCAGTCTCCTCGGTGATGGGGTCGGCTTCTTCGGCCTTCTCGTTATAGGAGGTGCTCAACGTGGCAGAGCAGGAGACGCCCTTCTCGTTGATGCCGGCCTCGGAATATGCGTCGTAGCGATCTTCCCACTGCGAGGGGTTGTCGCGAACGAAGGTGTAGCGGTAGGTTGCGCCCTTGGACTTGTATTCAAAACCGGACTCGACCGATGTGTACTCGTTGCCGTCCTTGTGTGCGGGCTCAATGCCAAAGTGCTTGACATAGCGCGGACCGAAGTCCTCGGAACGGCCATGATGGCCGCTGCTCCAAACGCAAGGCCGCAGCCGAGCTTTTTGAGCGTGTTGACAGGATGAGTAAACCTCATGATCCCTCCCAACTGTTGAGACCCCACAAAACTGTGCGGAATCTCAGCTAATAAATACATCTATTAGCCTATCGGAAGTCTAAGAAGTATTCATCTATTTCGATGAAATACTCGATGAGCGTCCTAAAATATGCGATGAGCGGATAAGAATACTCATTATGTAGCTTTACTTAAATAAAGGCACCCTGCAATTACTGTACCTGAATAAAGCGCCTTGCACGGGGCGCAAAGAAAAATTCCCCGCTGTTTGGCAAATGCATAAACAACGGGGGAGACGATGATTGGATGAATATCATACCAGTGTGGAATTACTTCTTCCGGCGGTGGATTACGTTAATCGCATAGCCGACGAGCATGGCCAAGACGATGACGATAAAGCCAATCAGGGGGTTGTCGTTCATGGGGTCCTCCTATTTTCCGAGCGGGGAGAATTCGTCGACGATGAGGTCGAGGCATTGCGGAAGCGCGCGGGCTCCAAAGACGCCCGAGTTGCTGGAGATGATCTCGCCATCGAACTGCATGCCCAGCGACGGCGTGCAGGTGATCTTGGCTTCCTTGGTCTGGATGATCTTGAACTGCGGGCGGCCGAGCACCTTGCCGGCGGGATCGAGCGCGGCGGTGATCACGGTCGGGAGCAGCTGGACGGTTTTTACGGGCTCGATGACCGCGATGTCGACCATGCCGTCGTTCATGCGGCAATCGGGGAACAGGTTGATGTCGTTTTGAATGACCGAGGTGTTGCCGGCCATGCAGCAGATGCCATCGAGCTCCTCGACAATGCCGTCATGCTCAATCGTAAAGTGCGCCACCGTGGGGTTGGGTGTGGCGAGCGCCGACAGGAAATAGGCGATCTCACCGATGTCGTTTTTGGCGGGGGCGGCCTTCATCATGATCTCGGCGTCGAAGCCCGAGCCGGCGATGATGATAAAGCCGTGGCGCTTTTCGTTGCCGTTCTCGTCGAGCCAAAAGAGCTCGCCCATGTCCACTTTGACCGTGCGACCGGCGCGGCAGGCCTTGGCAAGCGCCGCGGCCTCGGGGGCATTGCCAATGTTGTTGAAGAACAAGCAGGCCGTGCCGGAGGGGAAGACGAGCGTGGGGACGCCGCATCCGCGCATCTGGTCGAGCACGTTGGAGACGGTGCCGTCGCCGCCCGAAACGACCACGCGATCAAACTCGCGCACGTCTGCCACGGCGTCCTCGGGTTCCATGCCATCGCCGATAAAACGCATCACGATCTCGTCGCCGCCCTGCGCGAGGGCGTGCGCGAACGCGTAGATTTCATCTGAGCTGGGGCCCGATGCCGGGTTGTGGATGATAAGGCAGCGCATACTTACGTTCCCGTTCTGTGACTAACCGAGTATAGTTGTAAGGCAATGCCGATATCCTACCCGTGTTTTTCGGGCCTAACCTTATTCGATGGGTTGATATGTACATTTCCACACATCAGGCTCTGCTCGACTTTTGCCAGCGCGCCCGCGAGTTCGACGCGATTGCCGTCGATACCGAGTTTTTGCGCGAGCGCACGTTCCACCCGCGCCTGTGCTTGGTTCAGATCGCCACCCCTGCCGAGAGCGTCGCGGTCGATCCTCTGGTGATCGACAACCTGTCGCCGCTCGCCGAGCTTATGGGCGATGAGAGCGTGATCAAGGTGTTTCACGCCTGCTCGCAGGATATGGAGGTTATGCTCCATACCGTGGGCGTGCTGCCGCGTCCCATTTTTGACACGCAGGTGGCCGCCGCCTTTTTGGGTGAGCGCCAGCAGATTTCCTACGGCGCACTCGTGCAGACGTTTTGTGGCGTTTCATTGCCTAAGACCGAGTCGCTGACCGACTGGTCGCGCCGCCCGCTGACCGATAAACAGATCGAGTACGCGATCGATGACGTCAAGTACCTGATTGTCGCCTATACCGAGATGATGAGCCGCCTGCGTGAGCTGGGCCGCGTGGACTGGGTGCTCGACGAGTTGCGTCCGCTGGCCGACGAGTCGCACTACCGCGCCGACCGCCATGAGGCATTCCGCAAGGTCAAGCGCATCAACTCGTGTAGCCGCCATCAGCTGGGCATCGCGCGCGAGCTTGCCGCTTGGCGCGAGGACCGCGCCGAGCGGCGCAACATCCCGCGCAAGTGGGTCATGTCCGACGATACGCTGCTGGCCCTGGTTAAACGTAATCCCGTTCGTGTTGAGGAGTTCCGCAGCATTCGCGGTACCGACCAGCTGGGGGAGCGCGACGTGGACGGCGCGCTTATGGCCATCAAGCGCGGTGCGAGCTGCCCGCACGATCGCCTGCCGCTCATGGTGCGCGGGCATCGCCAAATTTCGCCGGAGCTGGAAAGCGTGACGGACCTGATGTATGCGCTCATTCGCCTGGTCGCCGAGCGCTCGGGCGTGGCGACCTCGGTCATTGCCTCGCGCGATGACCTGGCCGACTATATTGAGCATCCCGAGCAGAGCCCCCTGCGCGAAGGCTGGCGCTTTGAGCTCGTGGGCTCGCGCCTGGACGATCTGCTCTCGGGCAACATGGGACTCACCGTGAAGGACGGAAAGATTGAGTTGTTATAGGGAAGCCTAGCCGGTTGAGTGGGTAAAATGCCTCCAACGTGTAACTCGACTCGGAGGAATTCGCATGCCTTATTACTATGGATACGGCTTTGGCATCGACCCGCTGTACCTGCTGGTTGTTCTTGTCTGCACGGTGCTTGGCCTTGCCGCACAGAACTATATCAACTCGACGTACAAAACCTGGTCCAAGGTTCGCTCGGACGGCGATACGGGTGCCACAGTCGCTCGCCGCATGCTCGATGCCAACGGTTGTAGCGCCGTGGGTATCAAGGGTGCCGCTGGCGAGCTTACCGACCATTACAACCCGCAGGACAACAACCTGTATCTGTCGGATGCCAACCGTTCGGGCGGTTCGGTCGCAAGCGTTGCCGTCGCCTGCCACGAGGCGGGCCATGCCGCCCAGCGTCAAAGCGGCTATGCCATGATGAAAGTGCGTACCGCCCTCGTGCCGGTCGTCAACTTTACCCAGAACACCTGGACCATCGTGTTACTCTTGGGCCTGTTTATGAACATTGCCGGGCTCACGACCCTCGCGTTGATCTTCTTCTCGTTTAGTGTGCTGTTCCAACTCGTTACGTTGCCTGTCGAGATTGACGCCAGCCGACGTGCTGTGGCGTACATCGAGCAGTCGGGCATGAGCTCCAAGCAGGTCAACGGCGCCAAGAAGGTACTGACGGCAGCCGCGCTTACCTATGTGGCTGCAGCGCTCACTTCGATCATTCAGTTGCTCTACCTTATGGCTCGCTACAACAGAAACTCCAACCGATAACAAATGGGACAGGCAGGCGCCGCGGGGATTCGTGTCCTCGCGGCGCTGTACTATGTGTTGGACTTAATTTCGCACGGGGCCGGAGCCTCTGTGCTCGATAACGAAAGGAGGCTGCGTGGCAGGCTGGAATCTGACCGGCAATGCCGTTTCCGCCGAGTTTGACGGTTCGGATGAGCGGGAGCGCAAGGAGCTCAGCGTGAGCCAGGCGGTAGAGATCGCCGCCGGTGCGCTCGATGCCATTCCGCAGCTGAGCGTTTTGGGCGAGGTCACGGGTTTCCGTGGTCCCAACGCCCGAAGCGGCCACTGCTACTTCCAGATTAAAGACGACTCGGCCGCCGTCGACTGCATCATCTGGAAGGGCGCCTATCTCAAGCGTACCTTCGATCTGCGTGACGGCATGCAGGTGAGCTTTAAGGGCAGCTTCAACCTCTATAAGCCCACGGGTCGTATGAGCTTTGTCGCTCGCTCGTTTTCGCTGGCGGGGGAGGGTCTGCTGCGTCAACAAGTGGCGCAACTGGCCGAAAAGCTGCGTCGCGAGGGCCTGATGGACGAAGCGCGCAAGCGTCGCATCCCGGTGTTTTGCTCGCGCGTGGCAGTCGTCACCTCGCTTTCGGGTGCCGTAATCGACGACGTCAAACGCACGCTGCGCCGTCGCAACCCGCTCGTCGAGCTTGTCTGTGTGGGTGCCAAGGTCCAGGGCGAGGGTGCGCCGGCAGAGCTTATTGAAGGCCTGCGCCGCGCCGCTGCCATTACGCCGGCGCCCGATTGCATCTTGCTGGTGCGCGGCGGCGGCTCTTTCGAGGACCTCATGACCTTTAACGACGAGGAGCTTGCCCGTGCGGTGGCAGCCTGTCCCGTGCCTGTGGTGACGGGCATTGGGCATGAGCCCGATACCTCGATCTGCGATATGGTGAGCGACCGTCGCGCCTCCACGCCAACGGCGGCGGCAGAATCGGTAGCGCCGGCTATGACGGAGTTGGCCGACGTGCTCGAGGCGCGCCATCAGCGTCTGGGTGCCGCGATGGCATCGATGATTGGGTCGGCCCAGGTCGACCTGGAGATGCTCAACCAGCGCGGTCGTCGTGCCTGGGACACCTATACGGCTCGCTTGGGCGATGCGCTCGATGCGGCTGCGTGCCGCCCGTGCGTCAACGACCCAACTTTTATGGTCGAGCGTCGCGAGTCTGAGCTTGCCCTGACTGCCGATCGTCTGTCCGGCGCCATAGCGCGTTCGGTTGGGGCCTTCCGTTCCAACTTCGAGCGTCTGCCCGAGCGCTTGATCGCAAGCACCTCAGGACTCGATGGCAAGCGCCATGCGCTCACGCTCGCAAGCTCCCGCCTGGAGCATCAGGGGCGCACGATGCTCAGCAAACCCGCGTCCGACTTGGGCCGTGCGGCGGCCTCACTCGATGCCCTGTCGCCGCTCAAGGTGCTTGCCCGCGGCTATTCCATCGCGTACAGCGATGATGGGGTGGCTACGAGCGCCAAGACCTTTAAACCGGGCGACGCCATCCGCGTGCGCATGGCAGACGGTAACGTTGCGGCAACGGTCGATACGGTCGAGTAGGCCGCGTTTCATAGCGATAAACCTTTAGGAAAGGAAACAGATATGGCAGAGAAGACCCCGGTCGAGCAGCTTACGTACAAGCAGGCCTCGCAGGAGCTGGAGCTCATCATTCGCAGCTTGGAGTCGGGCGATATGGAGCTCGAGGAGTCGCTCGAGAACTATACCCGCGGCGTCGAGCTCCTCAAGAGCCTGCGCACCCGCCTGTCCGATGCCGAGCAGAAGGTCTCGGTGCTTCTGAAGGATGTTGACGGCAACGACGTGCTCGCCGACGGCGAAGCCGCCAACACGGACGACAACCTCTCGTTCTAACCATCCCGACCAAATATAATTACCTTGGTCTGTGAGAAAGGAACCAACCATGTGTGATTGCATCTTCTGCAAAATTGCCAACCACGAGATCCCCTCGACCGTCGTCTACGAGGATGACCAGGTCATCGCGTTCGACGACCTCAATCCCCAGGCGCCGGTCCACACGCTCGTGATCCCTAAGAAGCACTACAGTGACATCGCCGATAACGTGCCCGCCGAGACCATGGGCGCCATGGCCCACGCCATCCAGGAGGTCGCCAAGGCCAAGGGTCTGGAGGACGGTTTCCGCGTCATCTCCAACAAGGGCGTCAACGCCGGTCAGACCGTCATGCACTTCCACATGCACGTCCTCGGCGGCAAGAACCTGGGCGAGAACCTCATCTGAGGACGCACGGCCCGTCGCCTTGGCTGCCTTTGGAGTAACCTATGCAGTTTTCTCAACTCGAATACCTTCAAGCGGTAGCGAACTACGGCGGCGTGCGCAAAGCGGCTCGCGCCGTTCACGTGAGCCCACAGGCTGTCTCGTCGGCAATTAAGAAACTGGAGTCTGAGTATCAGATCGTTTTGCTCAATCGATCGGCGGGGGAGGCTGTTTTGTCTCCGGCGGGCAGAGAATTTGCGCGTCGTGCACGCGTGATCCTGGCACAAGTCGACGATCTCAAAAAGTACACCCAATCGGGGAACGGTGGCGTTTCGCCCGACGGCCACTTTCGTCTTTACGTCCCCTGTCTTCACGGGCGGGGGCGTCTTTTTTCCGAAAACTGGTACGACTCGTTTGAAAGCTCGCGCCCTCAGATTCACCTTGATGTGTGGCATCAGCCAACGGCTACATGCTTTGAATCACTTGTGCTTGGCATTTCGGATGCGGCCATCTCATTTGAGGAACCAAGGGACAGTGTCCTTTCTTCGAAATACTTGGGTGAAAAGGAGCTCAAGGTTCTTTCGTGCCCAGCGGGTCATCAATCTGTGGGTGCTATGACCGTTCGTGAGTTACTGGGCGGCAGGTTAGCTGTTCCCATTAATTTGTCGCTCTGTCTCAATGCGATCAATCAATGCCCCGAAGCTCAGCTGGTTAATTTCCGCTTCCGCGACGTCGAATACGGAAACAGAGCGCAGGCTGAGTTTCTTCAAGCCGGGGGATTGATATTGGGTTTTTCTGGCTCTTCTCTCGCATCAGATGGGTCGGAAGTGAGCGAGTACTCTATTGAAGGTTCGCATGACGTAGCCTTGCCCATCTACTTTTGCTATCGACAAAATGCCTGGACCGATCGACACCAGACGGTATTTCTTCACCTATTGCGTCATCTTGCTTCGTGAGGCCATTTGGCCTCGTGTCGTCAAGTGAATGTTGACGCCTTGTAACACATGACTGACGGCTTTGCCCTCATGCTTTTCCAAGATTCCGATTTAGATTGTTGACTCTTGGAGGGCGGAGCATGAAAAACCGTACGGTTTTGCTTTATATGACGTTTGTTTTTCTGTCGAACTTCAGCGCCATTTTGTATTTTCTGACGGTTTACCTTGAATTCGTCGGATTCTCGATGGTGGCGATTTCTAGCATGATGATTGCATATCAAGTGAGCAAGTTCATCCTTGAAGTTCCCACTGGCTATATTGCCGATAGGTTTGGACGAAAGACAAGTGGTCTCGTTGGCGTCGTGGGGATGCTTGGATACTACGCCGCCCTGCTTCTCGTCCGTTCTCCTCTGCTTTTAATCGGCGCGTTTGCTCTCAAAGGTTTTGCCGCTGCATGTATGAGCGGGTCCATGGAAGCGATTTACATTGACAGCGTTTCTCTGGACCAGCTCGTAAGGCTTAATGTCGTTGAGCGATTTGTTTTCTATGCCTCTTATGCCCTCTCCGCTTGTGTGGGCGGTTTCATTTCGTCCGCTGGCGCGTATCTCATTGGTCTTTTGGCAGATATCATCGCAATGGTGTTGACGTTGGTTGTCGTTGCCTGCATTCCTGAGATCCGAAGAGGGGACATTGCAGCGACACCTAAGCGTGGAATTAGCCCGAAGATGATCGGTGCCGCTATTGCGCGTAACGGCATTCTTCGTTCAGCGTTCATCATGGACTGCTCTCAGGCATTTGCTTTTGTCGCCCTGGAAGACTTTTTCTCACTGCTGCTTGCGGGTCGCGGAATGAATGCCGTCGCTTCGGGTGTGACCATTGCGGTCCAGCTCCTTGCCTCGGCTTCCATGGGGCTTATTGTGCCGAGTGTGATTGCTCATGTCGACAAGGGCCGTTTTGCGCGTATTTGCGGCATCGTGCGCCTTTTCCTGACTGCTCTGTTTTTGATTCCCTTTACTCCGGTCTATTTGCTGCCCGTGTTCTATGTGCTGCAGACGGTTGCTTACTCGTTATTTGCTCCAATTAAATACTCAATTTTTCAAAATGCTGTCGATTCTTCGATGCGCTGTTCACTGATTTCGGTCCAAAGCCAGATGGTGGCGGTGGGTGCCATCCTTTTCTATCTGTTCAATGCTGCGTTGAGCAGCATCGCGGGTATTCGAGTCATATTGCTTGTAGCGCTCGGGATATCTTCTTTGGTGTATATCCCCGCGCTCTTTCGTCTTACAAGTCAAAGGCCGTGAGTATTTGGGCACCGATAACTTATATATCAACGCAATAAACCCGAGCGCGAGGGCGTTTGGGTTTATTATTGAAGCGTATGTAACCTGGCGGCGCCACACCGCCTGTTAGTAGGGAGACACATGAACGTTCTGGTCGTCAACGCAGGATCTTCGACCCTCAAGTATCAGGTCATCGATACCAAGTCCCACAAGGTGTCCGCAAAGGGCTCCTGCGAGCGCGTCTGCTTTACCGGCGGTACCTTCACCCACGCTGCCAACGGTTCCAAGAAAGTGACCGAGAACATCGAGTTCCCCGACCACAAAGTCGCCATCGAGGTCGTCCTGAAGGACCTCGAGGCCAACGGCGTCAAGATCGAGGGCATCGGCCACCGTATCGTTCAGGGCGGTTGGTACTTCGGCGATTCCTCCCTCGTCGACGAGGACGTCCTCGCCAAGATCCGCGAGGTCGCTCCGCTCGCCCCGCTGCACAACAACCCCGAGGCCAACGTTATCGAGTACTGCCTCGAGCAGTATCCCGACCTGCCCAACGTCACGGTCTACGACACTGCTTTCCACTTCAATATGCCCGAGGTCGCCAAGACCTACGCCCTGCCCAAGGACGTCTGCGACAAGCTGCACATCCGTAAGTACGGCGCCCACGGCACCAGCTACCGCTACATCTCCAAGAAGGTTGCCGAGATGACCAACGGCGAGGCCCGCAAGGTCGTCGTGTGCCACATCGGTTCCGGCGCTTCCCTGTGCGCCATCGAGGACGGCAAGTGCATGGACACCACCATGGGCTTGACGCCGCTCGACGGTGTCATGATGGGCACCCGCTGCGGCTCCATCGACCCTGCTACCGTGTGCTACCTGCAGCGCGAAGGCGGCTACACCTTCGACGAGGTCGACGAGATGATGAACAAGAAGTCCGGCCTTTTGGCTGTGACCGGCGGCAAGACCAACGACTGCCGCAACGTTGAGGAGCTCGCCGCTGCCGGTGACCCCGAGGCTCAGCTCGCCTTCGATATGTTCGTCTACAAGATTGCCGCCAAGGCCGCCGAGATGGCCACTTCCATGTGCGGCATGGACACCTTGGTCTTTACCGCCGGCATCGGCGAGCACGCTCCGGCTGTCCGCGCTGGCGTGGCCGACCGTCTGGTCTTTATGGGCGTCAAGATGGACCATGCCCGCAACGCCCTGCGCGGCGACGGCGCTTGGTGCCTGTCCGCCAAGGATTCCAAGGTCAAGATCTTCGTCATCCCCACGGATGAGGAGTTCATGATCGCTTCCGACGTCGAGCGCATCGTCAACAGCAAGTAATTGCAAGAGGGGAGGGGCTGGACGACCAAGTGCCGTTCGGCCCCTCTTTTGCGCTCGTTGGGCGATATGCTGATATCTATTTATCAAGATATGATAACTTCTTATTAAAATGCGGCCGCCTTAAGGGGCCTGCGTCGACCGTATTGCACTGCGAAGGAGTCTCATGAACGTACTTGTTGTCAACGCCGGCAGCTCAAGCCTTAAATATCAGCTTTTGGATACCGATACCCGCAAGGTTTTCGCCAAGGGCAACTGCGAGCGTATCGGATCGGACATGGGCATCTTTGGCCACTCCGAGAACGGTGGCGCTAAGCAGACCGAGGAGGTCCCTTTCCCCGATCATCGCTCTGCTATCGCTCGCGTGCTCGAGGAGCTCGAGAAGACCGACTTTACGATTGATGGCATTGGGCATCGTATCGTTCAGGGCGGCTGGCACTTCGATGATTCCGCGGTTGTCGACGACGAGGTTATGGCCAAGATTCTTGAGGTGGCACCGCTTGCTCCGCTGCACAACTACGGCGAGGCCGCAGCGATTGAGTATTGCCGTGAGAAGTATCCGGAGCTGCCCAACGTGGCGGTCTTCGACACCTCGTTCCACATGACCATGCCCGAGGTTGCCTACACCTACGCGCTGCCCAAGGACGTTTGCGACAAGTACCACGTGCGCAAGTACGGCGCCCACGGCACGAGCCACCGCTATGAGTGGATGATGGCCAAGGAGATCCTGGGTTCGCGCTGCCACCGCCTGCTTTCGTGCCATCTGGGCAACGGTGCTTCGCTCGCTGCTATCGAGGACGGCGTGTGCCGCGACACCACGATGGGTCTCACGCCGCTCGATGGCCTGATGATGGGCACCCGTTGTGGTTCCATCGACCCGGCCACCGTGTGCTACCTGCAGCGCGAGGGCGGCTACAGCTACCAGGAAGTCGATGACATGATGAACAAGCAGTCTGGTCTGCTTGCCATCTCGGGCATCTCCAACGACGCCCGCGACATCCGCACGCGCGCCTCCGAGGGCGACGAGCGCTGCCTGCTCGCCTTCGATATGTTCGCCTATAAGGCCATGCAGCAGGCCGGTTCCATGATCGCTTCCATGGCGGGCGTGGACACCATTACCTTTACCGCCGGCATCGGCGAGAACGACTGGTCGATCCGCAAGGCCTTCTGCGACTGCTTTGAGTGGCTGGGCGTGCGCATCGACAACAACAAGAACCGCGAGGCCGTGGGCAACGGCCCACAGGTCATCAGCGCCGCCGGCTCTTCCGTCACGGTTATGGTCATCCCCACCGACGAGGAATACATGATCGCCCACGACGTCGAGCGCCTGACCAAGAACAACTAACGCGCGCATTTGCAAGTAAACGAAAGGCCTCCAGAGCAACAGCTCCGGAGGCCTTCCTGCTAACAGGCGGGCGGCGGAAACTCTGTCCCATTTCTAGCACAAATTCTGGGACACGCTTTCCGGTTGAGGCACGTTGCGGAAAGTGCGACCCACAATAAAGCAAAATTCCGTCCCACAGTTTCCCAAACAGCCCCCAAGCGGAAGCTGCATCCCACAATTCGCCTTCAAACCGGGACACGCTTTCCGGCACAACAACCGCCGAAGCCCATTGGCCTTTCAATCTCCAAAGTGATCGCCACCAGCAACGCCTGCGCTTTCAGCAACGGCACCCATCCATTCAGATTCTCAGCCCCAGCTCGTAGCCAAGCCGCCGTCCATTCCAGATGCCCTGAATGCTACGTGGCGGTAGAAGGCCGTACGGGCTAACCCCTGAAAACAATCCGCAGACCAGAAACGCCCCCGTTCGTAGCTCCGGAGGAGTAGAACGGGGGCGTTTCATTGGTCGAGGACGTTTTCAGGGGTTAGCCCGTGCGGCCTTCGGGCGAGTGCGTACGCTACTCAGCCATCTGAGCCTGGACGGCGGTGATGGCCACGACACCCACGATGTCGTCGGCAGAGCAGCCGCGCGACAGGTCGTTGACCGGCTTGGCGATGCCCTGCAGGATGGGGCCGTAGGCGTCGGCGCCGGCGAAGCGCTGGACCAGCTTGTAGCCGATGTTGCCGGCCTCGAGGTCGGGGAACACGAGCACGTTGGCCTTACCGGCAACGGAGGAGCCGGGAGCCTTGAGCTGGGCGACGGTGGGGACGATAGCGGCATCGAGCTGCAGGTCGCCGTCGATGGCGAGCTCGGGAGCCTTTTCCTTGCAGAACTTCACGGCCTCCTGGACCTTCTTGGCGACCTCGCCGCCGGCGGAGCCCATGGTGGAGTAGGAGAGCATGGCCACGTGCGGCTCAACGTTGCCCATGAAGGTGGACCAGGAGTGAGCGGAGGCGATGGCGATCTCGGAGAGTTCGTCAGAGGACGGGTTGATGTTGAGGCCGCAGTCGGCGAAGATCAGCGTGCCATCGGTGCCGAACTGCGGGGTGTTGGTGCACATCACGAAGAAGGCCGAGACCAGCTTGGTGCCCGGGGCGGTCTTGAGGATCTGCAGCGCGGGGCGCAGGGTGTCGGCGGTGGAGTGGCAGGCGCCGGAGACCAGGCCGTCGGCATCGCCCATCTTGACCATCATGGTGCCAAAGTAGGTGGCGTCCATCACCTGGGCGCGAGCCTGCTCGATGGTAACGCCCTTCTTGGCGCGGAGCTCGGCAAACTTCTGCGCGTACTCCTCGTGCTTCTCGGCATTGCGCGGGTCGATGACGGTAGCGCCGGGAACGTTGATCTCGTCGGGGTTGCCCAAGATGACGATCTTTGCCAGGCCCTCCTCGATGATTTTGGTGGCCGCGACGATAGTGCGCGGATCCTCGCCCTCGGGCAGGACGATCGTCTTAAGGTCGGCCTTGGCGGCAGACTTCATACGGTTTAGGAAATCGCTCATGTTACTCCTTACAAGCGTTTCGCTAAGCTCCAGGCGCCCGGCTGTTTACGAATAAACCCGCTGCTAGCGGGTTTACCTTTCAATTATGTACGCCGCGGT
This sequence comes from Collinsella sp. CLA-ER-H8, assembly GCF_040092335.1. Classification (NCBI taxonomy): domain Bacteria; kingdom Bacillati; phylum Actinomycetota; class Coriobacteriia; order Coriobacteriales; family Coriobacteriaceae; genus Collinsella; species Collinsella sp. CLA-ER-H8. The sequence goes on along the minus strand of NZ_JBBNLU010000001.1, from coordinate 161,399 downwards.
GCTTGAGCTTTCCTTGTGTGGCAAGCTCATTATAGGACGCATTAGCGCTATAATCGCTCTGATAAATATGTCTCGAAGAATGTTCGAGAAAAGCCCAGCTAACGAGCCCGTGGCTTTTGACAAGGAGTATCGATGCAGATTACCTCAGGCCTGCCTGAAGGCTTTAACGCCGGCGCGTACGACATGATTGTCGTCGGTGCTGGATATGCCGGTGCCGTTTGCGCCCGCCGTCTCGCCGAGACTATCGGCTATCGTGTTGCCGTTTTGGAGCGCCGTAGCCACATTGCGGGCAATGCCTATGACTGCACTGACGAGGCCGGAATCCTGATCCACGAGTACGGTCCGCATATCTATCACACCTTTAACGAGCGCGTTCACAATTTCCTGTCGCGCTTTACCAAGTGGACGGATTATCAGCACAAGGTGCTCGCCAACATCAACGGTACCCTTATGCCCGTGCCCTTCAACCATGCGAGTCTCAAACTCGCCTTTGGTGACGAGCGCGGCGAGGAGCTGTATCAGAAGCTCGTGGAGACCTTTGGCAAGGACGTCAAGGTGCCCATTATGGAGCTGCGTAAAAAGAACGACCCGGATCTTGCCGAGGTCGCCGATTACGTCTACGAGAACGTCTTTTTGCATTACACCATGAAGCAGTGGGGCCAGACGCCCGATCAGATCGATCCCTCGATTACCGGCCGCGTTCCCGTCTTTGTGGGCGATGATGACCGCTACTTCCCGCAAGCTCCCTTCCAGGGCATGCCGCAGGAGGGCTACACGGCGCTCTTTGAGCACATGCTCGACCACGACCTGATCGACGTGTTCTGCGACGTGGACGCCCGTGACCTCTTTGAAATCGACGAGACTACCGTCAAGATCGACGGCAAGGTCTATGGTGGCGAGATCGTCTACACCGGTCCGCTCGATGAGCTGTTCAATCTCGATCTGGGCGCGCTACCGTACCGCACGCTCGACATGAAGTTCGAGACGCTCGATATGGACCAGTTCCAGCCCGTGGGCACTGTCAACTACACCACGAGCGAGGACTACACGCGCATCACCGAGTTCAAGAACATGACCGGTCAGGTCCTGCCCGGCAAGACCACCATCATGAAGGAGTACTCCAAGGCCTATACGCCCGGCTCGGGCGAGACGCCGTACTACGCCATTCTTGAGCCCGAGAACCGTGAGCTCTATGAGCGCTATCTTGAGCGCGTCCAGAACCTGACGAACTTCCACCCGGTGGGTCGTCTGGCCGAGTATCGTTACTACGATATGGACGCTGTGACCAATTCCGCCCTCGATCTTTCGGATGAGATTATCGCCTGCCATGCATAAAGTCATAACATTCGGTATTCCCTCGTATAACGCCGCCAAGGACATGGACCATTGCATCACCTCCATCTTGGAGGGGAGCAATTACGCCACCGATATCGAGATTATCGTAGTGGACGACGGCTCCAAGGACGAGACGGCCGATAAGGCCGACGAGTGGGAGGCACGTTATCCCGGTATCATTCGCGCGGTGCACCAGGAGAACGGCGGCCACGGTATTGCCGTCCTTTCGGGTCTGCGCGAGGCACAGGGCACCTACTACAAGGTCGTCGACTCGGATGACTGGCTCGATGCTGCGGCTCTTTCGACTATGCTGTCGATTCTGCGTGGCTTTGAAGAGCGTGACCAGCGCGTTGACCTGTTTATCTCGAACTACGTGTACGAGAAGGTTTACGAGGGCACGCATACCGCTATTGGCTACAAATTTGCCCTGCCGCGCAAAAAGATCTTTTCCTGGGATCAGATCGGTCATTTCCGCCTGGACCAGAACCTACTCATGCACAGCCTGTGCTATCGCACGGATGTGCTGCGCGAGTCCAACCTTCCCATGCCGCCGCACACGTTCTATGTGGACAACATCTACGCCTACGTGCCGCTACCGCGTTGCAAGACCATGTACTACGCCGACATCGACCTCTATCGCTACTTTATCGGTCGCGAGGGCCAGAGTGTCAACGAGGCCACGATGGTCAAGCGTCTGGACCAGCAGTTCCGTGTGACGCGCATCATGATGGAGTCGTACCACCTGTACAGCGATGTTGAGTCGTCGCGTCTGCGCTCGTACATGATGGGCTATTTCACCATGATGATGGCGATCTGCTCGGTGCTCACCAAGCTTTCCGAGGAAGATTGCGCCGACGAGCGCCTAAAGACGCTGTGGAATGATTTGAAGGCCTACGACGAGCGCATGTATCGTCGTGCCCGCTACGGCGTGGTCGGGTTCTTCACCAATCTGCGCGGACGGGCCGGAGACAAAACCACACTCGGCCTATACCGTCTTGCCTCAAAGATCTTCAAATTCAACTAGCTGCTGAGTAATCGCTGCTGATAGGTTGACTGGGCCCCTTGGCCTTTAGTTTGCTACTGCGAACAGTCCTGCTCGCACGGAAAGCACATTTAGTGCTTTCCGGCTCGTGCGGAACTTGTATCAAACTAAAGGCCAAGGGGCCTCTGCAATAAGAATCGATTGTCAGGTTATTTGAATTTGAAGATCTTCGAAGCGCGGTACGCAGGGGCCTGGGCTGAAAAGAATTAGGTTGGAAGTCGGTCGGAGGCGGGCGGGCATTACGTTTGTCGCGAGTTCCGCATGCAAAGAAGGCCACTTAATGTGGCCTTCGTCTTGCATAGGACTGTAGAGCAGCAAACGTAACGCCCGCCCGTCTCCGACCGACGGTCGAGTGGACTACTTCGCGGCGCCGGGGATGCTGTGGGAGGTTTTGGCGGTTTTGGCTCCGTTTACGATGGCAGTTTCCAGGGCCCTTACTGCGAGCATGCCCAGCAGGTCTAGGGGAACGGCGGCGCTTGCCTGGGCGCCCAGTTTGCCGCTGGCGAGGGTGTAGATGGTGTCGCCGTCGTTGGTGGTGTGTGTGGGGCGGATGGCGTGTGCGTAGGCGTCTGCGGCCATCTGGGAGACCTTGGTGGCTTGTGCCTTAGTGAGTTCCACGTTGGTGATGATGCAGCTGATGGTGGTGTTGGTACGGTCGAGCGGCATCTGCATGGATCCGGCGGCGGCAAAGGCTGCGAGTTCCATGTCGACGATCTGGTCGCTATCGGCTGCGGCGCGCATACCGGCGACCCACTCGCCGGTGAAGGGGTCGACAACGTTGCCGCAGGCGTTGACCGAGACCACGGCGCCCACCTTGATGGGGCCGAGTGCCACGGCGGCAGCTCCAAGGCCGGCTTTCATGCAGGTGGCAGGCCCCATGAGCTTACCCACGGTAGCGCCCGTGCCGGCGCCCACGTTGCCCTGTTCGAGCTTGGTGGGGGTGTGGTCGAGTGCTTCGCGCACGGCGGCGATGCCGGCCTCAATGTCGGGGCGCACGGTGGGGTCGCCAAAGGCAAGGTCGAAGATGCAGCTGGAGCACACGATAGGCACCTGCGTGGGGCCGACGGGAAGGCCGATGCCGCGGCTCTCAAGCTCGCGAGCGACGCCGCTTGCAGCCTCGAGGCCAAAGGCCGATCCGCCCGAAAGGCAGACGGCGTGGACCTTGTCGACGGTGTTCTCGGGTCGCAGCAGGTCGGTTTCGCGCGAAGCGGGAGCACCGCCGCGAACGTCAACGCCGCCGGTGGCGCCCTCGGGTGCCACGATTACGGTGCAACCGGTGCCGGCCTCCTCGTCCGTATAGTTGCCATAGCAAAAGCCATCGACATCGCAGACGTCAATGGCCTCGAGCAGTGTATCCATGTTTAACTCCTATCGGTTTTCCGCCGCGCCTTGTGCCCGGTCGGGATCCGTACGGTACGCCAAAATTGTAGGCGCTGGGGAATACCCAGCGCCAGATGCAATTACGAGAGTTTTTGAATGGTACGTGCGACGCGGGCGATGGGTAGGCCCACCACGTTATAGAAGTCGCCCGAAATATCGTGCACGAGCATGCGGCCGCCTGTGCCCTGGATGCCGTAGGCGCCTGCCTTATCCATGGGCTCACCAGAGGTGACGTAGTGCTCGATCTGCCCGTCGGTAAGCTCATAGAACGTCACGTCGGTCACATCGACAAACGACAGGCTCTCGGCGGCATGCGGGGCGGCAGTATCGCCTGCCTTAACGATGCAGACGCCGGTTGCGACCTGGTGCGTGCGGCCCGAAAGCTCACGGAGCATGGTGCGCGCCTCGTCCTCGGTTGCCGGCTTGCCCAGAATCTTGCCGTCGAAGGTGACGATGGTGTCGGCCGCGACCGTCAGCTCATTAGGCTCGGCATGCTCGGCAGCAACGGCAGCCGCCTTGGCGCGTGCCAAGCGCTCGACAAGCGTGAGCGGGGCCTCGCCATCAAAGGGCGTTTCGTCGATATCCGCGGGAATCACGCGAATGTTGTAGCCTGCCTCGCGCATCAGTTCTATGCGGCGCGGCGATTGCGAAGCCAAAATCATAGTTGGATGCCCTCGGCGACCTTCTCGACGGCCTTGTCGCCGGCGAGCGTGCGCAGCAGCTCCAATGCAAAGGGGAGTGACTGTGCCATGCCGCTGGCAGTGATGATGTTGCCGTCTTGCGTGACCTTCTCGCCGGTATAGGCGCCTTCGGGGAAGCTTTTCTCAAAGCCAGGGAAGCACGTGGCATGGCGCCCCTCGAGCAGGTCGAGCTCGCCCAGGATAAACGGGGCGGCGCAGATGGCGGCGACGTGCTTGGTCGCGGCGAACTCGCAGACCACGTCGCAGACGCGCTGATCTGCGCGCAGGTTGGTGGCACCGGGCAGGCCGCCGGGCAGCACGACGCAATCGTACTCGTCAAAGTTGATCTCATCAAAGAGTGCATCGCAGGTCACGGGGATTTGCAGCGAGCTTACGACCTCACGCGTGGGCATGATCGAGACGAGTGTGGCGCGCACGCCGCCGCGACGCATGACATCGACCATGGTCAAGCATTCAATAGTTTCAAAGCCATCGGCGGCGAGAACGGCAACGCTGGGCATGAGGGTTCCTTTCATAGGCGGCATACAATTAGCCGTCTTATACCCCGAAGACCTCCGCTTGCCACGCTCGATTTCCCAATGATTTTTCTGAGCAATGATTAAGTGGCTAGTTGCGCTTGAGGTGGACGACGGTTTCGCAGTGGAAGGTTTGTGGGAACAGGTCGACTGGCGCGATCTTTACGGGGGAGAAGGTGCCTTCTTCGACAAAGCGTTTGAGATCGCGCGCCAGGGTGGCCGGGTCGCAGCTCACGTAGGCGACATCGCGTGCACTCGTGCTGGCGATAAGGTCGATCGCTTCGGGGGCGAGGCCTGCGCGCGGCGGGTCGACCACCAAGACGTCGGCATCCTGGTCGGGGAACTCGCGCACCGCGTCTCCGCCAATGACGTCGACGTTATCAAGCTTGTTGATCTCCAGGTTACGGCGCAGGTCGCGCACGGCGGGGCCGTAGGCCTCGACGGCGGCGACAAAGTCGCAGCGGCGGGCGAGCGGCAGGGTAAAGGTGCCGGCACCGCAGTACAGGTCCACGGCAAGCTCGTCTTCCTGCGGATCGAGCGCTTCCATGACAAGCTCGATCAAAATCTCGGCACCCTTGGTGTTGACCTGGAAAAAAGACGGGGCAGACAAGCGCATCTGACCCTCGGCGATATTCTCGGTCCATGAGCCCTCTCCGGCGAGCATTTCGACCTTGGAAACACGGCGGGCCTTCTTTTCGCCCTTGCTCATCACGCGTACGACACTTGTGGGGTGCGCGGCGTCTGCCAACACGCGCGAGACTTGCGAGCGCGGGAAAGAGCCCGTAGGCGTCCAGAGCGCCACCTCGAGTGCCTTGGTGCGACGCGAGGCGCGAATGCCCACGCGCTCAAGGCCCAGGTCGTGGCTGCCGCTCAGATAATTGAGCGCGCCGACGACCGATTTGAGTGCCTTGGGGAAGCGTTTGTCGAACAACGGGCACGAATCGACGGTCACGATCTTGCGAGGATCGACACCGTGCATGCCAAGACGCACGCGGCCGTTTACAACGGTCGGCTCGAGTTCGATTTTATTGCGGTAGCCCCAATCATCCTTGGTGTGGCGGATGGGTTGCACCAGTTCATCGACTTGATCGGGGCTGAACTTGCCGATACGCTCGAGCGTGGAGCGCAGATTTTGCTCCTTGGCGGCGAGCTGTGCCGTGCGTGAGAGATTGCCCCACGAGCAGCCGCCGCAGATGCCCACGAAGGGGCAGGGAGACTGAATGCGATCGGGGCTTGGCTCCAGAATCTCGGTGGTGCGGGCACGCATGAACGACTTGCCGTCCTGTACGACCTCGGCCTCGACGGTGTCGCCTGCCACGGCGCCCTGCACAAAGACGGCCTTGCCGTTGTCGGCGTGCGCCAGCCCGTCGGCGCCGTAGGTCATCGATTCTATAGTGAGCTTCATATTCCTGCCTGTCATTCGCGTTGTTGTTCGCACCATGGTAGCAGGGAAAAGCGCCCCGCATCCGAGGCTTTCCTCAAATGCGGGGCGCTTCTACAAACTGCTTCTACAAACGACTATTTCGTCTTGCCGGTAATGAGCGTCTTAAGACCCAGGCCGATCAGACCCAGGCCCATGCGCACGCGGCCGGGGCGATGGCGCTCGATGGCCTTGGTCTTGCCGGCGGGCTTATCGCGACGGGCGCTCGTCTCGGGTGCGGGCTTGATGACCTGCGGATCGGGCTGAGGTGCAGGTGCAGGCTCGGGCTCAATGACGGTCGCCTGGACCTCTTGGACCTTGGGTGTGGCCGGCTGCGGCTCAGGAGCAGGGGCGGGCTTTGCCTCGGCGGCGGGCTCCGGAGTCGCAGTAGCGGGCTCGGGCGCTTTCTCCACGGCGGGCTCTGCGGCAGCCTCGGGCTCATTCACCGGGGGAGCTGCAACCGCTTCCGGTTTGGCAGCTGCCCCGTGTTCAACCTCGGCCTGAATGGCCTCCTCGGCCACACGTTCCTTCTCCTGTGCGCGCTGCTGCGCGGCGGCCTCGGCGTTGCGATAGGCACGCTCCAGCAGGGCTTCCTGCGAGTTGAAGGGTTTCTCACCCTCTGCACGCTCCACGGGGACCCAGGTGCCGTCGCTCGTGAGGCTGCGGGCCTTCACGTTGTCGCGCAGCTGCATGCCCATGTACTCGTGCACTAGGGCGCGGCAGGTGGGGTCGAGCACGGGGAAGGCAATCTCCACGCGGTGCTCGGTGTTGCGCGTCATCATGTCTGCCGAGCTCAGGTAAATCATGTCCGAGTCCACGCCGAAAGCATAGACGCGCGCGTGCTCCAAAAAGCGTCCGACGATGGAGCGGACATGCACGTTCTCGGTCTTGCCCGGAACACCGGGCTTGAGGCACGAGATGCCGCGGATGATCATGTCTACGCGCACGCCGGCACACGATGCCTCGGCGATCTTGTCGATAACCTCGCGGTCGGTCAGCGAGTTGAGCTTAAAGAACACGCGGGCGGGCTCGCCGGCAAGGGCGCGCTGGATCTCGCGGTCAAGCCCGCGCATGATGAGCGGTTTCAGTCCGACGGGCGCCACACCCAGGAAGCGGTAGTCGCCGCGCAGGTTGCCCAGCGACAGATTGCGGAAGAACAGGTTGGCGTCCTCGCCGATGCCGGGATGGGCTGTCATGAGCATAAAGTCGCTGTAGAGTTTGGCCGTCTTCTCGTTAAAGTTGCCGGTGCCCAAAAGCGTGAGGCGCGTTAGCGCCATGCCCTCGCGATAGGTGAGCTGGCAGATCTTTGAGTGGCATTTAAAGCCCTCGGAACCATAGATGACGGTGCAGCCGGCCTCTTCCAGGCGCTCGGCCCACTCGATGTTGTTCTGCTCGTCAAAGCGGGCACGAAGTTCCATGAGCACCGTGACCTCTTTGCCGTTCTCGGCAGCATCGATCAGCGACTCGCACAGGCGGCTCTGCTTGGCCACGCGGTAGAGCGTGATGCGCAGCGAGATGCACTCGGGGTCGTAGGCGGCCTCGTGCACCAGATCCAGGAAGGGGTTCATGGCCTCGTAGGGATAAAAGAGCAGCTTGTCGTGCTGCAGCACCTGCTCGCGGATGGAGCGGGTCATGTCGATGGTGGGATTGGGCTGCGGCCTAAACGGCGTAAAGAGCAGCTCGTTGCGCAGGTGCTCGGGAATCTTGCCCTCAATGCCAAAGACGTAGCCCAGGTCGAGCGGGATATCGCAGGTAAAGACAGAGCGGCGCGAAAGCTCGAGCGCCTTGCGGATGGTCTTGAGCGTTGCCTTCTCGAGCGACCCCGAGACCGCGAGCACTACCGGCTGCAGACGCAGGCGCTTCTTGAGGATGCGCTTCATGTGCTGGCGGTAGTCCTCTTCCTCTTCGACGCCCTCGCCGTCCGGATCGATGTCGGCGTTGCGGGTGACGCGGATCAGCGCACGATCCAGCGGCTTATAGGAGCCAAAGCAGCTGTCCAGGCAGGCGAGGATGACGTCCTCGAGCAAGATGTAGGAGTAGGTGCCGGTGGGCGAGGGGATCTCGACCACGCGGTTCATCGAGGCGGGAATCTCGATAAGGCCCAGCAGGCTCTCCTCGTCGGTGGCGCCGTCCAGACCACAGGCCAGATAGAGCGCGCCATTGCGTAGGTTGGGGAAGGGGTGGCGAGGATCGATGACCAGCGGCGAGATGACCGGCGACACGTAGGCCTGGAAGTAGCGGGTTACAAAGGTGCGCTCCTCGGGCGTAAGCGAATCGATGCGGGCGCGGTGAACGCCCAAGGTGTCGAGCTTGCCCTCGATGCTCTTAAAGATGGACTCCCAACGGGTAAGGAGCCCGGGCATTTCGGCCATGACAGCATCGACCTGTTCGGAGGCGGTCATATTGCTCTTGTTGTCGACAGGTTGCTTTTTGAGCTCTGCCAGATCGGACAGGCCGCCCACGCGCACCATGAGAAACTCGTCGAGGTTAGACTCGAAAATCGACACGAACTTTAGACGCTCGAACAGCGGAACGGTCTCATCGAAGGCTTCGTCAAGCACACGGTTGTCAAAGCGTAGCCAGCTGAGCTCTCGGTTCTGCGTGTACGAGAAGTCGCGAGGCGGTTTGCGCAGCTTTGCGGCGGCTTGCTTTTTTTCGATTTTGCTCGGCATATGCATCTGTCCGTTCAGTCCCCGCAGGGGACGGTAGCTTAACCCTATTCACTATTGTCTCAATTTAGTCGACTTGTGGCACGGACGTATTGTGCGAACGGTATCTTTACCTACTTCTTACGCTGACAAGTCATAGGACTGACGCCCTGCTCGTCTGCAAGCGGTCTATATCCTCACTCAACTGGTACGTAAGTGTGAATAAGAATGATGGATAGCTGAATATCATTGAATGCAGGCGGAAACGTAAACAAACATCATTTATATACATAAAACCGATTTAGCTATGCAATTCTGAATCAAAAGTTTAGAGATGCAATTGCAAATAGTTTTTAGGAAAAAAGAGCGTTTACCTTAGAAAAGTTACTTTAGAACGCCGAAGTACATTATGGGGGAATCTCATGCGATATACCGTTCATCGCACTTTGTTGACCGTTCGGGGGCGAGGTGGAATTGCGGGTGGAATTTGGATATAACTAGAGCTGTCAGCAAGCAGCGTCCGCTATGGAAGGGCGCTGAGAGATTCGGCCGAAAGGCCCGAAAGAAAGGTAGGAGGCCATGACGAAAGGTCTGCACGTGCCTTCCGAGATCGGCAAGCTCAGGAAGGTCTGCCTGCACCGTCCCGGCGACGAGCTCCTCAACCTGCCGCCCGACGAGCTCGAGCGACTCCTGTTCGACGACGTCCCGTTCCTGGAGGTCGCGCAGCAGGAGCACGACACCTTCGCCCAGATCCTGAGGGACCAGGGCGTGGAGGTCCTCTATCTCGAGAACCTCGTCGCCGAGGTGTTCGACCAGGTCCCCGGCGCCCGCGCCGAGTTCACCGACCAGTACATCGCCGAGGCCGGCATCCGCGGCCAGCACATGCCGCAGATCGTCCGCGAGAAGCTGGACTCCATCGAGGACAACCTCGAGTTCGTCAAGAAGACCATGGCCGGCATGACCAAGTCCGAGATCGACATGCCCCTCACGGCGTCCACGACCCTCGACTCCCTGGTCAACTCCGAGTCCGAGTCCGACCTGATCATCGACCCGATGCCCAACCTCTACTTCACCCGCGACCCGTTCGCGGTCATCGGCGAGGGCGTCAACCTCAACCGCATGTACTCGGTCACCCGCAACCGCGAGACCCTGTACGGCAAGTACATCTTCAAGTACCACCCCGACTACAAGGACGTCTCGCTGTACTTCCGCCGCGACTGCCAGTTCCACACCGAGGGCGGCGACGTGCTGAACATCAACGAGAAGACCCTCGCCGTCGGCATCTCCCAGCGCACCCAGGCCGCCGCGATCGACGTCATGGCCCAGAACATCTTCTGGAACTCCGACTCCAAGGTCGAGCGCATCCTGGCCTTCGATATCCCGGTCTCGCGCGCCTTCATGCACCTCGACACGGTCTTCACCCAGATCGACGTCGATAAGTTCACGATCCACCCCGCCATCATGGGCACCCTGCGCGTCTACGAGCTGACCGCCGGCAAGAACCCGGGCGACGTGAACATCCGCCTGATCGAGGACACCCTCGAGCACGTCCTGGAGGACGCCACCGGCGTCGACCAGGTCAAGCTGATCCCCTGCGGCGGCGGCGACCCGATCGCGGCCTCCCGCGAGCAGTGGAACGACGGCTCCAACACCCTGTGCGTCGAGCCCGGCAAGATCTGCGTCTACGCCCGCAACACCGTCACCAACGACGTGCTGTACAAGGAGGGCCTGGACCTTCTCGTCGTGCCCTCCGCCGAGCTCTCCCGCGGCCGCGGCGGCCCGCGCTGCATGAGCATGCCCTTCTGGCGCGAGGACCTCTAAGGTCTTCAAGGACTCGTACGGGTCATAATACATACATCTAGCTGCCATTAGATGTCTCCCATTGGGGCGGTGCGGGTTTTCGCACCGCCCCAATCTTGTATGAGGAACGTCAACACGATTGGACGACTGCTTTTGTAAGGAGCTTGGCTATGGACATCAAGACGATTGGCGTTGAGGAATGGCTCAACGTTTGGGAGAAGAGCGCCACGTGGGACATCGCCCAGTCGACGATCTCGTCGTTCACCATGGGCGAGCTGCGCGCGCTCGATGAACAGGACGGCGCCACGTTCTACGAGCGCCTGGACCGCGAGAAGATGAACTACGGCTGGATCGAGGGCTCGCCGGAGTTTAAGGCCGAGGTTGCCAAGCTGTATCGTCGGGAGGTCAATCCCGATCACATTCTGCAGACCAATGGCTGCACGGGCGCTAACCTCAACGCCATCATGGCTGTGGTCGAGCCCGGCGACCATGTTATCGCCGAGTGGCCCACCTACGCGCCGCTCTACGAGATTCCGCGCACGCTGGGCGCCGAGGTCGAGTATTGGGAGCTTCGCGAGGAACTCGGCTGGAAGCCCGATATCGAGGAACTCAAGCGCTTGGTGCGCCCCAACACCAGACTCATCTGCATCAACAACGCATCGAACCCCATCGGTACGGTGCTCGATGCCGATATGCTCGGCCAGATTGCCGAGATCGCCCGCTCGGTGGGCGCCTACGTGCTGTGCGACGAGGTATATCTGCCGCTCGAAAACACTGAGTCCTTTATGTCGATGGTCGACGTGTACGAGAGGGCCATTGTCACCAACTCGTTGTCGAAGACCTATTCGACACCTGCGGCCCGCGTGGGCTGGGTCCTGGCCGACAAAGAGGTGTCCAACCGCATCCGTACCTATCGCGATTACACCATGATCTGCGGCGGCGTGTTCAACGATGCCCTGGCGACCTATGTGCTTGAGCACAAGGATAAGATTCTCGAGCGCAATCGCAAGATCGTGTTTGGCAACCGCGATATCGCGCAGGCTTGGATCGATACGCAGCATCGCGTTTCCTGGACGGCCCCGCAGGGCGTGTCCACCTCGTTTATCCAGCTGGATATTCCCGAGGATGACGAGGAGTTCTGCAGGCGCCTGCTGTCCGAGAGGGGAGTGCTGCTGGTCCCCGGTAGCCGTTTTGAGCTTCCCTGCGGCGCACGCCTGGGCTACTGCGCGAGCGAGGACGTTCTGCGCGAGGGCCTGAGGCTTTTGGGCGAGGCACTGGCGGAGTTCGATCGCTAGGATTCCGATGGTCTTCGGGGGCCTTATCCAAATTAGCCGAAGATAATCGAAAACGGACCCGTTTCCCTAGGGGAAGCGGGTCCGTTTTTCTATACCGAGAAGTCAAGTTGTTACAAATGGGGCCGTAAAGCGAGGCGGTATCCGCTGGGCCTTATACTGAGTTTCCGGTGAACGGTATCAAGCGTCTGGTAAACGGTAATTTATTTATCAGAAATGAATAGGACAAACTTTTTTCTGAATAAAAATGAAAATGGTTGAGACGCGGTGTGAACCGCTAATTCTATTCATAACTTTATTGGAAATATGCAATTTGAGGATGGTTTAACAAAGTTTAGTTCCATTTGATTTTAGGATTAAAACGCGTTTAAGCACGTAAATACGCTTTATTAAGATGAAGTGTGCCATGCGTGAAGTATATGTGTATGCCGTTCACCCCCTATAAAAAACCGTTCGAGGGCAAGGTGGAAGTATGAGCTGATTTTGGATATAAATATGTCATCAGCAATAACGCCTCACACGGAGGGGCGCTAACGAATCGGCCCTGACAAGGGCCCGAAAGAAAGGTAGGAGGCCATGACGAAAGGTCTGCACGTGCCTTCCGAGATCGGCAAGCTCAGGAAGGTCTGCCTGCACCGTCCCGGCGACGAGCTCCTCAACCTGCCGCCCGACGAGCTCGAGCGACTCCTGTTCGACGACGTCCCGTTCCTGGAGGTCGCGCAGCAGGAGCACGACACCTTCGCCCAGATCCTGAGGGACCAGGGCGTGGAGGTCCTCTATCTCGAGAACCTCGTCGCCGAGGTGTTCGACCAGGTCCCCGGCGCCCGCGCCGAGTTCACCGACCAGTACATCGCCGAGGCCGGCATCCGCGGCCAGCACATGCCGCAGATCGTCCGCGAGAAGCTGGACTCCATCGAGGACAACCTCGAGTTCGTCAAGAAGACCATGGCCGGCATGACCAAGTCCGAGATCGACATGCCCCTCACGGCGTCCACGACCCTCGACTCCCTGGTCAACTCCGAGTCCGAGTCCGACCTGATCATCGACCCGATGCCCAACCTCTACTTCACCCGCGACCCGTTCGCGGTCATCGGCGAGGGCGTCAACCTCAACCGCATGTACTCGGTCACCCGCAACCGCGAGACCCTGTACGGCAAGTACATCTTCAAGTACCACCCCGACTACAAGGACGTCTCGCTGTACTTCCGCCGCGACTGCCAGTTCCACACCGAGGGCGGCGACGTGCTGAACATCAACGAGAAGACCCTCGCCGTCGGCATCTCCCAGCGCACCCAGGCCGCCGCGATCGACGTCATGGCCCAGAACATCTTCTGGAACTCCGACTCCAAGGTCGAGCGCATCCTGGCCTTCGATATCCCGGTCTCGCGCGCCTTCATGCACCTCGACACGGTCTTCACCCAGATCGACGTCGATAAGTTCACGATCCACCCCGCCATCATGGGCACCCTGCGCGTCTACGAGCTGACCGCCGGCAAGAACCCGGGCGACGTGAACATCCGCCTGATCGAGGACACCCTCGAGCACGTCCTGGAGGACGCCACCGGCGTCGACCAGGTCAAGCTGATCCCCTGCGGCGGCGGCGACCCGATCGCGGCCTCCCGCGAGCAGTGGAACGACGGCTCCAACACCCTGTGCGTCGAGCCCGGCAAGATCTGCGTCTACGCCCGCAACACCGTCACCAACGACGTGCTGTACAAGGAGGGCCTGGACCTTCTCGTCGTGCCCTCCGCCGAGCTCTCCCGCGGCCGCGGCGGCCCGCGCTGCATGAGCATGCCCTTCTGGCGCGAGGACCTCTAAGTCTTTCCGTTTCCGGTGCGGTCCCCCTACAACCGCACCGGCTTCGCCCGTTAAACGGGCAACACTAATACTTACGTAATTCATTTCTTCGAAAGGAATCGAACCATGGGTGTTAACCTCTCCGGCCGTAGCTTCCTCAAGCTTCTCGACCTCACCACCGAGGAGATCGAGTACCTGCTCAAGCTCTCCAAGAACTTCAAGGATATGAAGCGCGCTGGCGTTCCGCACCGCTATCTCGAGGGCAAGAATATCGTTCTGCTCTTCCAGAAGACCTCCACTCGTACCCGCTGCGCCTTCGAGGTCGGCGGCATGGATCTGGGCATGGGCGTCACCTACCTCGATCCGGGTTCGTCGCAGATGGGCAAGAAGGAGTCCATCGAGGACACTGCCCGTGTTCTCGGCCGCATGTATGACGGCATCGAGTTCCGTGGCTTTGCCCAGGACGACGTCGAGGAGCTCGCTGCTAAGTCCGGCGTGCCCGTGTGGAACGGCCTGACCACTGAGTGGCATCCCACCCAGATGCTCGCCGATATCCTGACCGTCCAGGAGAACTTCAACTACGACATCAAGGGCAAGACCCTCGTCTTCATGGGCGACTGCAAGAACAACGTCGCTCGCTCCCTCATGGTCGTCTGCTCCAAGCTCGGCATGAACTTCGTGGCCTGCGGCCCCGAGGAGTGCATGCCCGCCGACGACGTCATCGAGGCCTGCAAGCCCATCGCCGAGGCCAACGGTTGCACCATCAAGCTGACCACCGACGTCAAGGACGGCGTCACCGGTGCCGACGTTATCTACACCGACGTGTGGGTCTCCATGGGCGAGCCCGACGAGGTCTGGGCCGAGCGCATCGCTCAGCTCACCCTGTATCGTGTCACCTCCGAGGTCATGGCTATGGCCAACCCGGGTGCCATCTTCCTGCACTGCCTGCCCAGCTTCCACGACACCAACACCACCATTGGCGCCGAGAAGTGCGAGCAGTTCGGCATCACCGAGCAGGAGGTCACCGACGAGGTCTTCGAGAGCCCCGCTTCCAAGGTCTTCGACGAGGCCGAGAACCGCATGCACACCATCAAGGCTGTCATGTACGCCACGCTCAAGTAAGAGCATCTAGCATCTCGCTCGGGGTGTATTGCTGCACACCCCGAGCAGTTTTATCTGGTAATAATCTCGCATCAAGCGGCAGGCACGGCACGGAAGAGCCGCTTCTGGCGAGATCAGTAAATGATTTATGAAGGGGGGATGAGAACTATGACTGAGACCGCTAAGAAAAAGCGCGGTATGCCTTCATCGTTCACCATTCTTCTTGCTCTGCTGGCAATTGTCGCAGTGATTACCGTTATCGTCTCCGGCACGTCCGGCGGCGCGGTTACTGCCGCCCGTCTGAGCGATTTCTGCACCGCCCCGATTAAGGGCTTCGCTGACGCTCTGCCCGTCTGTCTCTTCGTTATGATCCTGGGCGGCTTCCTCGGTATGATGACCGAGACCGGCGCCCTGGACAACGGCATCGCCGTTCTGGTGCAGAAGCTTAAGGGCAACGAGATTATGCTCATTCCCGTGCTGATGCTCATCTTCTCCCTCGGTGGTACCACCTATGGTATGTGCGAGGAGACCGTTCCCTTCTACGCCCTGCTCGCCGCTACCATGATGGCCGCTGGCTTCGACCCCATGGTCGGTGCCGCTACCGTCCTGCTCGGCGCTGGCTGCGGATGCCTGGGCTCCACGGTTAACCCGTTCGCCGTCGGCGCTGCCGTCGACGCTCTGACCGGCGTTGGCATTGAGGTCAACCAGTCCATCATCATCGGCCTCGGTGCCGTCCTGTGGATTGCCACTACCGCTATGTCCATCTTCTTCGTGATGAGCTACGCCAAGAAGGTCAAGGCTGACAAGGGTTCCACCATCCTGTCGATGCAGGAGCTCAAGGACGCCGAAGAGGCTCACGGCAAGGCTGCTTCCGAGGTCCACAAGGAGGTCAAGCTCACCGGTCGTCAGAAGGGTGTTCTGATTGCCTTCGCCTTCACCTTCGTCGTCATGATCGTCGGCTTCATTCCGCTGGCCGACCTCAACGAGGGCGTCGCTAACTTCTTCGACGCTGGCGCTGTCTACGACGCCGACGGTAACGCCGTCGTCCAGGGCTGGTCTGCCCTGATCACCGGCCTGCCCATTGGCCAGTGGTACTTCGACGAGGCTTCCACCTGGTTCTTCCTTATGGCCGTCCTGATCGGTATCATCGGTGGCCTGTCCGAGAAGCAGATCGTTAACACCTTTATCACCGGCGCTGCCGACATGATGTCCGTTGTTCTCGTCATCGCCCTCGCCCGTGGTATCTCCGTCCTCATGGCTAACACCGGCCTCGACGTCTTCGTCCTCGACGCTGCCGCCAATGCTCTGGCTGGCCTGTCCGGCGTGATCTTCGCTCCCATGAGCTTCCTGGTCTACTTCGGCCTGTCCTTCCTGATCCCCTCGACCTCCGGTATGGCCACCGTCTCCATGCCCATCATGGGACCGTTGGCTGTTAAGCTCGGCTTCTCGCCTGAGGTCATGGTCATGATCTTCTCCGCCGCCATCGGTGTCGTGAACCTGTTCACCCCGACCTCCGGCGCCATCATGGGCGGTCTCGCCCTGGCCAAGATCGAGTGGACGACCTGGCTCAAGTTTGCCCTTAAGCTCATCGTCGCGCTCTCTGTCGTCTGCGCCATCATCCTGACCGTCGCCTGCGTGTTGATCTAAGTACCCAACGGGTACCCCACGGAAACCTTGACGATCCTGTAGAGGATCACCTGGTCATCGTCTGTCCGGTGGGGTAAACCCACCGGTAGACTCCTACCTTTAGCCCCCTTCCGTTCCGTGCGCGGGAGGGGGCGCTCTTGTGTTCCGGCGTTTTACCAAACGCCGGAACCACTCGACGCTGCAAGCCCGCCAGAGCGGCAATCTGACGTTCAATCGTCGGGCATGGCCAAAAGGCCTATGCCCTCCTCTTTCACGTCACCTTGCTCGCTCTGGCGGGCTTTCGCTGACTTTTGCCCCACCTGCGGCGCTGCCATTGTTGCTGCAGGGGGACAGCTTGCTCGCTCTGGTGCCTGTTCGCTGTCCGTTCTCTGCCCGCAACGTTTCTGCTGTTGGTGCAAAGGGGTCAGATTACTTTGCGCCAAAAGGGGAAGTTGCGGTGGAATAGTTCCTGTTTGGCCGTCTTGAGGGGTTAAACGGGAACTATTTCACCGCAACTTATCGATGGCGTGTTTGGTTGGTGCCAGTTGATTGCTTGGGCGTTGGGGAGGGTCTGCTCCGTTATAATCGCCTAGAACATTAAATGGAAACGGGACGGGAGCCATATATGCGCCAGGGTTTCGACAACGCGAAGTATATCGAGCTGCAGGCTGCTCACATTAAGGAGCGCATCTCGCAGTTTGGTGGCAAGCTCTATTTGGAGTTTGGCGGTAAGCTGTTCGATGACTATCATGCGAGCCGCGTGCTGCCGGGTTTTGAACCGGACAGCAAGTTCCGCATGCTCAAGAGCATCGCCGACGATGTCGAGGTTATCATCGCGATCAACGCGAACCACATCGAGAAAAACAAGGCTCGTGGTGACCTCGGCATTACCTATGACGAGGATGTGCTGCGCCTGGTTGACCTGTTCCGCGGCAACGGCTTTGCTGTCGCGGCTGTGGTCATCACCCAGTACGCCGGCCAGCCTGCTGCCGATGTGTTCCGCAACCGCCTGAACGCGCTTGGTATTCCCGCCAAGCTGCACTATCCCATCGAGGGGTATCCGCACGATGTCGATCTGATCGTGTCCGACGATGGCTACGGCAAGAATGAGTTTGTCGAGACCACCCGACCGCTCGTCGTGGTCACTGCCCCCGGTCCTGGCTCGGGCAAGCTTGCCACCTGCCTGTCTCAGCTCTATCACGAGCACAAGCATGGCACGGCCGCCGGCTATGCCAAGTTCGAGACCTTCCCGGTCTGGAACCTTCCCCTCACGCATCCGGTCAACATCGCCTACGAGGCGGCCACGGCGGACCTCGACGATGCCAATATCATCGACTCCTTCCACCTTGAGGCCTATAACAAGACCACGGTCAACTACAACCGCGACGTCGAGGCCTTCCCGGTGGTCCGTGCTCTGATGGAAAAGATCCTGGGCAAGAGCCCCTACCAGAGTCCTACGGACATGGGCGTCAATATGGTCGGCTTTGCCATCACCGATGACGATGCCTGCCGCGACGCTTCCAAGATGGAGATCGTCCGCCGCTACTTTACCGCGGTCGAAAATGTGCGCCGTACCGGCGTGGGCGATGAGCAAGTCGACCGTCTCAAGATCATTATGAAGAAAGCCGGCATCGATAAGAACTACTCACCGGCGCGCTCGGCGGCCCTCACCAGGGAGCAGCTGACGGGTGGTCCCGTGGGTGCCATGGTTATGCCCGATGGCTCCGTGGTGACCGGCAAGACTTCCACGCGCCTGGGCGCTGCGAGCTCGCTCATCATGAATGCACTTAAGCATGTCTCGGGCGTCGACCTTGAGCTCGAGGTCATTAGCGATGAAGCGATCGAGCCCATCAGCAAGCTCAAGACGCATTTCCTGGGCAGCAAAAACCCGCGCCTCCACACCGACGAGACGCTTATGGCGCTGTCGATCACCTCGGCCACGAGTGAGACGGCCGCTCGCGTCCTTTCGGGCCTGGAGCAGCTGCGCGGTTGCGATGCCTTCTTTAGCGTGATTATCTCGCCGACTGACGAGACGGTGCTGCGCAAACTGGGTATCAACGTGTGCTGCGAGCCCAAGTTTGAGCGCCGCGGTTTCTTCCACCGCTAAGTTTGAAGCACCGCGGTAATTGCATTGCATTTTGGCCGTATCGGGTTAGCGCCCGGTACGGCTTTTTGATCAATAAAGCGCCTATTTCGGCGAAAAATAGCCGTTTACCTGCCTAGAAACAATTTGAGCGGTATACAATAACCGTAACTGTTTCATCCTTAGCGGGATGCCGCATGATGGATATTACCTGCCATCGTGAGGTGTGTCGGTCGCGCACGGCGCGTTAGATGCTCGTGCTCGGTTTGAGGAGGCTGCTATGGCGGGCAAGGGTCGTGCGAGTGTCAACGATATGAAGCGTGTCGAGGTGCTGGTGTTGATGGAGATCGACCAGCAAACCGAAGACAATGGCGGGCCGTATGGTTTCTCGCGCAAAACGCTTGCCGAGCGCGTGGGGGTTTCGCCGTATCGTGCCCGCGCCGCAATCGATCGCTTGGATTCCGAAGGCATGATTGATGTCGTCTCGCGTTATAGCGACGACGGCGGTCAGCTTGCAAATGGCATTTGCCTCACCGAACGTGGCGAGTGGTATCTTGAGGGCGTCCGTACCGGCATGCTCGTTCAAGAAATGCTTGAGGACGAGGTTGCTGATCGATAGCAGCATGTAACCCTTGCCATAGCGACGCCGCCTGGGAAACCGGGCGGCGTTTTGTTTCAAGATTGAGAAATGCAATCGCACGCAAGAAAAATTGCGAACGGTCCGCGGCGCGAGTATTACAATGAAGACCCGTAAGATGTGGATAAACAACTTCTACGGGAAGCGCAGGTAACTCAATATGACCAAGCATGTGTTCGTAACCGGTGGCGTGGTTTCGTCCCTGGGCAAGGGTATCACCGCGGCCTCGCTGGGCCGTCTGCTCAAGTCGCGTGGCTACAAAGTAACGATGCAGAAGGCCGACCCGTATCTGAACGTCGACCCCGGTACCATGAGCCCCTTCCAGCATGGTGAGGTCTTCGTTACCGAGGATGGTTACGAGTCCGACCTGGACCTGGGTCATTACGAGCGCTTTATTGATGAGAACCTGACCCGCGATTCCAACTTTACGACCGGCGCCATCTATAAGAGCTTGATCGCCCGCGAGCGTCGCGGCGACTTTTTGGGCGGTACCGTGCAGGTGATTCCTCACGTCACCAATGCCATTAAGGACAAGTTCCGCCGCATCGAGGAGCAGACCGGCTCCGATGTAGTCATCACCGAGCTGGGCGGCACGATCGGCGACATCGAGTCCCAACCGTTTGTCGAGGCCATCCGTCAGTACCGCAAGGAGGCCGGCCCCGAGAACGTCTGCTACATCCACGTGTCGCTCGTTCCCTATATCGCCGCCGCCCACGAGGTCAAGACCAAGCCCACGCAGCATTCCGTCAAGGAGCTCCGCAGCTTTGGCATCCAGCCCGATATCATCGTGCTGCGCTCCGACCACCATATCGATGACGCTATCCGCGGAAAGATCGCAAGCTTCTGCGACGTCGACACCGATTGTGTCTTTACCAACGAGGACTGCGCGAGCATTTACGATGTTCCGCAGCTGCTTGCCGAGCAGGACTTTGACCTGCGCATTTGCGAGCGCCTGGGTCTGGACCCGCGTGAGCGCGACATGAGCGAGTGGAATGAGTTCCTGCGCAAACAGAATCACGCCAACCATCACGCCGACAAGGTGAAGATCGCCGTCGTGGGCAAGTACACGCAGCTGCCCGATGCGTACCTGTCGGTTATCGAGGCCCTGCACCATGCGGGCGTCTTCTACGATCGCCATGTGGACGTCCAGCTGGTCGACGGCGAGAGCCTCGACGAGCAGAATGTCTCCGAGGTTCTGGGCGACGCCTCGGGCATCCTGGTCCCCGGCGGCTTTGGCAAGCGCGCCCTGGAGGGCAAGATCCTCGCGGCCGAGTTTGCCCGTGAGCACAAGATTCCGTATCTGGGCATTTGCCTGGGTATGCAGGTGGCCGTGTGCGAGTTCGCCCGCAACGTCGTCGGCCTTGCCGGCGCCAGCTCCTCCGAGTTCGATCCGGACGGCCCGTTTAGCGTCATCGATCTGATGAGCTCGCAGGAGGACGTGACCGAGAAGGGCGGCACCATGCGCCTGGGCGCCTATCCGTGCAAGCTCGCCGCCGATACCCTTGCTCGCGAGGCATATGGCGAGGAGCTCGTCTACGAGCGTCACCGTCATCGCTTTGAGTTCAACAACGCCTTCCGTGACCAGCTCGAGGACGCCGGCTTGGTTATCTCGGGTCTGTCGCCCGACGAGCGCCTGGTCGAGATGGTCGAGCTGCCGCGCGACGTGCATCCGTGGTATGTGGCAACCCAGGCTCATCCCGAGTTCAAGAGCCGCCCGACCAACCCGCAGCCGCTGTTCCGCGAGTTCGTGCGCGCTTCGATCGGCCAGCACGAGGGTGTCGACCGTCTGCAGGTGACGCCCATGAACCTCGCTACGGACTAAGGGTGCCGGCGAATAAGGAACATACCGAAGCTACTCCCTCGTCGCTCGCCGTGGCGGCGGGGGAGTATCTCGATTACCTCGCGGTCGAGCGGGGTTTGGCGCGCAACACGATTGCGGCCTATCGTCGTGACCTGACGACGTACTGCGCCTATCTGGAGCGGGCGGGTATTGTGTCTTTTGAAGAGGTGACCCGTCAGGTCGTGGAGGGCTTTGTCGCCGACCGTCGCGATGGGGGCTATTCCGATGCCTCGGTGGAGCGTGCGCTTGCGGCCGTGAAGGGCCTACATGCCTTTTTGGTGCGCGATGGGGCTGTGGCCCAAAATCCAACGGCGGCGTTGCGCCTGCCTAAAAAGGCTGAGCGTTTGCCGGAGTATCTATCGGTGGAGGATGTCTCGGCGCTGCTCGATCAAGACTTTCCCGAAGGCGAGATGGGACTGCGCGATCATGCCATCTTGGAAGTGCTTTACGGTTGTGGCTTGCGCGTGAGTGAGCTGGTTGGGCTCGATGTGGGCGATATCCATATCGATGACGGGTTTGTCCTGGTGCGCGGTAAGGGCTCCAAGGAGCGTCTGGCCCCGTTGGTGGGAAGCGCGGCGCGTGCCCTGACACACTATATAGGTGATGGGCGCACTCTCCTGGCCGCCCATGCTCACGGGACGGAGACCTCGGCGGTCTTTTTAAATAAGAACGGACGTCGCCTGTCGCGCCAGGCCGTGCATGCGATATGCGAGCGGTATGGGCGCCAGGTGGGGCTGGTGGGGCTCCATCCCCATACCTTGCGCCACTCCTTTGCCACCCACATGCTCGCGGGCGGTGCCGACTTGCGTGTGCTGCAGGAGATTTTGGGCCATGCCGATATCTCGACCACGCAGGTCTACACGCATGTCGACCGCACGCAACTGACCGAGGTCTATCTGGCGGCGCATCCGCTGGCACATCGCTAGCACCTCGCTGACCTGCATATTTATAAATATTAAAGGGGACGGGCCCCAGATTGCTGAGACGCACTTTTGCGCGCATGGGCAATCTGGGGCCCGTTCCATTTTTCGCCAGACACCGACGCGGTGGTGGGCCGTGTGTACCGTGGGCGGGGGAGTTTGGGGGCGATGTGAACGGCGTGTAAAGGGACGTAAAAATCGCCTCAAGGTCAACTTGAAGGTTGAGGTTCGCGGGCGTGGTTCTACAGGTGGCATCCCGCCGTTGCTGTAAACACAACATATTGTGTTTTCGAACATATGCTTGGGGGTGTTTTGCAATATATGGTGAGTGGAGTAGTGGGGCGGGGTGGGGGAAGGGGTGGGGAAAGGTGTTGAAAAATGGGGCGGTTCCCCATATTATTAATCACGTCGACAGGCGGGGTGGTTCCCCGCGTACGTGCCATCTGAGTAACCGAGGGGAGGGCGCACATGGGAATGACTGGTGCATACGAGCGCAATCTCGATGCAAAAGGTCGTCTGTCCCTGCCTGCACCCCTTCGTGAGGAGCTTGGAGAGCATGTTCGCGTGTTCAAAGCCCTGGATGTCGATGCTCTGTACGTGTTCTCTGCCGAGGCCTTCGATAAGTGGGTCGAAGGACTCTTCGCGGGTCGTGAGGGCCACGAGGGTTTTAACCCGCGTGACATTAACGACCAGAAGCTCATGAGGGCGATCAACAAGCGCACCACGTCGATGGACGTGGACAGCGCCGGTCGTATCGGTCTTTCCGAGTCTCTCCGCAAGCAGGCGAACCTCGACCGCGAGGTCACGGTTGTGGGCAACTACGACCACCTTGAGGTTTGGGATCGCGCCGCGGCCGATGAGGACGATGACGATGAGGCCCTGCTGGACCTCTTCTTCTCGTAAGGGCAAGGCACGGGTAACGGATGGAGCGTGGGATCTTGACACAAGAATATCGGCATGAACCTGTCATGCTCGGCGAAGTGCTTGAGTCGCTGCGGCTAAAGAGCGGCTCCGTTGTCTGCGATTGCACCCTTGGCGGTGCCGGCCATTCGGTAAAGATGGCCGCGCAGGTGGGGGAGACGGGCCTTTTGCTCGGCGTCGATCAGGACGACATGGCCCTCGAGGCCGCTGGCGCCCGTCTGGACCGCGAGGTTCCCGGCGTTCCGCACCAGCTGCTGAAGGGCAACTTCGGCGACTTGGACGAGCTGCTTTGCTCGGCCGAGGTGCCCGGGGTCGATGGCTTCCTGTTCGATTTGGGCGTTTCGTCACCGCAACTCGATATCCCTGGCAGGGGCTTTTCGTATAACGAGGACGCCCCATTGGACATGCGGATGGATCCGGGTAATAACACCTTAAACGCAGCTGAGGTCATCAACACCTATAACGAACACGACCTCGCCCGGATTCTACGCGTCTACGGCGAAGAGAAGTTCGCCTCGCAGATCGCGCGCGAGATCGTGCGCCGCCGCGAGCAAGAACCGATCGAAACCACCGGCCAATTTGTCGAGATCATCAAGGCGGGTATCCCGGCTGCCGCTCGTCGGCATGGTGGACACCCGGCCAAGAAAAGTTTCCAGGCCATTCGCATCGAGGTCAATCACGAGCTCGATGTGCTCGAACGAGGGCTTGATGCCGCCACCAGGTGGCTCAACCCGGGCGGACGTATCTGCGTCATCTCGTATCACTCGCTCGAGGACCGTATCGTAAAGAACCACTTTAAGGAGATGAGCCAGGGGTGCACGTGTCCGCCGGAGATTCCGGTGTGCGTGTGCGGCAACGTGCCGATACTCAAGGTCATCACCCGCAAACCCCTGGTTGCCCAGCCTGATGAGGTTGAGCGCAACCCTCGGGCGAGATCAGCCAAGATCCGCGTGGCGCAGCGTCTGTAGGCGCGACCGCGCGATATTGGACCTCCCGCTCGCACCATAAACGAAGCTTAAACACACTACCAACGTACTCGGGATGGGAGGCGGCATATCATGGGCTACAACACTTCAAGCGCAGCACTCGCCTATGATATGAACGCCATGCCCGCCTATCGTGAGACGCCGCAGGCCCCCGTTGCTCCCCGTGAGCAGCGCGCGCCGCGCTTTGATGTCTACACGGGCGCGGGCCGTCAGGCAAACCAGGCGGTAAGCCCGGTTTTCATGAGCGTTCTTAAAACGTTTTGCATCATTGCGGCTATCTTCATGACGATCGGCGTCGCCCGCGTGGCGCTCGCCGGCGTTACGGCCCAGGTGCTCAACAGTAACGCCGAGCTTACCAGCACGCTCGAAAAGGCGACCGATGAGAGCTCCGACCTGGAGGTCATGCATTCGGTCTATGGCGCCGACACGCGCATTCGCGACCTTGCGGGCGCTTATGGCATGGTGGAGCCCAGCGAGAGCGTTACACTTGACTTTTCGCAGGATGCAGCCGCGAGCGCCAACGCGACCGCGACCGCTCAGTAGCAAGACGGTAGCTGAGTATGACAAATGACTATCGCCGCGGTTCCGATGGGGGCCGCGGTTCTGGACGTCCCTCGTCGCGGGGACGTTCTGGTTATCAAGGAACGGGTCGGCAATCTTACAACGCCGGGCAGTCCCGTGGCAACGACCCGGCGTCGCGACTTCGCGGCTCGGGCGGCCCTCAAGTGCATAACACCAGGTCGCGCAAGAGTCCGTCGACCGAATGGCTCACAGGCGCACCTCTGCCTCGCCGCAAAGCCGTCATGGGCTTCATCGGGCTTGGCTTGGGCTTGGGCGTCTTTCGCCTTGCCGACTATCAAATTGTCGAAGCCGATAAACTGCGCGAGCGTGCCGATGCGCGCCGCCTGCTTGCGCAGACCCTCTATGCCAAACGCGGCACCATCTACGACCGCAACGGCAACGTGTTGGCGTCGTCGGTCGAATGTCGCAACATCGCCGTGAACCCGCAGCTTGTCGAGGATGTCGACAAGACGGTGTCGGCGCTGGTCAAGGCAACTGGAATCGATAAAAAGACCTGCCGCAAGCTCGTTGAGTCCGATGGAACCTGGGTGTATATCAAGCGCCAGGTGGACGAAGACGATGTTGCGGCGCTGGAGAAGAAGAACCTGCCCGGCGTGCTTTTTGAGCAGGCCATGAAGCGCGTATATCCATACGGCAATCTGGCATCGCAGGTGCTGGGTGTAGTGAATGTAGACAACGACGGCTTGACGGGTCTCGAAAAGCAATACAACAAGCTTCTGACCGGCACGAACGGTTCTCTCGTACGCGAGCGCGCGAGGGACGGCAGCTATATCGCGGGCGGTGTCTATAAAAAGGTGGCTGCGGTCGACGGCGTTGATATCGTGACGACGCTCGACGTCAATATCCAGCGTGCGGCCGAGGATGCCCTGGCAGAGGCAGTTGAGAAGACTAAGGCCAAGAACGGCTCGGCGCTGGTCACCGATCCTACGACAGGCGAGATTTTGGCAGCCTGCTCGTACCCGACCTACGACCAGACCGATCTGGAGAATGCCAAGACCGAGGATATGAATCTGCGCCTGGTCACCGACGCCTACGAGCCCGGCTCGGTCTTTAAGACGCTCGTGGCGGGCGCCGGCTTCGACTTGGGCGTCGTGCGATCGAGTACGTCGTTTGAGGTGCCGGCGAGCATCAAGGTGGGCGACGATACCGTCACCGATGCCGACAAGCGCGACTATGCCATGACCATGGATGTGCGCGAGATGATGCGCCGTTCGTCCAACGTGGGCTTTGTCCTAGTGGGGCGCAAGATCGGTGCCGACGACTTTGCCGCCTATGTGGACAAGTGGGGCATCGGTCACAGCTCGGGTGTCGATTTTCCGGGAGAGAGCCTGGGTATCGTCAAGGAGCGTGACCAGTATGACGGCGCCACGCTGGGCTCGATGAGCTTTGGACAGGCACTGTCCGTCTCGCCGATTGAGATCGCACGTGCCGTGGGCGGCATCGCCAACGGCGGCGTGATGATGACACCGCACTTCTATAAGTCCAGCAAAGGCGACGAGAAGGACTGGGGCGAAGGCGAGCGCGCGATTTCGGAGGACGCCGCATCCCAGGTGACATCGTGCATGCAGACGGTCGTGTCCGAGGGAACGGGCGTTGGCGGCGCGGTTGACGGCTATGACGTGGCGGGTAAGACCGGTACGGCCGAACGTGCCGACGAGAACGGCGGCTACCTCAAGGAGAACTACATGTCGTCCTTTATGGGCTTTGCACCGGCACAATCGCCCAAGGTGCTGTGCTATATCACGCTCGACGGAACGCCGAGCGGCTCGGATGCCGCTGCGGTGCCGTTCCAGTCCATTATGGCCAACGCGCTCGACGTGCTGGGTATCCCGCACACGAAGTAGGGGGTTACAATCTTTGGGGCGTGGTTTGTTGTCCCATATGAGGGGTGTTCACATGCCCTGCACCACGCATGCGCGGCGCTGGGATACAATACGCCGATAGCATTATTAGGTTTACAGGGGAGCTGCAATGATAGAGATCGCCGTCAACAACCTCGCGGCCGCAACAGGGGCCCGAACCGTGACGGGAGAAGCCGATCGGGTATGCCGCGGGTGCGTTATCGACTCGCGTCAGGTCGAGGAAGGGACGATTTTCGTCGCCTTTCCCGGTGAAAACGTCGACGGCAATGATTTTGCTTCCCGTGCCGTCCAGTCGGGTGCCGGCGCCGTCGTGATGACGCGTGAGCCCGAGGCCGAGCTGGTCTCGCTGGCGCAGGACAAGGGCTGTGCCATCTTGCTGACCGATGATCCCGAGGAGTTTCTGCTGCGTTTGGCGCACACGTACCGTCTGGAGCTTGGCTGCCTGGTCGTTGGCATTACCGGTTCCATCGGCAAGACGACGACCAAGGACGTACTCGCCGCTGTGCTCGCCAAGCGCTATCGTGTCTGGGCCACCAAGGGCAATTTCAATAACCTGATCGGCATGCCGCTCACGGTGCTTTCCGCTCCGGCCGATACCGAGGTCCTGGTGCTCGAGATGGGCATGAACCATTTCCACGAGATCGAGCGCCTGTCCCAGTCCGCCGATCCCAACCTTGCCATCGTGAGCAAGATCGGTACCTCTCATATCGGCATTTTGGGTAGCCGCGAGAACATCGCCCGCGCTAAGGCCGAGATTGTGCAGGGTATGTGCGCCGCCGGCGACTTCTTACCGCTGCTGGTTTTGGGCGGCGAGGACGACTTTACGCCGTTCATTCGCGATACGTTCGCCCAGCCTGCTGGTATCGACGTGATGCTGGCCGGCGTCTCGGACGATGATGAGGTCCGTGCCCGCGACATTCGTGTTGATGACGAGGGCCGTCCGGTCTTTACGCTCGATTTTGGCCAGGGTGAGACGATCGATACCATGCTTGCCATCCCCGGCGTGCAGTCCGTTCCTAATGCCGTTAAGGCCGCCGCGGTTGCCTATCGCCTGGGCGTGACGCCCGAGCAGATCGATGCTGCCTTTAGAGGCCTCACGATCACCGGTCACCGTCAGGAGATCAAGCGCGCCAAGAGCGGAGCGCGCATCATCGACGACTCCTATAACGCCAGTGCCGAGTCTATGGCTGCCGGCCTCGATTTGCTGTGCTCGCTTATTTGTGACGGTTCGCGCATGGCGATCCTTGGCGAGATGGGCGAGATGGGCGACGAGGCTCCCCGCATGCATGAGCTCGTGGGCGCCTATGCCGCCGCCAAGAAGCTCGACATGCTCGCGTGCGTGGGCGGCGAGCTGGCTCAGCTCATGGCCGATGCCGCACGTATGATGGGTATGGATGAGGACCGCATCCAGGTGTTCTCCGATTATCAGCAGGTGCTCGACCGCATGGGCGGCGCGCTTGAAAAACATGATGTTGTACTGGTCAAGGGTTCCCGCTTTGTTGAGCTCGACCGCTTTGTGGAAGGTGTGTGCTAGCCCATGTTCGGCAATCCCTCGTATCCAACGTATCAGGCTTTTTTGGGGCTTGGCATCGCCGCTGCCATTGCGCTACTGCTCATGCCGTGGTGGATCAAGCTGCTTAAGGTCGAGGGTATCGGCCAGCAGGTTCGTGCCGACGGCCCCAAGCGTCATTTGGTTAAGCAGGGAACGCCCACCATGGGTGGCGTTGTCATCCTCGTCGCGATCTCGCTGACCTGCCTGCTGATGGGCAAGCTCACCACCGAGCTCGTGCTCGTGCTGCTCGCCACGCTGGCGACCGGCGTGCTGGGCCTGATTGACGACCTAACCTCCGTTACGCATGGGCGCTCGCTCGGTCTGACGCCCCATGCCAAGATGATCGGTCTAACCATTATCTGTGTCACCTTTACGGTACTTGCCGTTAACTGGTGCGGCGTCGCCCCCGAGATTCGTTTTCCCGGCGGCCTGGCGATTGACCTCGGTGTTCTTTCGACCACTATCTGCGGCCTTTCGTTCCCGTGGCTCTACATTGTCTTTTGCTGGCTGATGATCGCCGGTCTTTCTAATGCCGTGAACCTGACCGATGGCCTTGACGGTCTTGCTGGTGGCACCTCCATGATTGCCATGCTCGCCATGGCTGCCATGGCGTTTTTGCACGGAGACGTGAACCTGTCCATCTTCTGCACCGCGTGTGCCGGTGCCTGCTTGGGCTTTCTGTGGTTCAACTGCTATCCGGCGAGCATCTTTATGGGCGATACCGGCTCGCTTGCCCTGGGCGCCGCGTTTGCCTGCACGTCCATCATGACCAACACCGAGGTCGTCTCCCTCATCATCGGCGGCCTGTTTATCGTTGAGACCCTGTCGGTCATGATTCAGGTTGTCTACTTCCACTTTACGCACAAGCGCGTCTTCCTTATGGCGCCCATCCATCATCATTTCGAAAAGAAGGGCTGGGCCGAGACCAAGGTCGTCATCCGTTTTTGGATTATCGCTGCGGCCTTTGGTGCCGTTGGCCTTGCCCTGTTCTTCCAGTTGGGATAGTGGTCTTTCATGCCTCTTGCTGATGTTTTTAGCCTGCTCGTTTTGGGTCAGGGCAAATCCGGTCTCGATGTCGCCCGCTGGGCGCTGGCACATCCCGAGCGCGTAAGCGCCGTTACCGTGTATGGCGGCGGCACCTCTGAGCCCAATGACGCCACGCGTGCGCTCGAGGCTGCTGGTGCGTCGTTTGTCTATGGGACCGAACAGGTCGAGGGCGCCTATGACGTATGCGTGACGTGCCCGGGCATCTCGGAGTTCTCGGGCTTCTTTAAGGCCGGGCGCGAGCATGCCGCCCAGATTATGGGTGAGCCCGAGTTTGCCTATCGCCTGTCGCCCGATAACTGGATTGCCATCACGGGCACCAACGGCAAGACGACCACCACGTCGCTGACTGATTTTCTGCTTAAGGCTGCCGGCGAGGCCAGCGTTGCTGTCGGCAACATCGGCGAGCCGCCGGTCAACGAGATTGACGGCCGAGCCCACAACGAGTGGTTTGTGGCTGAGCTCTCGAGCTATCAGATTGCTACGACAACCGAGCTCCACCCCCGCGTGGCGGTGCTGCTCAACATCACTCCCGACCACTTGGGCTGGCATAAGAGCCATAAGAACTATGCGCTTGCCAAGATCAAACTGTTTGACAATATGGTCGATGACGATCTGGTGGTTGTCGACGTCGAAGACGCCGGCATTCACGAGTTCGATGAGTACATCTACACGCCGGGTCGTCGCATCTGCAAGGTTGCCTTTGACGAGCCTGAGGGCGAGGATGCCGCCTTTGTGCGCGATGGCAAGATGATCGTGCGTCTGAAGGGCGTCGAGACCCCGCTCATCGCTACATCCGAGCTCAAGATCTCGGGCCATCACAATGTTATCAATGCCCTGTGCGCTGCCACGGCTGCCTTGGCGGTCGGTGCCGATGTCGATGGTGTCTGCCGCGGTCTTGCCTCGTTCCAGCCGCTCGAGCACCGCGTGGAGCCGTGTGGCGAGATTGACGGCGTGCGCTACGTCAACGATTCCAAGGCGACCAACACCGATGCGGTCGAGAAGGCGCTGACGGCATTTCCCGATGACGACGTGATCTTGCTGCTCGGCGGCCACGATAAGGGCACGCCGCTCACGGACTTCGCGCGCGTTGTTATGGATAACGTACGCTCGGTCGTCTGCTTTGGCGATGCGCGCGAGCGCTTCACCGCCGCTATGGACGAGGCCGATGTCGATGGCGATGTGGATATCGCCCAGGCGGATGACCTACGCGACGCCGTGGACGTTGCCCGTTCGCTTTCGAGCCGTGGTGACGTGATCTTACTTTCACCTGCCTGCTCTTCGTTCGATGAGTTCTCGGGCTATGAGGAGCGCGGCCGCGTGTTTAAGGACTACGTGGCTCAGCTTGCCGCTACAGCGAAATCACAAATGGAATAGGGGTTGCGGTGAGAGAGGAGAGCCCCCGACAAGGTATGAGGAGGCCCGACTCGGACCGTGCTTCCTCACGGCGCATCACATCGTGTTCCAGCCGCGGTGGGCAGTCGTTTAGCGAACGCTATATTGCCGGCGTTCCCGCCCGTATCATGCGCCCCCGTTTGATATTCATGGCCTGCTTGTTTACCTTGGTATGCTTTGGCCTGCTGATGGTGTACTCGGCGTCTTCGGTCGAGGCGCTGCACGAGAATGGCTCGGCGACGTTTTTTCTGGGTCGACAGGCCGCGTTTGCCGTGGTCGGTGTTCTGGCGCTGATTGCCATCGTGCGCGTTTTGCCGGACAGCTGGTTTGGGGAGGATGTGCTCAGGATCTTCCTCATCGGCATGATAGGGCTACTGCTTCTGGTGTTCTTGGTGGGCAGCGGCAGCCGTGGCGCCACGCGCTGGCTCAACATCGCCGGTATTCAGTTCCAGCCTTCCGAGTTTTTAAAGCCATTTGCCATTGCGTATTCGGCCATCATGCTTGATCGCTTCTTTTCGCCCGGTGGCAACATCAACGAATTCCTTCGCAAGATGGGCATCTACCTGGGCATTTCGCTCTTTCTGATCTTTATCCAGCCCGATTTCGGTACTGTCCTGATCATCCTGTTGACCCTCATGTGCATGGCGTTGTTTGCGGGTCTCGACCCCAGATTTATCATCGGCGTGCTAATCTTCGGCATTCTCGTGATCGTGATTGCGCTTGTCGCAGAGCCGTACCGTATGGTGCGTATTCAGGTTGCCTTGAACCCTTGGGCCGACGAGTATGGTGACGGCTATCAGGCCACGCTTGCCATCATGGCCTTTGCCTCGGGCGGTCTGTTCGGCCGCGGCATCGGCAACTCAACCATGAAGTACTCGTATCTGCCCGAAGCGCACAACGACTACATCCTGGCCATCATTGGCGAGGAAGTCGGTTTTGTCGGAACCGTGCTGTTCTTCTTGGTGTTTGCGATGCTGATCTACTCGGCGTTTCGCATTGCCGAGCAGGCGACCGATCGCCGGGGCGCGCTCATGGCGTCTGGCTCCGCGGTCATTCTCGCGGTGCAGTTTTTGATTAACGCGCTGGGCATCCTCAACGTGTTTCCCATGACGGGCAAACCGTTGCCGTTTATTAGCTACGGCGGTTCGTCGATTATTGTGTCGCTTATGCTTGCCGGGTTGATCCTGCGCGTTTCGTACGAGAGCGCCCGCCGCGATGAGTATGACCGTCGCCGTGAGAGCTTTGCCGTTATGGACGAGAGCACCGCCGGCGTAGCCCATGTGCGCGGTGAACGACCTTCGCGTAGCGGCTTTACCGTTCTGGATGGTTCTGCATCCGAGCCGGCAGCTCGTCCACGCTCGCGAACGGCTCCGCAAGGCCGTCCGCAGCGCCCCAGCCCTCGCAACGCGGGCGGCGGATATAATCGAATCGATTTGAACTCGGACCCGTCGGCGCGTCTGCGCACCGACGACCAGGGACCGCGTGTACGAAGGGACTACCATGACCGATAAAATGACCGTTGCTATTGCAGCCGGCGGCACGGCAGGACACATCAACCCCGCGCTCGCCTTGGCCGAAGAGCTGCGTGACCGTGGTCACCACGTTGTGTTCGTGGGCCAGTCGCGCAAGCTCGAGGGTCGTCTGGTCCCCGAGGCTGGGTTTGATTTTGTGCCCATTACGGTCACGGGCTTCGACCGCTCCCGTCCTTGGACGGCGCTGACCTCGCTGTGGCGTGTCAACAAGGCCAAACGTGCGCTCGCCAGTCATTTCTCAAAGGTTGGCAAGCCCGATGCCGCCATTGGTTTTGGTGCCTATGTCGAGGTTCCGCTGCTGGGGTGGTGTAAGGGCGCGGGCGTTCCGTATCTGCTGCATGAGCAGAACTCTGTTCCGGGCCTGGCCAACAAGATGATGAACTCCCACGCCGCCCGCGTGTGCATCTCGGTGCCGGCAGCGCGTTCGGTCTTTGAGCGCGAAGGTGACCCTGGCCACGTGCTCATGACCGGCAACCCCGTACGTCGCTCGGTAATCGAGGGCGATCGCGCTCGCGGCCGCAAGGCACTTGGTGTTCCCGAGGACGCTACGCTGCTGCTCGTCTTTGGCGGTTCACTTGGCGCCCAGCACCTCAACGAGCGCGTGGCTTCGCTCAAAAACGAGCTGCTTTCGCGCAAGAACCTCTATGTGTTGCATTCGACGGGTGCCGACGGCTTTGAGGAGACCGAGCGCGCTTTGGCGCTGACGCCCGAGGAGGCGAAGCGTTACCGCGTCCAGCCTTACATCGACAACATGGGCGATATGCTGGCTGCTGCCGATTTGGTGCTCTCGCGTTCGGGCGCATCGAGCGTGGCCGAGATCGCTGCACTCGCCGTGCCTTCGGTGCTCGTGCCGTACCCGCACGCCACGGCCGATCACCAAACCACCAATGCCCGTTATCTGGTCGACGCCGGGGCCGGCGTGCTCTGCGCCGATGCCGATATCGACGGTTCTGCCTTTGCCGATGAGCTGCTGCACCTGGTCGATGACGCGGCGGCGCGCGACGCCATGCGTCAGGCGGCGCGTGGTCTGGCTCAGGATAGGGCCGCCGCTCTTCTGGCGGATGCGGTAGAGGGTTTGCGTTAGTTAGACGGGATATCGTCGGTCGCCCTCGCGCTGATGCGGTTGGTGCGGTACAGTTAACGGGTTACAGGCAGTGTTTACGCAAGGAGTACACGAGCACATGGCTGATTCCCAGACTGCAACCTCCGCGCCCGAGTTTAAGAGCGCCCACTTTATCGGTATC
Organism: Collinsella sp. CLA-ER-H8; assembly: GCF_040092335.1. NCBI lineage: Bacteria > Bacillati > Actinomycetota > Coriobacteriia > Coriobacteriales > Coriobacteriaceae > Collinsella > Collinsella sp. CLA-ER-H8. The sequence goes on along the minus strand of NZ_JBBNLU010000001.1, from coordinate 128,144 downwards.
GGCGGCGCCGGCATGAGCGGCATCGCCCTCGTTCTGCACGAGCGCGGTTATGCCGTTACCGGCTCCGACCTTAAGACGTCACGTTATATCCGCCAGCTTACCCGCGCTGGTGTGAAGGTGCATGTGGGCCATGAGGCCGCCACGATCGACGAGGTCAAGCCCGACGTGGTTGTTGTCTCTACCGCTATTCCGGAGTCCAACCCTGAACTCGTGCGCGCTCGCGAGCTTGGTATTCCCGTGTGGCCCCGTGCCAAGATGCTCTCTGCTTTGGGCCACGGCTACACCACCGTCGCTGTTGCCGGCACGCATGGCAAGACCACCACGTCTTCGATGTGCGCCACCATGCTCGACCGCATGGGCCTGGATCCGAGCTTCTTGATCGGCGGCATTGTCGAGGGCTATGACACGAACGGCAAGAACGGCTCGGGCGACTACTTTGTCGCCGAGGCCGACGAGTCCGACAGCTCCTTCCTGTTCCTGAACCCCAACGTGGTCATTGTGACCAACGTCGAGGCCGACCACCTCGATCACTACTCGGGTATCGAGGAGATCGAGGCAACTTTCGCCAAATTCATGAGCCTGGTGGGCGAGGACGGCACCGTCATCGTCTGCGGTGAGGACCCGCATCTGGTCGAGCTCGCCAAGTCGACGGGCCGTCACGTGCTTTCCTACGGCTTTGCCGAGAGCAACGACATCGTCTGCATGCACCCGGATGTCAAGGGCATCCAGAGTGACTTTATCGTTCGCTTTGAGGACGGCACTGAGCATGCTGTGGAGATCAAGAGCAATCCCGGTCGCCACAACATGCTCAACGCCACGGCGGTGCTCACCGTCGCCCATGTCCTGGGCCTTGACATCGACTCCGCCGCCAAGGCGCTCTCGAGCTTTGAGGGCGTCCGCCGTCGCTTTACCCACGTGGGCGATATCGATGGCATCACCGTGGTCGATGATTACGGCCATCACCCCACCGAGATCAAGGCGACGCTTGCTGCCGCTTCGTCGCTGGACTACAAGCATGTCGACGTCGTGTTCCAGCCGCACCGCTATTCGCGCCTGCAGGCCCTGTGCGACGACTTTGCCGATGCATTTGCCAATGCCGATAAACTGCTGCTGATTGATGTGTTCTCGGCTGGCGAGATGCCCATTCCGGGTGTCACCTCTAAGATGCTCGCCGATACCGTGCGCGCCAAGCATCCTGGCAAGGAGGTCGTGTACTGCTCCAGCCGTCTTGAGCTTAATCAGGAGCTCGAGCAGATGGTGGGCGAGGGCGACCTGCTGCTCACTATGGGTGCTGGTGACGTTACGACCGTCGGTCCCGAGTTCATTGAGTATCTGACTGCCAAGAAAGACGCTTAAGTCTAATGGGTCTGTTTAACGCCGTCATGGCGCTCTCGGGCATGATCGACACGGATGTGATCGAGGACGAGCGCCTTGCGCGTCATACGAGCTATCGTATCGGCGGCAAGGCCGACCTCTTTGTGACGTGCCATAGCTATCATGCCCTCCGCCGTGCCGTGGCGGTGCTCGATCGCGAGCAGGTGCCGTGGGTCATCATCGGCAAGGGCTCCAATCTGCTGGTTGCCGATGGCGGTTATCGCGGTGCCGTCATTTCGCTCGGACGTGAGTTTCAGCGCACGGTTGTTGCCGATGACGGTTGTACGCTGACGGTCGGTGCGGGCGTGATGTTTGCGCGCTTGGTCAACGATGCCCTGTCGCGTAGCCTCTCGGGCCTTGAGTTTGCCGTTGGCATCCCTGGTTCGGTCGGCGGTGCGATATCTATGAATGCCGGCACACGAACCGAGTGGATTGGCTCGCTGGTTGAGGATGTCGTAACGTTTGACCCGGCATCCGGTATCAAGCATTATGCGGGGTCCGAGATCACTTGGGGCTACCGCGAATGTAGCCTTCCCCGCAATGAGATCATCCTCGAGTGCGTGCTCAAGCTTAAACCGGCGCCCAAGGCCGACATTCGCGAGCGCATGGAGCGGTACCTTACGAGGCGCAAGCGTACACAGCCCATGGGTCGCGCATCCTGCGGGTCGGTCTTTCGCAATCCGCCCGATGCGAGCGTGGGCAAGCTTATCGAGGATTGTGGATTAAAGGGTTTTTCGATTGGCGGCGCGGAAGTTTCGCCCGTTCACGCTAATTTTATCGTTAATAACGGAACTGCCTCGGCCGATGACGTTGCCGCGGTTATCAGACATGTGCACGGAAAGGTGAGGGAGGCGTATGGCATCGAGCTCAGACCGGAAGTTAAATTCCTCGGCTTCTAGAGCATCGAAACCCACCTTCCGCCGCGCCGGAGGGCGTTCCGGCGCGCCTGCCAAACCTCAACGCAATACCGTCGCGCACTCTAAGTCTGTCGGGCATGCTCGACAGACCAGTCGTCCGGTTGTCGGCTCGCAGCTCGGTAATCGTCCGGCCGCAAAAAAGTCCTCGCGTCCCTCGGTGACGTCAAAGCCTGTTATGGGCGCCAAACCTGCCCGTCCCATGGCAACTCCTAAGCCCTCGACGGGAACTAAGGCGGCGCGTCCGGGTCGCACGCTGGGCGCATCGAAACCGCGCTCGCTGACATCGGTGCCGGCTACCGCCAAGAAGCCTTCGGGTAAAAAAGGCGTCAACCCGTTGTCTTCACTTGGGGCGATGGCAAATAAAACGTCAGACGCCGCTTCTCTCGTTACAGGCAAAGGCAAAATCGTGGGCGGCGTTCTGGCCGTCTTGGCCGTGCTCGTCGTCGTTGCCGTCGTGGTGATCAACTCTGGATTGTTTACCGCCACTGATATTCAGATTCAAGGCAGCGAGCATGTGACGAAGCACGATGCTATCCAGCTGATCGATTTGCCCGAGGGAACGTCGCTTTTTAACGTCGATCCTGACCAGATTACCGAGGACCTCAAGCAGAACCCGTGGGTGTCGGGCGTGGATGTCCAGCGTCAGTTCCCGCATACGCTCATCATTACGCCGATGGAGCGCAAGGTCATCGCAATTGCCTATATCAGCTCCGATGACCTTGCCTGGGCCATCGGGGATGATGACACCTGGATCGCCCCGCTGTCGACGTCGGTCGAAGTGGATGACCAGGGCAACGTCATCACGACGGGGCAGGGCTCAAATACCCTGACCGGCATTGATGCCGCGCTGGCGCTCGCTAAGCACTATGGCGCGGTGTTGTTGACTGATGTCTCGGCGGATGTCGCTCCGGTTTCCGGCCAGGCGGTGAGCTCCAAGGCCGTTAAGGCTGGCTTGGATTATGTGCGTGGTTTTTCGAGCGAGTTCTTGGGACAAGTCAAGGATATTTCCACGCCTTCGGTCGAAGCCATCTCGGCAAACCTCAATAACGGCATTGAGGTGTCGCTGGGTGATTCGAACGATATCGTCAAGAAGGAGCGCGTAGTCACCAAGCTGCTTTCGCAGGTAGAGGGCGTAACGTATATCAATGTGCGCTCTCCGGGTAACTATACATTTAGGAACGCTCCGACCTCGTAGCGCTGGTTGATGCTTTGTTGAGGGGTCATACCACGCCGTTTATCTGGTTTGTTTGGTTTTCACGGTCAATTATTTGACTGATACGTTCATAATGTGCAACCATAATACGGTTTACCTTTGCATTTACTTTCAACCTGAAGGTTAATGTGCGCGGGGTCGACCCATGCTATGGCTATAACCTTTGTTCGGAGGACCGACATGCACGAGACAGAGATCAACAACTACCTTGCCGTCATTAAGGTGGTCGGCGTCGGCGGCGGCGGTACCAACGCGGTCAATCGAATGATCGAAGAGGGCATCCGCGGCGTCGAGTTTGTTGCCATCAACACCGATGCTCAGGCACTCGCGATCTCTGATGCCGATATCAAGGTGCACATCGGCACCGACCTTACCCGCGGCCTGGGCGCCGGCGCCAACCCCGAGGTTGGCCGCAAGGCTGCCGATGAGTCCCGCGACGACATTGCCGAGGCGCTCGCTGGCGCTGACATGGTGTTCATCACCTGCGGCGAGGGCGGTGGCACCGGTACCGGCGCTGCTCCCATCGTTGCCGATATCGCGATGAACGAGGTCGGTGCGCTGACCGTCGCCGTCGTGACCAAGCCCTTCACCTTCGAGGGCCGCAAGCGCAAGAAGAGCGCCGAGGAGGGCATTAAGACCCTCTCCGATTGCGTCGACACCATGATCGTCATCCCTAACGATAAGCTGCTCGACATCGCCGAGAAGAAGACCACCATGCTCGAGGCCTTCGCGATTGCCGATGGCGTCCTTTCCCAGGGCACCCAGGGCATCACCGACCTCATCACCGTCCCCGGTATCATCAACTTGGACTTCGCCGATGTTAAGACCATCATGAAGCAGGCCGGTACCGCCATGATGGGTATCGGTACCTCTTCTGGGGATACCCGTGCCGTCGACGCTGCCCAGCAGGCCATCTCCAGCCCGCTGCTCGAGAGCTCCATCGATGGCGCCACGCGCGTGCTGCTCTCCATCGCCGGTTCCAAGGACCTGGGCATCCAGGAGATCAGCGACGCCGCCGACGTTGTCGCCAACGCCGTCGACCCCGAGGCCAACATCATCTTCGGTACCGTTGTCGACGAGTCCCTGGGCGATCAGGTGCGTATCACCGTCATCGCTACGGGCTTCTCCGACTCCAACGTCAACCGTCAGGACGAGCTCTTTGCTGCTCAGCAGTCTCAGAGCAAGGCCGCTGCCTCCGCTGAGCCGCAGCGCACCGCTCCTGCCACGAGCCCGGCTCAGGCCGCTCCGACCCGCAACATCGGTGGCACCGAGCTTCCTAACTTCGGCAACGATCAGTTCGAGCTTCCCGACTTCCTGAAGCGCGGTAGCTTCTAAGTCGTTCTTTGCATTGTTGTGCACAGGGGCGTGTCCGTATGGACGCGCCCTTTTTATTTCGACTTTGTAAACTAGAACCTCCAATCTCTTTACGTTCCCTTTACGATTGCCTCCAGCGCAGCAGGTATCCTTTTAGAGAAGTATGACAGCCGTATAAACGCGGGCTGTAGCGGCGATGCCGTGGTACTTGTGTTATTAGGAGGCTTTAGTATGGCAGCACGTGCGGACAACGTTTCGCGTGTCGACCATGATGGAGTTACGTTGGTGGAGGGCGCGACATCCGATGTTCGCTTTGCCTTCACCGAGCGCGCCGGTGGCGTTTCCGAAGATGCGTACTCCTCACTCAACTTGGGCTCGCATGTTGGCGATGACCCCTTTGCTGTTCAAGAAAATCGTCGTCGTGCGCTCGAAGCTATGGGTGCCGCCGAGTGCGAGCACAACCTGCTCGTTCCCAATCAGGTCCATGGTGATCATATCGTTGCGGTGACCTCGAACGGCGCCGATGACCTTGAGGACGTTCGCGAGCAGATTGCCGAGGGCTGTGATGCCATCGTCTGCACGGCGCATAACGTGCCCGTGCTGCTCTGCTTTGCCGACTGCGTTCCCGTGGTGCTGGAGGCCCCTGGCGGATTTGCCGTGGTGCACTCCGGTTGGAAGGGCACGATTGCACGTATTTCTGCCAAGGCGTGCCAGGCGCTTTGCGATGCTGCCGGCTGCGATGCGAGCAATGTTTCCGCCTATATCGGCCCCCATATCTTGGGTGACGAATATGAGGTATCCCAGGAACTCATGGATCGCTTTGCCGCCGAGTTCTCTTGCATCGATGCGAGTGCCTCTCGCATGCTCGATCTTTCCGCTGCCATTCGCGAGGCGCTGGTAGATGTCGGTGTCGACGCGGATAATATCGTGGATACCCAGCTTTCGACTGTGCGTCAGAACGACCGCTTTTATTCCTACCGTAACGAGGACGGCACCTGTGGGCGCCATGCTGCGATCGGCGTGATGCTATGAGAAAGATCGCATCGGTCCTGAGTGCAGCAGTGCTCACGCTCACGCTGTGCGCCTGCTCCTCGGGATCTTCTACGTCTTCTATTACCGTGGCCGGATCGACCACCTGCCTTCCCATTGCCGAGATCGCGGCCGAGGGTTTTAAGGAGGAGACCGGCATCGACGTGCTCGTTTCCGGTTTGGGTTCTTCCGCTGGCATCGAGGCCGTCAGCGCCGGCACGGCCGATATCGCCAGCTCGTCTCGTGGCCTCAATGTCGACGAGCAGGATTTGGGCCTGACCCCGATCGTTATCGCGCACGATGGCATTGCAGTCATCGTGAACGACGACAACCCGGTCGACAATCTCTCGACCGAGCAGCTCCGCGATATTTACGCCGGCAAGATTACCAACTGGAAAGAGGTTGGTGGCGAGGACTTGAAGATTCAGGTTATCAACCGCGACGAGGCGTCCGGTACGCGCGAGGCCTTCCGCACTATCGTGATGGACGGCACGCCGTTCGATCGCCGCTCGGCTGTTCTTTCGGGCACGGGTCAGGTACGCGATGTCGTGTCCCGCTCGCGTGGCGCTATTGGCTACATCTCGCTGGGTTTTGTCGAGAGCCTCAACGCTAAGACCTCGGTCAAGGCCGTTTCGGTCAACCATGTCGAGGCATCCGAGAAGACGGTCGCAAGTGGCGGCTATCCCATCTCGCGTGACCTCTACTTCTTTGTGAAGGGAACGCCTTCGCAGCAAGCGCAGGATTACATCGACTATGTGACGTCCGAAAAGATGGACAAGCAGATTCGCGAGGCGGGCTTTATTCCCGTCACCAACGACGAGAAGGGGAGTGAGTAGCATGGAAGCACAGGAAAACTCCCAGACTGAGCAGAATGTTCAGACGCCCAAGAAGCGCGAGCTGGCGCTCGTATCGCACAGTACCTATATCAAGGAGAAGGCACTGCAGTGGATCTTCTTTGCCTGCGCGTTCTTGGCGGTCGTCACCGTCATCCTGATTTTTGTCTTTACCACGTACTCGGCGCTGCCGGTCTTTACCGACATCGGCCTGGCGGATTTCTTTAGCTTTACGTGGGCGCCCTCTGAGGGTCATTACGGCATTATGTCGCTGCTGGCGGGTTCTGGTCTGGTGACCGTCGGTGCCCTTGCCATGGGCGTGCCGTTGGGTGTGGGCACCGCCGTGTATCTGGTCGAGATCGCCAGTAAGCGCGTGCGCAAGCTCATCAGCCCCGCCGTCGACCTGCTGGCGGGCATCCCCTCCATCATCTACGGCTTCTTCGGCATGATCATCATCCGCCCGTTTATCGCACAACTGACCGACGGCCTTGGTTTTGGTGCGCTGACGGCGTGGTTTGTGCTCGCCATCATGATCGTCCCTACCATCACCACGCTCACCATCGATGCTCTCAATTCCATTCCCATGGGCATTCGCGAGGCATCGTATGCCATGGGCGCCACCAAGTGGCAGACCATCTATAAGGTCGTGCTACCTGCCGCGAAGCTGGGTATCGTTGATGCCATCGTGCTGGGTATGGGCCGTGCCATCGGCGAGACCATGGCCGTGCTCATGGTCGTAGGTAACGCCCCGGTTATTCCCGACAGCATCGCGAGCCCCATCTCGACGCTCACGAGCCAGATTGCGCTCGACATGAGCTATTCCTCGGGTCTGCACCGCTCGGCGCTGTTCGGCATGGGTGTGGTCCTGTTTATCATCTCCGCCACGCTGGTGGGCATCGTCCGTCTGATTTCCAAGAAGAAGAGGGGGTAGGCTATGTCCGATTCCGTTGACACGACGGTCGATACGACCTCGTCGCGCGAGCGCATCAAGCGTGCCCTTTCCCACGGCAAGAAGGGCCGCATCAACAAGGACCTGTCCAACAAGATCATGCTTGGCGTGTTCCGTGCCGCTGCCTACATCACCACGCTGGTGCTGGTCGCTATCATCGCCTACGTGGTCATCAACGGCCTGCCACACATCTCGCTCGACTTTATCTTCGGTTGGCCCCAGGGCGTCAACGCCGAGGGCGGTATTTGGCCCACGATCGTCTCGACCGTCTATGTGACGGCGCTCGCCATGCTTATCTGCACGCCGATCGCTGTGCTGGCAGCCGTCTATCTGGCCGAGTACGCCAAGCAGGGCAAGGTCGTCGAGCTCATTCGCTACGCTGCTGACGCTTTGGCCTCGGTGCCCTCCATCGTTATGGGTCTGTTTGGCTACGCCTTGTTTGTCGAGGCCATGGGCTTGGGCCTTTCGATGGTCTCTGCCGCCCTGGCACTCGCGCTCTTGATGCTTCCCATCGTCATGCGCACCACCGAAGAGGCCATTCGCGCCGTTCCGCGCTATATCCGTTGGGGCGCGTACGGTCTGGGCGCCACCAAGTGGCAGGTTGTCTCCAAGATCGTGCTTCCTTCTGCCTTTGGCCGTATTGCCACGGGCATCGTCCTCGCCATCGGCCGTGCCATTGGCGAGACCGCGGTGGTGCTCTACACCATGGGGCAGGCCATCAATCTACCTATTTCGCCGCTCGATTCCGGCCGCCCCATGACGGTTCACCTGTACCTGCTTGCCAACGACGGCATCAACATGAACGCAGCCTACGGCACCGCGCTCTTGCTGATGGTGATCATTCTGGCCTTCAACCTGTTTGCGCGCTTCCTGTCGCGCAAGCGTCGCTAGTTAAGGAGTCCCATGTCCGTTTATCAGTCCGCTCCCACGCTGGAGCAAGCGGCCATTACGGCCAAGGATTTCAACTTTTGGTACGGTGACTTTCATGCGCTGACGGGGCTCGACCTCAACATCGCCAAAAACGCCATCACCTCGTTTATTGGCCCTTCGGGCTGCGGCAAATCGACGTTTTTGCGCTGCATCAACCGCATGAACGACCTGATCGAGGGCACGCGCATCGAGGGCACCATGACGCTCGACGGCAACGATATCTATGCCGAGGGTGTCGACCCGGTCGATCTCCGTCGTCGCGTGGGCATGATCTTTCAGCAGCCCAACCCGTTCCCCAAATCCATCTACGAGAATGTCGCTTTTGGCCCTCGTCTGCAGGGCGTGACTAGCAAAAGCGACCTCGATGACATCGTGGAAGAATCGCTCAAGCGTGCCAACCTCTGGAAAGAGGTATCCAATCAGCTCAACAAGGATGGTTTGGCGCTCTCGGGCGGTCAGCAGCAGCGTCTGTGCATCGCGCGTGTGCTTGCGGTGCAGCCCGATGTCCTGCTGATGGACGAGCCCTGCTCCGCCATCGACCCCACGTCCGTCTCTAAGGTCGAGGATCTGATGGCCGAGCTGGCGCCCGAGATGACGATCATCATCGTCACGCATTCTATGCAGCAGGCCGCTCGTATTAGCGACTACACCGCATTTTTCTTGCAGGAAGTTGCCGGCGAGCCCGCCACGCTCATCGAGTATGGTCAAACCGACGCGATCTTCACCAGCCCGGTGGATTCGCGGACGGAAGACTATATCACCGGCCGCTTTGGCTGATCGGTGCGACTAGTCCCAATCCGATCGGACCTGGTCCGGTGCGTATTCACTGTGCGGGCGGCATGACCGCACCCAACTGATTGGAGTGAACCATGCGTAAACTGTTTTCCCGTCAGCTCATCGAGGCCCGTCACGAGATGCTGAGCATCTACGAGGCCGTCGATCTTGCGCTTCACGACGCCGTGAAGGCCTATGTGACCGATGATCGCAAGCTCGCCACCAAGACCAAGAAGCGCACGCTTTCGATTGATGCTCGCTGCGCCAACTTGGAGGCCGTGTGCTACAACCTGATCGCTACGCAGTCGCCGGTCGCCTCTGACTTCCGCTTGCTGCAGACGATCATCTACGTCGACTTTAACCTGCAGCGCATGACCGATAAGGTTCGCCAGATCTGCCGCGCCACGCGTCACATGGTCAAGGCCGACATCTCGCTGCCCCAGGAACTCGTCGGTACGGTTGAGGCCGAGGCCGAGGCTGTTTGCCAGGTGCTGGGTTCGTCGCTTTCCGCACTCGTCACCAACGACATGTCCATCATCTGCAACCTGGCCGTCGAGGACGAGCCGGTGCATGCGGCGTACGAGAAGTTCTTCCGCACCTTTAACCGCATGGACACGGGCGATTTTATGGACGACGACAGCAACTATGACGACCTGCGCCGCGCCATCATGGTATCGCGCTATCTCGATCGCATCGCCTCGATTTCCATCGATGCCGCCTGCCGTCTGACCTTCCTGTTGACCGGACAGCGTATGACTGCCGGTGATATCGCCTGCACTGATGAGGATGAGCTCGAGAGCATGCGCGTGCCTTCGGGCGAGGGTGTTATCATGAGGCCCGCCGTCGATGCACGCTACGTTGCCAAGGTGCCCGTTAACGAGGTCAGCGAGGGTCTTCGCTACCTGCTCGATCATCTTGAGGATGAGGACGATGGCGAGGACGACGAGGAGTAAGTAACCCCGTTCGTCGAAAGATTGTAAATACCTAAGTGAGCGCGGCCTTGCACATGCGGGGCCGCGCTCTTGCGTTAGCATGGGACTACTTGTTTGGCTGTCAGCGGAGGCGATTGGCAATGCATAACTATTTGGACTTGATGCGCGCTCGCCGCGAGCAGATTCTGGAACGTTTTTATGCGGCGCTCGATCGCGCGGGCCGTCCCCACGACGCCGCGAGCCTCATTGCCGTGTCCAAGACCGTTGGTGTCGATGAGACCGTTGCCGCCATCCAGGCGGGGTATCGCCATTTTGCCGAGAACCGCCCGCAGGAGCTGGTTCGCAAGCTCACGGGTCTGGCGGAGCATCCGGAGCTGCCCGAGGTGCGCTTCGATATGATCGGCAACCTGCAGACCAATAAGATCAATGCGGTGCTGGGCTCAGCCGAGCTGATTCACTCGGTGGGTTCGCTGCATCTGGCGCAGGCGATCTCGAGCCGTGCTGTTCGCAAGATTGAGGCAGGCGAGCTCGTCGGCCCCCAGCGTGTGCTCATTGAGGTCAATGTGAGTGGTGAGGAGTCGAAGGGAGGCTTTTCACCCGATGAGATTCGCGCCGCCGCGGGTGAGCTTGCAGAACTTGAGGGAATTTGCGTACAGGGGCTTATGACTATGGCGCCCCGGGGGAATAAGGATGTGGCACGCCGCACCTTTGCGGGGCTTCGTGAGCTGAGGGATGAGCTGGAGGCGGCGCATCCCGATTTGAACCTGCCTGAGCTTTCCTGCGGTATGAGCGAGGACTTTGAGTCTGCCCTTGAGGAGGGCTCTACGCTCGTTCGCCTGGGCAGGGTAGTATTTAGCCCGGAGTTTGCAGTAAAATAAGGCTCTGAAGTGCGCACTGATTATCGGGGCGCCTGCACTAAACCGCGAGAGGACACAACCATGGGCTTCCTTGACGAGATTAAAAATAAGATGCACCTGGGCGGCCAGCAGGGTTACGACCAGGGTTATGGCCAGGACGACGACTACGGCTACGATGACGGCTACGACGATGGCTATCAGAACAACGGCTACAGTGGTGCTTCGGGCGAGGGCTTCTACACCCAAGACGAGCCGAGCAACGGTCTGCTTGGCCAGACGCGCCGCGGTGAAGCTGAGTCGGTTGCCGTGTATACGCGCTCCGGTCAGCTGGTCGGCGATGACTCCCGCCATGCCACGACGTATAACCCGCCTTCGCGCTCGCAGGACAGTGTTGCGAGCGGTTATCGTCCTGGTGCCTATGACACGCCGTCGAGCTACGCCGAGAATACCCGCGCCCGTGCCGCCGCTGCACCCGCGCCTGCACCGAGCGATGCCTCGGCCTATGCGAGCAATATCATCAACGCCACGCCGCAGCTGCCGGCCTATGTCCTGCGCCCCGAGAGCTATGACGACGTGGAGACCGTGGTGCGCCGCGTTCGCACCAAGCAGCCTGTCGCACTGATTTTTGTGGGCGTACGCACCGAAGTTGCCAAGCGCGTCTTGGACTTCTCTTACGGCTTTGCCTGCGGTCTGGGTGCCACGGTCAAGGAGGTGGGCGACCGCGTGTTCATGGTGCTGCCCGCCGGTTGCGAGGTCAAAGATTCCGATCTCAAGAAGCTTCGTGCCGACGGCTACCTTAAGTAAAGACAAGACGAGGAGATTCCCATCAACATCTACACTATCGTCCAGCTGGTCAACACGCTGTTCAACTTCTATTCCACGCTCATTGTCGTCTACTGCTTTATGACGTGGATTCCCATGAAGCAGGGTGGTTTGCTTCAGGATATTGCCGCGGTGCTTGATAGCGTGTGCGGTCCGTGGCTCAACCTGTTCCGTCGTTTCATCCCGCCGATGGGCGGTATCGATTTTTCGCCGGTCGTTGCGATTATTGCGTTGCAGTTGGTGCAGAGGCTGGTTCTGCAGCTTCTTATAGGTATACTCGTGTAGAACTGACTTAGTAACTTACGTCGGGCGTGTAGCGCCGAGGCGATGAAAAAGGAGACTTGTTATGGCTATTACCCCTGCAGACATCCAGGCTCAGACTTTCTCTGAGGCCAAGCGTGGCTACGATCCTGCCGAGGTCGACGTCTTCTTGGAGACGCTGTCCTCCGAGGTTGACGCTATGCTCGCTAAGATCGTCGACCTTAAGGGTCGTCTGACTGCTACCGAGCAGCAGCTTGCCGATGCACAGGCTCAGCTTGCCCAGGCTCAGGATACCGCCGACCAGGCCGTTCCTGCCGCCCCCGTGGCTGCTCCCGCCCCTGACTTCTCCGCTCAGGAGCGCCAGATTTCCGCCGCCCTGATCGCTGCCCAGCAGACCGCTGAGACCATCGTCAACGATGCCAACGAGAACGCTGAGCGTATCCGCAACGAGGCTGACGCCAAGGCCCGCGAGGTTATCCGCCAGGCTCTGACCGAAAAGCAGGCCGAGCTCGAGGAGATCGATCGTCTCAAAGCTTCCCGTGAGGAGTTCAAGGCCGAGTATCTCAAGCTCATCCAGCACTTTATGGACGATGCCCAGAACTCCTTCCCGGCCGATCTGATGGCCTCTACGCCGGTCGGTTCTGCCGCTTCTCCTGCGGTGACTGTTCCCGCCGAGCCGCTGCCCGTCGCTGACCCGGTTGTCCCCGTGGCCGATCCCTTCGCCCCGATCGACAACTTCGCTGCCGACGACCTGGACTAACATTCGGCCTACAATTTAGTGCCTCGAAAGGACCCGCAGCTTGCGGGTCCTTTTTTATGACTGTGCAAGGGCGCGCAACATAAAAAACCGAGCCCTGCACATGGTGGCGCAGAACTCGGCGAACGGGTGAGCGGTCAAGGGTAGGTTTTAAGGCATGTCCCAAAAATCTACTTGAGGAGGAAGTCGGAGAGGGGAATGGTGCGTGCCTCGCGATGCTCGGGATCGGCGATGTGGTCGGCGGGATAGCCACAGACGAGCATGTGATAGGGATAGACGCCCTTGGACAGATTGAACTGCTCCTGTGCCACCTCAGGCTTGAAATGGCACACCCAGCACGTTCCCAGGCCCTGCTCGGTGGCCTCCATCATCATCTGATCACACACGATGGACGTATCGATTTCGCTGGAATTCATCTGGTCATACGGGCGCACCCAAGCGTCATCGGTAACGCTGCAAATAAGGAAGACAAGCGGAGCCCCAAAGATAGACCCATCACGAGCAAACCGGGGCTGACAAGCAGCAGCCTTCTCCAGAAGCTCAGGCGTATCCAACACCATCACACGGGTTGGATGATTATTACAAGCAGAAGGAGCAATACGCCCAGCCTCAACAATGGCATCCACCACAGCCTGCTCAACAGAACGATCCTCAAACTCACGACAAGAATACCGACCCCGAGCCAGATCCAAATAAGACATACAAGCCCTCCAACAATTAAAAATCAAACAAACCCAAAGTAACCCAAACAGTACCCAAGCAGCAATCAGCCAAACGCTCATCGAGGGCCAAAGTGTCTGAACGGATACCAAAGGTCCCTTCAGCCAAACCCCCATTGCGCTATAACTATCAGCCAAAGTTCCCAATGGTGGTACGTAAGGGAGCGGGCCCGGCCACTAATAACCTTTTGAACGACTCTGCTTGCAGCCGGAGTGAAAAAGGTTATTAGTGGCCGGGCCCGCGACCGCCGGGACACGTACCCCCAATTAACTGTTCTTCATGACAATCGAATCCACAACATCGGCCACATTCTCACAGCAGTCAGCACAGTACTCCAGGAAGGCGTACACGTCACGCCAAGCGATGACCTCGAGCGGATCCTTGCCGTTGACATGCAGGTTGCGCATGGCGTTGATGTAGAGCTCGTCGGCCTCGGACTCGATCGTGTTGATCTGGATGACGAGTTCGCGCAGGGTCTTGGACTTGCGGTAGTTGGGCAGCTCGACCATCAGGTCCTTCATGGCGCGGCAGGCGTCGGTCACCTTGTGGGCGATCACGATGGCATCGGGGTGGATGCTCTGGATGTTGGTGAAGTAGACGCGCTGCACGACGCCCTCGATACGATCGAGTACGGTGTCGAGCGAGCAGCTCATCAGGTCCAGATCCTCGCGCTCAAGCGGGGTGATAAAGGCCGTGAGCAGGGCGTCCTCAAGCTCATGGTGCTTCTTGTCGGCCGCATGCTCGATCGCGTGCATCTTGTTGAGCATATCGTGAATCTTTGCGGGGTCGAAGTTCTCGAAAATCTTGGTGAGCAGCTCGGCGGCCTGGACGGCAAGGTCGGCGCAGGCGACGTAGTTGTCGAAGTAGAACGAATCGGGTTTCTTTGCCATGAGTGGGTCCTTTCGAGGCGAAGACGGGTGGGCGAAGTATTACGGTCCGGATGGACGCTCGGTTTGACTAGATGAACATCATGAACAGCTTGGCCATGACAAAGCTGATGAGTCCGCAGGCGGGGAAGGTAAAGAACCAGGTGAACATCATGTCCTTGACCACGCCAAAGTTGATGGCCGAAAGGCGCTTGACGGCACCGACGCCCATGATGGCGCAGGTCTTGATGTGGGTGGAGGACACGGGGATGCCGGTAAGGGTGGCAAGCAGCAGGTTTGCGGCGCCTGCGAGGTCGGCGGAGAAGCCCTGGTACTTTTCGAGCTTGACCATGCTCTGGCCGACGGACTTGATGATGCGCTCGCCGCCCACGCTGGTGCCGATACCCATAGTGGCCGAGCACAGCAGCATAATCCAGATGGGGATGCCTGCATCGCCGACGCTCGTTTGGCCGCTGGCAAAGGCCACACCTAAAAAGAGCACGCCGATGAACTTCTGTCCATCCTGCGCGCCGTGCATAAAGCTCATGGCCGCAGCGCTCGCGATCTGAGCGTATTTAAAGAAGACATTGGCACGTCGCCTGTTGGCGGCGGCGAAAAGAATCGAGACGAGCTTGCACAGGACCCAGCCCATGACAAAGCCCAAGCCGATGGAGAGCGCCAGACCGTAGATAACCTTCATCCACTCGTGGACGTTGACGCTGCTCGCGCCGCCGAGGGCGATAGCGGCACCGGTCAGGCCGGCGATGAGGCTGTGGCTTTGCGAAGTGGGGATGCCAAAACGCGACGCTGTGGCGCCGTAGACGACGATGGAGAACAGCGCCGCGCATAGGCAGGCGAGCGCCATGGTGCTATTTCCGCCAAAGTCGACGATATGTGAGATGGTGTTGGCGACGCTCGCGTTAAAGTGCGTCATGATGAGTACGCCGAGGAAGTTGAATGCGGCGCTCATGAGAATGGCGGCACGGGCGGGCATGCAACGCGTAGTGACGCAGGTCGCGATGGCGTTGGGCGCGTCGGTCCATCCATTGACGAAGATGGCGCCCAACGCGAGGATCACGGTGACGGCAAGGACTGGGTTCGACACAATTTGGCCGAGGAAGGTTGAGAACGTTACGTCCATATATGGGCTTTCTCGAAGTTTGCAGGCACGTTACAAAAACATGATAAATCGTATCACCTCCTGCGGGTCTCTTTACCGAGTTCTGATGGGAGAAGTGAACTTTTTGGCACTAAAATTGAATATTTGCCCTGTTGACCGCGGGTGTTCTTTTTGCTAACACGCCATGCGGACACGTGTGATTACTACGACACTCCAAAACCACAGTCTGTTCGCTTTACAACATACAAACATGCGTTCGATAATAGGAGGCATGGAATATCGACAGACAGACGGCAAAACTCGGCGCGTACACAAGCAGTATGTGGACGTCGTGGCTCGCATCCTCGCGGGCGGACAGGTTGTGCCGGTTACCGTCTGCTGGGTTGACGGTCGCTGCTTTACGATTGACGAGATTGTCTCGTCTACCGGTTTTGGCCTGACGGTTCACGGCATTCGTACGGCGACTTATAAGGTTCGTTTTGGTGGACATGCGACCGAACTGTATCTGGAAGAACAGGCACGCGAGCGACCGGATGGCTCGCAGGCACACGTGATGCGTTGGTGGGTCTGGGCCTTTGATCGCACGCTCGAGGGCGAGCGCCGTAGGTAAGGACGTACGGCATTCGGGTACAATGACAGGAATCTTGTCACCTACGGTGCCGTCGCGGCGCTTTGTGAAAGGACGAAGTATGAACGATATCCAGGGCTATCAGAACGGCCTCATCGAGACCGGCGCAAGCCGCGCCAAGGAGATGTCGCCGCGCGCGTACAACCTTGTCATGTCTGCCCTGATCTTTTTGGGCTTTTGCGCCATGGGCGCCGGCGCCTATTTTACGAGCACCATGTCGTTTGCGCGCATGATGATGAGCGGCGCCGCTTTGCCGCTGGTCTTTGGCTCATTTATTTTGACCATCGTCGGCATGGTCATGATGTCGGCTGCTGCCAGCAAACAGTCCGTGGGCCTGTCACTCGTGGGCTACGTGGTCTTTGCGAGCACCTTTGGTCTGACGGCGTCGTTTGGTCTTGCAAACTACGACCTGCCTACCATTAACACCGCCTTTATCGCCACGGCCGCCATCACCTTTGTCTTTGGTGCGCTGGGCGTGACCTTCCCCAAGTTCTTCCAGCGTGTGTATGGCATTGGTTTTGGCATCCTGCTTGCCACGATTCTGGTCGAGATCGTGCTGATGTTCATGGGCGTTTCGCAGTCCATCACCGACCTGATCGTGATTGTGGTGTTCGCCGGCTTCATCGGCTACGACACCTATGTGGCAACGACGGTGCCGCCCACGCTGCCCAACGCCGTACTTATGGCATCCAACCTGTTCGTGGATATTATCAACGTGTTCCTGCGCATTCTGAACATCCTCGGCCGTCGCGATTAAAGCGCGGCATTGCGATGCTTCCTGCCGGACACGGTAAAACGATGCGAAAGGCGGTCCTTCGGGACCGTCTTTATGTGTGCGGCGGGGTATCATGGATGGGAAAAGCCGATAGCGGCAGCGACAGGAAAGGTGGCCATGTATGGCAGACGTCGACAGCAGGAACCGTAACCGCAGGTCCAACCGAGCGGGTCAGCCCAATCCCAAGCGTGAGGCACGTGCCAAGGCCGCCGAGTGCCATGTGACGGCTGTGTCCGAGGCCTGTGCCAAGGACATCGAGCGTTCGCTTGCCGGCGTGCGCGAGTTCGATGGTATGCCTGCCGGTTTTGTCGCGGCGATGAAGACCAGGGTCCAGAAGGCAGCGGCTGCTGAGGAGCAAGCCGCCGAGGACGTCGAGGCTGCCGAGGTCGAGGCTACTGAGGCTGCTGAGGTCGAGGCTGCGGTCGATGCCGAGGTGGCGCCCGAGCCCGTCGAGGAGGCCACCGAAGCCGAGCCCGCGCCTGCCGCCGAGGAGCCCGCTCCGGTCCTGCCCGAGGTCACCGTGCTCGACGCCTCTGCCACGCAGGCCATTCTGGATAACGGTCGAGGCTACGCGCAGTTCTGCGACATGGCTGTGCTTGCCTTTGCCTCGTTCACCAATCCGGGCGGTGGCTACATCCAGGGCTATCTGGGCCAGGAGGCCACGCTGTGCGCCGATTCGTACCTGTACAATGTCCTTGATAAGCAGCGTAAATGGTACGGCGAGAACCGTCGCCGCAACATCAACTGTGAGCTGTACCGCAACCGTGCGCTGGTGGTGCCCGCGGTGCGCTTCGACCGCAAGCATGTGCACGCCTATGCCGACGTAATCGTCGCCGCTGCACCCAACGCCAAGCGTGCTCGCCAGGAGTACCGCGTGAGCGACGATGCCTTGCTTGACGCCCTGCGCGACCGCATTCGCTTTGTGCTTGCTATCTGCGATGAGCTGGGCCGCGAGAAGCTCGTACTGGGTGCTTGGGGCTGCGAGAACAACGGCTTTGACGCCGAGGCCGTGGCCGAGCTCTTCCGCAAGGAGCTCGCATCGGGCGACTTCAAGGTCAAGCAGGTCTTCTTTGCCGTGCCCTCTACGCGCTGGGACGAGGATTTTGCCAAGTTCGAGCACGTGCTGGCAAACTTCCCCGAGCGCAACGAGGAGTCCTATGCCCAGGTTGCCGCCCGCGCCGCAGCCGCTCGTGCCGCCGAGCAGGCCCAGGCAGCAGCCGAGGACGATGAGGACGAGGACGACTGGCGCAAGTACCTGTAAGCGGTGCGCGCGATGTGATATGCCAAGCCGACGGGAGGGATTGCTCCCGTCGGCTTTTTACGGAATGGGGAACTCAAGATGAAAAACGTTCTGTGCTTTGGTGACAGCAACACCTATGGCTATGATCCGGCGGGTATGCGCGACGGCACCGCAGTGCGCTATGCGCAGGATGTGCGCTGGTGCGGTGTGGTGCAGCGTGACCTGGGTGAGGGTTGGCATGTGATTGAGGAAGGCCTAAATGGTCGCACGACGGTGCGCGACGATATGTGCCATCTGGACACCAACCTCAACGGCATTCGCGCGCTGCCGATGCTGCTCGAAGCCCATAAGCCGCTGGACGCGATCGTGATTATGCTGGGCACCAACGACTGCAAGACGGTCTTTGGCGTGACAGCCTCCGATATCGCCCGTGGCGCCATGGCACTGATTCGCGCCGTCCGCGCGTTTGCCTGGACCGATGCCGCGCCCTGCCCACGGATTCTGCTGATGGCGCCTATCAAGATTAAGCCGCAGATCGCCGACGTATATATGACCGATTTTGACGAGCATTCCGTAGAAGCCTCGGAACATTTTGGTGAGTACTACGCGCATGTGGCTGAGCAGTTTGGCTGCGACTTTTTGAATGCCGCCGACTTTGCCGAGCCGGGCGATATCGATTATCTGCACATGATGCCCGAAGGCCACGAGAGCTTGGGACATGCCGTGGCAGCCAAGCTCCAAGAGATGCTCGGTGAGTAGCGCAGCCCCAAACCAGTACAAAAGTTTCCCTTGCGGCGGCTTGTTTCGTTGGTTTGTCTCGATCTGTAACAGCTGTAAGGCCGAAAACGGGCTAGATGTTACAGATTGAGATTATTCAGGTTGATATCGGTCGTTTGTCTCGATCTGTAACATCTAGGGTCGATTTTGCCGATCTACTGTTACAGATCGAGATTATCTTCTCGGCAGAATTTGAATGTCTCAATCTGTAACAGGTGGGCCGAAAAATGGACTCTAACTGTTACGGATCGAGATGTCTGTGGGAACCACCGCAAAGGTGTCTGTCCCCTTTGCGGTGGTTTTGGACTGCGAATCTTAGTACTGCCACATGTGGTTGACGGGGCCGGAGCCTTTGCCCATGTCAAAGCCGGCGGCGAGAGCGCCCGTTAGGTAGGCCTTGCCGGCATTGATGGCGTCGGCAAGATCCATGCCCTGCGCCAGCGCACAGGCGATGGCGGACGAGAGCGTGCAGCCGGTGCCATGCGTGTTACCGGTCTCGATGCGCTTATGGCGGAACCACGTGGTGAGCGGATCGCCCAGGTGGTTGCCCTCGTCATCGAGCGGCGCGGGCTCTGCTAGCACATCGTTGGCCTCGTTGACAAAATGCCCGCCCTTAACGAGGGACGCGCAGCCAAAGCGGCGGGTGAGGAGCATGGCAGCGTTTTGCTGCGTGCGCTCGGAATCGACCTCGTAGTCGAGCAGCGCCATGGCCTCGGGAATGTTGGGCGTGATGACGGTCGCCAACGGGAACAGGCGACGTGTGAGCGCCTCGGCGGCATCCTCGGCAATGAGGCGAGCGCCCGAAGTGGCGACCATGACGGGATCGACGACGATATTTTGTGCGTCCCAGGCACTCAGGCGGTCGGCGATAACCTCGATAATCTCAGCAGAGGAAACCATGCCGATCTTGACGGCGCTGGGTCGGATATCGTCAAAGACGGCATCGATCTGCGCCGCGACAATATCCGGGGAGACATTCTGCACGGCGGTGACACCGAGCGTGTTTTGTGCGGTGATGGCCGTGATGGCTGTTTCGGCATACAGACGGTGCGCCGTGATGGTCTTGATGTCTGCCTGAATGCCGGCGCCACCGCTGGAATCGGATCCTGCGATGGATAGAACGGCTGGTACCTTACTGTGATCCATGTTCGCTCCCTTGTCCGGTCGGATTCAAATGGGTCTTTTACCCCGCATTATAAAGATGCCCGGGCCGGCGATATGCCGAACCCGGGCGCGAGATGCAATTTTTACGCAAATGCAGGCAAATGTTCACATGTCAACAATTGACGAACACCTTGTGGCCGTTTGTGGCTCCGGTGACGAGTTAGTCCTCCATGCCGAGGTCGATCGTGGTGCCCTCGAAGATCTTGTTGACGGTGCGGACGGCGCACATCTTGCCACACATGGTGCAAGTGCCCTCGGTGGCGGCGGGGGACTCCTCGTAGCGCTTCTTGCCCGTAACCGGGTCGAGCGCGCACTCCCACATGGCGTCCCAGTCAAGCTTGCGGCGTGCCTGGCCCATCTTGTCGTCCATGTCGCGGGCGTGGGGCACCTTTTTGGCGATGTCGGCGGCGTGTGCGGCGATCTTGGTGGCCATGAGGCCGTCGAGCACATCCTGGGCGTTGGGCAGGCATAGGTGCTCTGCCGGTGTCACGTAGCACAGGAAGTCGGCACCGGAGCTGGCGGAGATGGCGCCGCCGATGGCAGCGGTGATGTGGTCGTAGCCAACGCCGATATCGGTCACCAGCGGCCCGAGCACATAGAACGGGGCGTTGTGGCACAGGCGCTTCTGCAGTTTCATATTGGCAGCGATCTCGTCGAGCGCCATGTGACCCGGGCCCTCGACCATGACTTGGACGCCGGCGGCCCAAGCGCGCTTGCATAACTTGCCGAGCTCAATCATCTCGGCAGTCTCGGTGGCGTCGTTGGAGTCGTAGAGGCAGCCCGGGCGGCAGGAGTCGCCGAGCGAAATCGTCACGTCGTACTCGTGGCAAATCTCGAGCAACTCGTCGTAGAACTCATAGAACGGGTTCTCGTTACCGGTGACCTCCATCCAGCCAAACAACAGTGAGCCGCCACGGCTCACGATGTTCATCAGGCGGCCGGTCTCCTTAAAGGTCTTGGTGACCGACTTGTTTATGCCGCAGTGGATGGTCATAAAGTCCACGCCGTCCTCGGCATGCGCGCGCACGACTTCGAACAGGTCGTTCTTGGTGAGCTTGACCAGCGGCTTTTCCATGTAGCCGATGGCGTCGTACATGGGGACGGTGCCTACCATGAGCGGTGTCTCGTCGATGAGCTGCTGGCGGAACTGGCGCGTCTTGCCCGAGTTGGAGAGGTCCATGATGGCGTCGGCGCCAAAGTCCTCGGCGATCTTGACCTTCTTCCACTCTTCGGCGGCATCGGCCTTATCGCCCGAGATGCCCAAGTTGACGTTGACCTTGGTGGACAGGCCCTCACCGACGCCAAAGGCGCGCATGCCCTTTTTGATGTGCACGATGTTGGCGGGAATGGCGATGCGGCCGTCGGCCACGCGCTCGCGGATGTACTCGGGGTCGCGATGCTCGCGCTCGGCGACTTCCTTCATCTGCGGTGTGATCTGCCCGGCGCGGGCGAAGTCGATTTGCGTGACGAGCTTGGGCTCGGTCTGTGTGCTCATTGGCACGGCTCCCTTCGTTGGCATTACCCATATCAGGTTTGCGGGTCAGGGCGGGCGCGCCCAGTCTCAGCCTGCCGTCTTGTCCTGCAAGCTCCCCGTTTATGTGGTGGGCTCAAGTATAGCCTGAATGGGTACGATTGGGCCAACGAGCGTGCCTGTGGGGAGGCGAACATGGAAGACAAGCATCTATATCGAGAGACGCAATGGGATGTATCGGCCGAGGAAAGCCGTGCGCACCATGGCCTTGTCGCGATTGGCTTTGCGGTGCTTGCCGTGCTGGTGATTGCCTTTTGTATTTGGACGTTTGGCGGTCGCGGCGGCGCTGCCTGGGAGTTTGAGGCCGACGAGGGCCTGCCGATTATGACGGTGAGGAGTACTGGCGGTAATGCCAATACGCTCGCCGTTCCGGGCGATTATTGGTACCCGTGCGATGAGTTTGTGCAGTTGCAGCTGAGTGGTGGGTCTATTCCTGGTGAGGAAATCGAACGCGTGACGTATGATGCGACGTTCAAAACGTTGACGGTGAAGCTCAAAGATCAAGGGGATGTGCCCACGACGATGGATATCGCGCTGACGGAATGGCGCCTGGAGCCCCCGTCGGGTGTTGCGGTGTCCGAGGTCGAGCACGTCAAGATTGTCTATCAGGACGGTTCGACAAACGGGATTGCAAAGGCCGACGGTCTAGCTGAATAGGTGTCGAGCCTAGCAGCCAATTCATAAAAGTTGCGGTGGAATAGTTCCTGATTGTGCGAAAAAGGCTCAAATAGGAATTATTCCACCGCAAGTTATATAGAGAAGGCTGAGCGGGTCAGTGTTGGGTGCCGGCTCTAGAGCATCTGTTCGTTGATGAACACGAGGGTGCCTAGGTATGAGAGCTCGGGGACGTGGCGATAGCCGATGTTGAATGCGGTAAGTTCGCTTGCATCCTCGAGCTTGTTTTCTGCCATCCACCGCACCATGGAGCCGCGCGCCTTTTTGCTGGCGGTCGACCGTTGGATGGGCTTCCCGTTGCGGATACCCTCGCCAAAGAGGCACGTGACGGCTGTGGCGTCGCCCGCGAGGTGGGGCAGAACGGCTTTGGCATACTCTACGCTGGCGAGGTTGACGATCGTGGTGTTTGAACCTGCCGGGGCGATAACCCGCGCGAGCTTGTCGCTCCAAAACGCGTAGAGGTCTCGGGCATCGTCAACGGCGAGCTTCGCACCCATCTCCAGCCGATACGGTTCGACGGCATGAAAGGGGCGTACGCATCCGTAAAGGCCCGAGAGGATCCACAGATGGTCTTGCAGCCATGCGAGCTGCGCGGCATCCATCACCTCGGGTGCCATGCTCTGGTATTGAATGCCGTGATAGGACATGACGGCGGGGGAGGTATTGCGGGCGATATCGGGATTGTCGAGGTCGCCGTTTTCCAAGATGGGCTCGAACTCATGCAGGGTGTTGAGGCAAGGCCCCAGCAGTTTGTCACTCACGTTCCATAGCGCCTGCAGGCCGCCGCTGCCTTCATTTCGCTCAATATCTAGCAACGCGCGATGCAGTCGAGCCGTCTCGCGCGCAAAGGGCGGAATGCCCAGGACTTCAAAAGCATCTTGGGCCGAGCGCATCTGCTTGGCGGGCGAAATGATGACCTGCAGCATGGACTCTCCTCTGTCAAAAAGGAAGTTGCGGTGGAATACGGTCTGTTTTGGCCGTTTATAGGCCAGTTTAGTCCGTATTTCACCGCAAGTTATGAAGGGCTGGTTAGGCGCGCTCGAGGAAGGCCTTGTAGCCGCGGTAGGCCTCGTAGATATCGGCCTTGTTGGCGACCTCCCATAGGGCGTGCATGGACAGAACGGCAACGCCGGAGTCGATGACATTCATGCCGTACTTGGCCATGATGTAGGCGATGGTGCCGCCGCCACCTGCGTTGACGCGGCCGAGCTCACAGGTCTGGAAATCCACGCCTGCCTTGTCCATGATGTCGCGGACGAGGGCCACATACTCGGCATCGGCGTCGTTGGAGCCGCCCTTGCCGCGGCTGCCCGTGTACTTGTTAAAGCACAGGCCGCGACCCATAAAGGCGGCGTTCTTGGTCTCGAACTTGGCGGCATAGCCCGGGTCGAAGCCGGCGGACACGTCAGAGGAGAGCATGCGGCTGCGGGCGAGCGCGCGGCGCAGGGCCAGCGGGCTACCCTCGCCGGCGAGCGTCATGATCTCGGCGACGGTGTTCTCGAAGAAGCGGCTCGTCATGCCGGTGGCACCCACGGAACCGATCTCCTCTTTGTCGACGATGAGCGTGATGCTCGTGCGCTCCACGTTGGTGACGTTGATCTGGGCGAGCATAGAGGGGTAGGCGCAGACGCGGTCGTCGTGGCCATAGCCCAAGATCATGGAGCGGTCGAGGCCCATGTCGCGGGCGGGGCCGGCGGGCACGACCTCGATCTCGGCGGAGAGGAAGTCCTCCTCCTCGACGCCGTACTGCTCTTTGAGGATGTCCAAGAACATCTGCTTGACGGGCTCCTTGGGAGCGTCCTTGTCGTCCTCATCGAACTTGACGGGGCGGCCGCCCACGATCACGTCGAGGATCTCGGCGTCGACGGCGTCCTTGGCAGGCTTGGACATCTGCTCGCTCGAGAGATGGATCAGCAGGTCGGAGATGGTAAAGACCGGGTCGTCGGCCTTGTCGCCGATGTTAATGTCGACGGTGGTGCCGTCCTTTTTGCAGATGACGCCTACGAGTGCGAGCGGGGAGGCCACCCAGTGGTAGCTCTTGACGCCGCCGTAGTAGTGCGTGTCGAGATAAGCCATGTCGCCGGCCTCGAAGGCGGGGTTCTGCTTAAGGTCCAGGCGCGGCGAGTCCACGTGCGCGCCCAGGATGTTAAAGCCCTGCTCGAGCGGGGCGGTGCCCAGGTTGACGAGCATAAGGTCCTTGCCGTGATTGGCGGCGTACACCTTGTCGCCTGCCTTGAGCTCGCGGCCTTCGGCGATTACGGTCTCCAGGTCGACGTATCCCGCCTCCTCGGCCATCTTGATGCCGGCCTTGACGCACAGGCGCTCGGTCTTGTTCTCACTCAAAAACTGCTTATAGCCGCGGCAAAGCTCCTCGAGCTCCTCGATTTGCTGTGGCGTGTACTTTTTCCATGCGCAGGGACGCTCCATGACGCAGGCTCCTTTCGGATCGATCGTGCTGGTTGATGTACCGTGAGCCATCGTATCACGCGCGGGCTCACGGTGGCGGGGGAGCTTGATGTGAGGTGGCCGCGGGGCGGGGAGCGTGTAAACTGGAGTGAGCAAACCGTGCCCAGCCCAAAGCGAGGTATTCAATATGTCTGACAAGCGCCGCACCTTTGCCGTTATCGACGGCAACTCGCTCATGCATCGCGCCTTCCACGCCGTGCCGCCGACCATGAACGCGCCGGACGGTCGCCCCACCAACGCGATTTTTGGCTTTCTGAACATGTTTCTTAAGATGATCGACGCCTTTAACCCCGACGGCGTTGTTGTGGCGTTTGACAAGGGCAAACCGCGCGTGCGCATGGAGATGCTGCCGCAGTATAAGGCGCAACGCCCGCCCATGGACCCCGATCTGCATGCGCAGTTCCCTATGATTAAGGAGCTGCTCACCGCGCTCAACGTGCCGATTCTGCAGTCCGAGGGCTGGGAAGGCGACGATATCCTGGGAACCATGGCGCGCCTGGGTGAAGAGGCCGGCTGCGACATGCTACTGGTGACCGGCGACCGCGACATGTATCAACTCGTGACCGAGCACGTCAACGTGGTCTCGACCCGCAAGGGCCTGTCCGACGTGGCGATTATGACGCCCGAGAGCGTGGACGATCTGTATCACGGCATCACGCCGGCGCTCGTGCCCGACTTTTATGGTCTGAAGGGCGACACGTCCGATAACATCCCCGGCGTGCCGGGCATCGGCCCCAAAAAGGCGAGCGCGCTCATTGCGCAGTACGGTAGCCTGGACGAGGTCATCGCACATGCCGACGAGGTCAAGGGCAAGATGGGCGAAAACCTGCGCGCGCACATCGACGATGCCCTGCTGAGCCGCAAGGTCGCGACCATCCGCACCGATGCGCCCGTTGAGCTCGATTTTGAGGCGACGTCCTTCCCGGCGTATTCTGCCGATGAGGTTTCCGCGGCGCTGGGCACGCTTGGTATCACCGCCATGCAGAACCGTTTCTTGGCGCTGATCGGTGGCGAGGGCGGGGCTGCGGCCACTGCCAGCACGTTTGAGATTCCCCACGTTATGCGCGCTGCCGCCGGCGATGCCGAGGCGCTTGCTGACGTGGCGTCCGAGGTTTCGCGTGCGATCGAGGCGGGCGAGTGGGTCGCCGCCGTGGTGGACGACGACAAGGAAGATGGCGCGCTCTTTGGACTGACGCGCACGCTGTGGTTGGCGACGTCCAAGGGCCTGTTCGCGCTCGAGGAGGGCGACAGCTGTGCGGTGGCTGAGGTTGAGGGCTTCAACTTCGTCCACGGCGTGATTGCCGGCGTGCTCGCGCGTCTGTTTATGGAGGGTCGCGTGGCGAGCCCGGATATGAAGGCGCTGTTGCACGAGCTTTCGCCCATCGATTCTTCTGAGCCCGAGCTCATGGATCCGCTGGCAGTTGATTCCACGCGCATCTTCGACACCGTGGTTGCCGCCTACCTGTTGGATTCCGACCGCTCCGAGTTTGATGAGGCATATCTGGCCGATACCTATCTGCAGATGGCGCTGCCTGCGGCGTGCGGTGCAGAGGGTGCCGGCGAGGACGCTCCCGCGCCTGCCGCCTGTACTGCGGCTCTGACGCTGGCGCTCGTGGCGCCGTTGCGCGAGTGCATGGCCCGTGAGAATGCCGCCAACGTGTTCGATGGCATCGAGATGCCGCTCGTTCCGGTACTTGCCAAGATGGAGCGCACGGGCATGCTCGTGGACCCCGATCGGCTGCGCAGTCTGTCCGAGGGTCTGGCGACCCAGATTACCGAGGTTGAGCGCAGTATTCGCGACCTTGCCGGTGACGAGACCTTTAACATCGGCAGCCCCATGCAGCTGTCGCATGTGCTCTTTGATGTGATGGGCCTTCCGACCAAGGGTCTCAAAAAGACCAAGCGCGGTTACTATTCGACCAACGCCAAGGTGTTGAGCGACCTTGCCCGCGACCACGAAATCGTGCGTCTGATCTTGGATTGGCGCGAAAAGTCCAAAATCAAGTCCACCTATCTGGACACACTGGGCCCGCTGCGCCGTGGTGACGGTCGCGTGCACACCACGTACAACCAGACCATCACGGCAACGGGGCGTCTGTCCTCGAGCGACCCGAACCTGCAGAACATCCCGACGCGCTCGGAGCTGGGTCGTACCGTCAAGACGGCGTTTTCGGCAGGCGAGGGAAGCGTCTTTTTGGCGGTGGACTACTCGCAGATCGAGCTGCGTCTGCTGGCGCATCTCTCGGGTGACGAGCACTTGGTGCGCGCCTTTAACGAGGGCGAGGACTTCCATGCCGAGACGGCGGCGCGCGTGTTTGGTGTGCCGGTGTCCGAGGTAACGCCCGACCTGCGCAGCCGCGCCAAGGCCGTGAACTTTGGCATCGTGTACGGCCAGCAGGCCTACGGTCTGTCGCAGTCGCTGCATATCTCGATGGCCGAGGCGCGCGACATGATCGATCGCTACTACGAGGCCTACCCGGGCGTGCGTACGTTCCTCGACAACGTGGTGGCGCGCGCCAAGCAGACGGGCTACGCCGAGACCATGTATGGCCGCAGACGCCATATTCCGGAGCTCAAGGCCAAAAACCCGCAACTCCGTGGCTTTGGTGAGCGCACGGCCATGAACCATCCCATGCAGGGCACCGCCGCCGACATCATCAAGATCGCGATGGCCCGCGTAAGCCGCCGTCTGGAAGAGGAGGGCTTTGCCGCCCACATGATCTTGCAGGTACACGACGAACTGGACTTTGAGTGCCCCATCGACGAAGTCGAGCGCCTAACCACCATGGTCCGCGACGTCATGGAACACGTAGTAGACCTCCGCGTCCCCCTAATCGCCGAAGCTTCGACTGGAGTGACCTGGGCAGACGCCAAGTAAGGGCACGACCACAATTCCAAAGTAACCAAAACCAGAAGGACGCCCCTCATCAACAAGGAGCGTCCTTCGTTCAATAAAAATCAGCCAAAGTATCTAGGCGCCAAGACGCCATCCATGCGGCAAGCAAGTCAACGTAGCCATGCCCGGGGCCGGCCGTTTGATTTTTGTAGATTCCGCACGAGCCGAAGAGCACTTAATGTGCTCTTCGAGCGAGCCCAGGACCTGACCGAACAAAAATCAAACGGCCGGCCCCGGGCATGGCGGCGAGTTTAACGAGCCGCCAGAATGGCGTCGATGAGCGTCAGTACGCCCCCGTCGTTGTTGCTCGGAATGCGCCACTTGGCGTGCGCGTTCATATGCTCCTCGGCATTGTCCACGATAAAGCTGTGACCGACGCGCTCGAGCATGGGGATGTCGTTGTAGGTATCGCCCACGGCGGCGGCATCGGCAATATCGATGCCCAGGTGCTCGCACAGGTGCGCGACGCCGGCGCCCTTGTCGACGCCCAGGTTCATAAAGTCGATCCACTCGCGCCCGGCGTTGGTGACGTAGAGCTTGTCCGAGAACTCGGGGCTATAGGTCTCGCGGAATGCGGGCTCGGCATCATAGGCCGGGAAGAAGATTGAGATCTTGTTGGACTCGATATCAAGGCCCTCAAAGCTGTCGACGTAGTTGATTGTGTTGTAGTAGACGCTGATCTCGTCGTGGTATTGATGGTCGCGGGCAAGCACGTAGAACTCGTCGAAGCAGCACAGGACGGGGACGGCGCGAGGGTCCTCCGAGGCACGGCTCAAGACCTGCTGATACAGCTCCACGTCAATATTGCTCTTATAGATATAGCTGCCGCGATAGATCATGCACGCTCCGTTGTCGGGACAAAAGGCGAGGCGGTTCTTGATGCCCTCGAACATCTCCTCGAGCTTGGGGGCGGGACGTCCGCTGGCGGGGCAGAATACGATGCCGGCGTCGGCGAGCTTGTCCAGGCGCTCGTCAAGACCCTGGGGCAGCACACGCTCGTCGGTCAGCAGCGTCTTGTCCATATCGACGGCGAGAATCTTAATGTTGCCGATGTTGGCGTCCGATTCGTAAGTTTGCATAAAAATGCGCCTTTCGTTTCGAGATTGTTTCAGACGTTATAACCATCAACTAGTAGTCGAGCGTATTTTCGCAGGAATGGTGCGTATTTGCACTGCAATTCACAAACTAATGAAAAAACTTTTCAGAAATTTGAATTTGTCGCTTGCGCAGCGTGCACTTTATCGTAATATAGCGAACATCGAAAACGGAGACGGAA
Organism: Collinsella sp. CLA-ER-H8; assembly: GCF_040092335.1. Lineage (NCBI taxonomy): Bacteria > Bacillati > Actinomycetota > Coriobacteriia > Coriobacteriales > Coriobacteriaceae > Collinsella > Collinsella sp. CLA-ER-H8. Next base: position 99,048 of record NZ_JBBNLU010000001.1, on the reverse strand, counting down.
AAACAACCGCTTACCGAGGAAAAGGTACCGTTTACGATATTAGAATTGCGCCCGGCGATAGGTGAAAGGAGAGGCAGATGCAGTTCGTAAAGATCATCACCACTGCAGACAATGCCATCCGACGCCAGCGCGCAATTTCCCGACGACGATAACAATCGTCTCTGTCCGCATGGGGCGAATTGCCTCAACAGAGTCATTTTGAGGTCGTTGGGTTTTAGCACGACATTGCTGCATGTTTCTAGGGCATGTATGTGCTGATTTTTGCTATTTAACCTGATATTGCACGGTATATGACCTTGAAATGACTTGCAACTGACCGATGTTCTAACTAGCTACCAAGGGCGAAAGGAAACAGCCATGAGCAAGGAAAAAGTCGTTCTCGCATATTCCGGTGGTCTTGATACATCCGTATGTGTCAAGTGGCTCCAGGACGAGAAGAATCTCGATGTCGTTTGCGTCTGCGGCAACGTGGGCCAGGAAGAGACCGGACTGGATGCCAAGAAGCAGAAGGCGCTCGACCTGGGCGTTCTCGATTGCCAGGTACTCGACCTGCGCGACGAGTTCTCCGATGAGTTCCTGACTAAGGCCATCGCCGCAAACTCCATGTACGAGAACAAGTATCCGCTGCTCTCCGCCCTGTCTCGCCCGCTGCTTGCCAAGAAGCTTGTTGAGGTCGCCCACGAGTTTGGCGCGACCTACGTCGCCCACGGCTGCACCGGCAAGGGTAACGACCAGGTCCGTTTTGAGGCCGCCGTCAAGGCCCTCGACCCCGAGCTCAAGGTTATCGCCCCGGTTCGCGAGTGGGACCTGAAGTGCCGTCCCGACGAGGTCGCCTATGCCCACGCCCACAACGTGCCGGTTCCCGAGGGTGCCAACGACAACCCCTACTCCATCGACGACAACCTGTGGGGTCGTGCCATTGAGTGCGGTCACCTGGAGGATCCCTGGAACGAGCCACTCGACGACGCTTGGGTTATGACCAAGAACCCCGAGGACACGCCGGACACCCCGACCTACACCGAGATTGAGTTTGAGGCCGGCAAGCCCGTCGCCGTCGACGGCAAGAAGATGAAGCTCTCCGAGATCGTCATCGCCCTCAACAAGATTTCGGGCGACAATGGCTTTGGCCGTCTCGATCTGGTCGAGGATCGCCTGGTGGGCCTTAAGAGCCGCGAGTGCTACGAGGTTCCCGGCGCCCTGACGCTCATCACCGCCCACAAGGCGCTCGAGGACATCTGCGTCGAGGGCGACCTGCTCAAGACCAAGATTAAGCTCGAGCAGGATTGGGCCACCGCCGTGTACAACGGCCAGTGGTACAGCCCGCTCAAAAACGCGCTCGATGCCTTTATGGCCGATACCCAGAAGTTCGTGACCGGCACTGTCCGTCTGAAGTTCTTTAAGGGTAACTGCCATGTCGTCGGCCGCAAGAGCCCCTTCAGCCTCTACGACTACGGTCTGGCTACCTACGACCGCGACACCACGTTTGACGAGAAGGCCAGCGCCGGCTTTATCGAGATCGATACGCTGTCGCTCAAGACGTGGGCAAAGGTCCAGGGCCCCAGCTCTGCTGCCGCCCAGGCCTAGCGCCTCCTTCCCTTGGTATCCGCGCGGCCCATCCGCGTGATACAAAACGGGCGCACGGGGTCCCTACCTTTCGTTATGCTTGCTGACACTTCTTAACATCGGTGGCCCCTACGTTCCGCCCGCATATATGACGCTGCGCTTGCGGCTGAGTCCGAGCCCCGCCGGGGTTGTCCGGCGGGGCTCCTTCTATCAATTTGGCGGCTCTGCGCCTATATATATGAGGAGTATCCATTATGTTCAATGCTATCGCGCATGCTTTACTTGCCCTCGCGCCCGAGCTCGATGCTGCAAAGGTCGAGGACGTCCCTATGAGCCTGAAGGCTTGGATTGACGGTTCGCAGGGCAACATCCGGAGGGAGACGTTGGGTGCCAAGTGCATGGTGCGTCACTTCTTTGCAAATTAGCTACATGGCCCCGCATGCAGTGGGAAATGTGCAAAACTAGCGGTTGGTAAATCGCTTTAGCGACATGGCACATTGCTTTGGGCGCTTCGTTTGGTATTTGATGAAAGGGGACGATCCCATGGCTCTTTGGGGCGGTCGTTTTGAGGCGGGCGTGGCCGAGGTCACGCAGGAGTTTGGCGCGTCGCTGCCGGTCGACAAGCATCTCTATAAGCAGGATATCGCCGGCTCTAAGGCGCATGCCAAGATGCTGGCCGCTCAGGGCATCATCAGTGCCGAGGACGAGCAGGCGATTGCCGAGGGCCTGACCGGAATCGAGCAGGATATCGATGCCGGCAACTTTACCTTCGATATCAACGACGAGGACATCCATATGTCTATCGAGAGCGAGCTGACGCGTCGCATCGGCGAGGCCGGTAAGCGCTTGCATACCGGACGTTCGCGCAACGACCAGGTGGCGACCGATACGCGCCTGGGCGTCAAGGCACTGGCCAAGGAGCTCATGGAGGCCAATCTTGAGCTGCGCCATGTGCTGGTGGATGCGGCTAAGAAGTATGACAAGGTGATTCTGCCGGGCTACACGCATATGCAGCACGCTCAGCCCGTGCTGCTCTCGCATCATCTGCTGGCGTATTCCTGGATGTTCGCGCGCGACTTTACGCGTCTAAAGGCCGCCTTCGATGCCGCTGATAATTGCCCGTTGGGCGCCGCCGCACTTGCCGGTACGAGCTATCCGCTCGATCGCCAGATGACGGCTGCCGAGCTTGGCTTTGCGGGCGTGATTCCTAACTCACTCGATGCTGTTTCCGATCGCGATTTCCTGCTCGACCTGCATTACGCCGGCTCCGTCATGGCCATGCACCTGTCGCGTCTTTCCGAGGAGATTGTGCTGTGGTCGAGCTCCGAATTTGGCTTTATCACGCTTTCCGACTCGTACTCCACCGGCTCGTCCATCATGCCGCAGAAGAAGAATCCCGACTTTGCCGAGCTTATTCGCGGCAAGAGCGGCCGTGTGTATGGCAACCTGGTGCAGCTGCTCGTGACCATGAAGGGCTTGCCGCTCGCATATAACAAGGACTTGCAGGAGGACAAGGAGGGCGCGCTCGATACCGCTCACACGCTCATGCAGTGCCTGTCGGTTATGGCCGGAATGATTTCGACTTGGACCGTCAACGAGGATGCCATGGCGCGCGAGTGCGGCGTGGGTCACCTTGCCGCCACCGATGTTGCCGATTACCTGGCTAAGCGTGGTCTGCCGTTCCGTGAGGCACATGCCGTGGTGGGGCATCTGGTTCTGATGTGTGAGAAGCGCGGCTGCAATCTTGAGGACCTACCGTTTGAGGTGTTCCAGGAGGCAAGCCCGCTCTTTGAGCGCGACATCACCGAGGCGCTCGACATCCCGTCGATTGTCGCCGCGCGCACGACCGAGGGCGGCACCGCTCCTGCCGCCGTTGCCGTGCAGCTTGAGCGCGCCGAGGCACAGCTCGTGGCTGACGAGGGTGTGTTTGGGTCACTGACTAAGGTCGTCGAGATGGGCCACGGGGTAAAGTAGGGATTTGGCTGAAGCCGTTTTGGCCATTTATTGATAAATCGTTTTCACTTTACGGGCGCCTGCTGATGTGGGCGCCCGTATTTTGTTGCTATGGGGGAGGGGCTTGTCGAGAACTTCTGTAGGACCTTTGGGCAGGTTGTGAAGGGGATACGTTCGCGGGCGGCAACCGACCGCCTGCTCTGTTCGATGCGGTTGATGGGCGGTCGGATGGTACTCTAATCGGGCTTCAAAACAGAAGTGACACATATGGAACGCTTCAATAAATTGCAACGTTTCAATAAACAGCTTTTTGTTTAACTGCAGCTAAAACTCTGTTACGATGCAGTCCAGGCGGGTGCCGGAATGGGACTTGGGCACGCGCGAACCTACTTGAAAGGCTACCTTATGGCTATCGAGAAGACCTTCATCATGATTAAGCCCGACGCCGTGCGCGACCGCAAGATCGGCGAGATTGTTGCTCGCATCGAGCGCAGCGGCCTTGTCATCGAGCGCATGGAGATGACCACGCTCGAGCGCGCTACCGTCGAGGAGCACTACGCCCATCTGGCCGACAAGCCCTTCTTTGGCGGTCTCTGCGACTTTATGACGAGCGGTCCGGTCGTCAAGATGGTCGTTTCCGGTCTCTCCGCTGTTGCTAAGATGCGCACCCTCATGGGCGCTACCAACCCGCTTGAGGCTGCTCCTGGTACCATCCGCGGCGACTTTGCCGTCGATGTCAACGCCAACGTGATCCACGGCTCCGACTGCCTGGAGAACGCCGAGATTGAGATCAAGCGCTTCTTTGGCTAAACCAGCTTTGACTCCTTAAAGCTGTTAGCGTGTGGCTTGGGCGCCGCGGAACTCCATCCGCTGCGCCCTTTTATTCCAAAATCTATGCAGGGGCCCGCTCGGATATGTGTTCCGAGCGGGCCCCTGCTGTTAGCTTGTGGCACTGAATAGTTTAGGCTTCGTCGACGATCTTAAGGCCGCGCGTGCGATCGATCTCGTTGAGGAGGTTAACGCGACGCTCGTGACGACCACCCTCAAACTCGGCGTCGAGCCACTCGTCGACAATCATCTTGGCGAGCTCGGAGCCCACGACGCGGGCGCCAAAGGCGAGCACGTTGGTGTTGTTGTGCATGCGGGAGAGCTTGGCGCTGAAGGGCTCGGAGCACACGACGGCGCGAACACCTTCGACCTTGTTGGCGGCCAGGCTGATGCCGACGCCGGTGCCACAGATGAGGATGCCCAGGTCGACGTCACCGTTGGCCACGGCCTTACCCACCTTGTAGCCGGCGATGGGGTAATCGAAGCTCTCGGAGGTGTCGGTGCCAAAGTTCACGACCTCGCAGCCGCGCTCCTTCAGGTGCTCGGAGATGATGTTCTTGAGCTCGACGGCGGCGTGGTCGTTACCGATACCGATCTTCATGGATGGTTCCTCTCTGGTCTGTGCGGCGCAAATGCTAAAGGTGTTTACCGCGTTCGACTGCATGATAGCGCGACTTTTGCGTAAACGCTCGAGCGTTTTTTGGTCAAACGCTTTAGCAGGCAACAAGACTGGCTTCTCGTGAATGAATGTCGTCAGTTTGCGCTTGAGCGCCGTCTGCCGGAACCATGGTTGCGGTTTTTGATGCATTGTTATCAAATAAAGGAGCTAACTTTTTTGAGAGCCCAGCCCGTTATGCAAGCAGGAGATACCTATGCCTACCGATTCCATCCGTGATGCCGCGTTTTGCGATGTTTTGAACCGCGAACTTGTCTGTGCACTCGGCTGCACCGAGCCCATTGCCGTTGCCTATGCAGCGGCGCTGGCGAGTCAGACGCTCGGTTGCGAACCCGATCATATGGACGTTGCCTGCTCGGGCAACATCATCAAGAACGTTAAGAGCGTGACCGTGCCCAACTCGGGCGGCATGCACGGTATTGAAGCGGCGGCCGTGCTGGGTGCCGTGGGCGGCGACGCCAAGAGCGCGCTCGAGGTGCTCGAGAACGTTGACGATAAAGACCGTGCGCGCGTGGCCGAGCTTCTCGCCGACGCCGGCTACTGCGATGTGTCGCTTGTCGAGGGTGTGCCCAACCTCTACATCAAGGTGACAGCGACGGCCGGGGGCCATACCGCGGTCGTCGAGATTACCGACCACCACACTAATGTCACGTGCCATACGCTCGATGGTATTCCGGTATGCGGCAAGTCAGCGGGGGAGTGCGCCGCCTGCGCCGAGCGCGTGGTGGCCGAGCGTGCGGCAGATAACGCCGATACCCCTATGAGCATTGAGTCCATCATCGACTTTATCGAGGACGGTGACATTGAGGACGCCCGTGCTGCCGTTGAGCGTCAGATTGAGCTGAATGGCGCGATCAGTGCTGAGGGCCTTGCGCACGCTTGGGGCGCCGAGGTGGGTCGTACGCTGCTGGGTGCTCGTGCCGATGACGTCGCCTGCCGTGCCCGTGCCCGTGCGGCCGCCGGGTCCGACGCCCGCATGAACGGTTGCGCGCTGCCGGTCGCCATTGTGTGCGGCTCGGGCAATCAAGGCATTACCTGCGCATTGCCCGTCATGGAGTATGCCGAGTACCTGCGTTGCGACCACGAGCGCCTGGTGCGCGCCGTGATGCTGTCCGATCTTATCGCCGTGCATATCAAGAGCTATATTGGTGCGCTCTCGGCGTTTTGCGGTGCTATTTGCGCCGCGTGCGGCGCCGGCGCCGCGATTACCTGGCTGTGCGGTGGCACGCGCGAGCAGATTGGCGCGACGGTCTCGAATACGCTCGGTAACGTGGGCGGCATCGTGTGCGACGGCGCCAAGGCGAGCTGTGCCGCCAAGATCTCGGCTGCCGTCGATGCGGCGATTCTGGGCCATGATATGGCCATGCAGGGCCGCGGCTTCCGTGCCGGCGAGGGTCTGATCCAGGATACCGTTGAGCAGACAATCGCCAGCATGGGTTATGTGGGCCGTGTCGGTATGAAAGATACCGACGTCGAGATTCTCAACATCATGATCGGCAAAACCCAGGTTTGTTAGTTACGCGGTTTTACCAAACCGCGTAACCAGTCGACGCTGCAAGCCCGCCTGAGCGGCAATCTGCCTTTCAACTTCGGCGGCATGACCAGAAGGTCAATGCCGCCTTGTTTCAAGGCACCTTGCTCGCTCTGGCGGGCTTTCGCTGTCGTTGCCAAAACATCGGCGCCATCTTTGTAATGTGAAAAGGGGCTGAACCTTTGTCACATTCGGTCTGCGGCGTTATTTTGTTTGGAGCGAGCGAGGGGGTACTACGACAGTTCGTCGGCTATTTGGTGTTCGTAGAAGGCTTCTACTACGGCGTTAAAGTCGCGGGCGAAGTCTTCCATGGTTCCGCGCCAGGTGGCTCGGCTGGACTTGCCCTGGCCCACAAAGGCGGTTTGGATGCCGCAATCGGGGGACGGGAAGTCGCGTTTGGGATCGTTGCCCACCATAAGGACCTCGTGTGGCTCGAGCCCCATCACCTGAAGCTGTTCAAGATAATAGGTGGCATCGGGCTTGCAGCGGGTGGTGTTTCCCATGTGCGTGACAAGCTCAAAGGGGGCGTCGGCCAGGTCGCCCCAGCCCATGCGGCACTCGATGGCCCCCTGCGGAAAGCTGGGGTTGGTAAAGAGCGCGCAGCGCAGCCCTGCGTCCTGTACGGCCTGAAGCGCGGCGTGTGCGCCCGGCATGGCGTGGGCGTTAATGACATCGTCGTTCTTGTGCGGAAGAACTTCGCGGTCGTAGTAGGTAAACGCCTCGTAGATGAGGGGATCGGAGAGGCAGATCCCGCATCGGCGCTCGACCTCTTCTTGGTAAAACTCAAGATTGGTGCGGTTGTCCGTGCCGCTGCGGCGATTGGCGTTGAGGTCGACCAGGATGGTGCCGAGGCGTGCCATCGTGCCACCGCGGCTGCGGCGCCCGATATCCGCGAGCATCGAAGAGACATCCTTAAAATAGCGAAGGATGAACGCGTTGAGGTTGATGCTGAGAAGCGTTTCGTCCATATCGAAAACGACTGCTTTGAGCACGCGGGCACCTTTCTCGAAAAATCGATCTAGAATCGTTGGCTCCGGATACTTTACCCCAAAGCCGAATGCCCGGCTGGTTATCGTCAAGTTGCGGAGACGTGTGTTCATAAGATTACGAAAAAGTCTCCACACGAGTAAAAAATCGCAGTTCACGCTTGAAATCGAACTCATTTCCCCGTAACCTATACGAACGTGATTGCATAAGCGTCACATTAGTATCTGTCGGCTCCCGAGTGTTCCTAAACGTTGTGTGCTTGTCGCACCCTTCTGTAGGTCCTAGCAATCGGGGCCCCGTAGTTCGAAAGGGGTCCACCTTTGAGTGAGATTCAGAACTCGTCCATTTTCTCTCTTGACGATGTCAATGAGGAGGAGATGAACAACCTCATCGACGGTACGATTACCGACTTTGATGAGGGCGATCTCGTTAACGGCACTGTCGTTAAGATCGAGCATGACGAGGTGCTCGTTGACATCGGATTCAAGTCCGAGGGCGTTATCCCGGTCCGCGAGCTGTCCATCCGCAAGGACGCTAACCCTGCAGACATCGTTGCACTCGGTGATCCCATCGAGGCTCTGGTTCTCCAGAAGGAGGACAAGGACGGTCGTCTGGTCCTGTCCAAGAAGCGTGCCGAGTACGAGCGTGCTTGGAACCGCATCGAGGAGAAGTTCAACTCCGGCGAGAACGTCGAAGGCGAGGTTATCGAGGTTGTCAAGGGCGGCCTGATCCTCGACATCGGCCTGCGTGGCTTCCTGCCCGCTTCCCTCGTCGACCTCCGTCGCGTCAAGGACCTCACCTCCTACATGGGCACCCGCATCGAGGCTCGCGTCATCGAGATGGACCGCAACCGCAACAACGTCGTCCTCTCCCGTCGCGTCGTGCTCGAGGAGTCCCGTAAGGCCGAGCGCTCCGAGATCCTGTCCAAGCTCAAGTCTGGCATGCGTCTCCAGGGCACCGTTTCCTCCATCGTCGACTTCGGCGCCTTCGTCGACCTCGGCGGTATCGACGGCCTCATCCACATCTCCGAGCTCTCCTGGAACCACGTCAACCATCCTTCCGAGGTTGTCAAGGTCGGCCAGGAGGTCGAGGTCGAGGTTCTCGACGTCGATCTCAACCGCGAGCGCATCTCCCTGGGTCTCAAGCAGACCACCGAGGATCCGTGGCGCGCACTGGTCAAGAAGTACCCCGTCGGCGCTATCGTCGAGGGCACTGTGACCAAGCTTGTCCCGTTCGGCGCTTTCGTCGACCTGGGCGAGGGCATCGAGGGCCTGGTGCACATCTCCGAGATGGCCAACAAGCACGTCGATCAGCCTTCTCAGGTCACCCACGTGGGCGACAAGGTTCAGGTCAAGGTCATGGAGATCGACCTCGACCGTCGTCGTATCTCCCTGTCCATGAAGTCCGCTGCTGAGACTCTGGGCGTCGAGATCGAGGTTACCCCGCTTCCTTCCGAGAAGAAGGACGAGGAGACCGACGCCGAGTAAATCGGTTTAACGATCACTTGTTTTAAGGGATCCGTCCGCAATGGACGGGTCCCTTTTTGCATTTGGTGCCGAGATGCACGATGCTGCCCATGCTGTCCACAGGCTATTTGGTTGTCGCTGCATGAAAAATGCCGACATCCCGCCTCGGGGAGGAGGCGGGAACGCACCGAGTAGGCGGAGGGGTGCGGAGCGCGGTCGCGTCTCGACTGACGACGTTGCCCATCGACTGAACTATTGTAGCGCATGGGTGGTTCTTGGTTTATCGTGCGAGCGCTTGTGTTGTGCCATTGCCTGCGGCAACGGTGTGCTACACTCTTGCACTGCTGAGTGGGCCAGACGGTCGCGCGATGTGCTGCTTGCAGCACGCGTGAGGAAAGTCCGGGCTCCAGAGGGCGGGATGCCGGCTAACGGCCGGGCGGAGTGATCCGACGGAAAGCGCCGCAGAAAAGAAGACTCCCACCTGCGTCGCAAGGCGTAAAGGGAAAAGCTGAAACGGTGGTGTAAGAGACCACCAGCGTCGTGGCAACACGGCGGCTTGGCAAGCCCCATCCGGAGCAAGCGCGAATAGGAACGCTATGGGCCGGCCCGGTCCGCGTTCGGGTAGCGTGCGTGGAGCTGCACGGTAACGTGCAGACAAGATAAATGACCGTTCACGACAGAACCCGGCTTATAGGCCCACTTGGCAACTATGTTGACGCTGCGAACCCGTCAGCGCGGCAATCTGCCTTTCAAGCCTTCGGGCATGACCATAAGGTCAATGCCCTCGTCTTTCAAGGCACCTTGCTCGCGCTGACGGGTTCTCGCCTTCGACGGCGTCAGCTGGCCGATTTGGCGCTCATTCGTCGGTCGCCGCCATAAGGCGTGCTCCCTCCTCTTTCGGGCCAAATCGACTCAGCTGACGCCGTCTCGCTGTCTTTGCCTGATCATCGACAGCCTCATTTTTGTTGCAATCTCGACTTTCAAGGCACCTTGCTCGCGCTGACGGGTTCTCGCTGTTGGTGACGGCATCATTGGCGTTCCCGTTCTTGTTGGCGAGGGCAATGGTGCTGTCTTTGCCGTATTATTGAGGCTGTTTGTTGCTGCACTTTATTCTGTTGAGGGGCTTTGTTGGACAGCTATTTTACTCTGCAATCGAATATTGAGGCTTCGGGCGAGTTTTTGGACCGCAAGAGTCGGTTTATTGCCCAGCTGGTCCATATTGAGTCCGAGGAAGAGGCGAATGCCTTTATCGAGATGGTTCGCAAGCGTCATTACGACGCTCGACACAATGTTCCCGCGTGGATTTTGGTCGATGGGCGCGAGCGCCAGAGCGATGATGGTGAGCCGAGCCGCACGAGCGGCATGCCGACGCTCGAGGTGCTGCGCGGTGCGGGGCTCAAAAATGTTTGCTGCGTGGTGACGCGCTATTTTGGTGGCACGCTGTTGGGGCCTGGTGGCTTGGTACGCGCCTATACCGCGGCGACGCAGGCGGCGGTGGCCGCGGCTCAGGAGGCAGGGCAGATCGTTGAGATGACAAGCGTCGTGCCGGTTGACGTGCATGTGGCCTATCCGCAGTATGAGCAGGTGCTTCGTTTGGCGCAGGATTCGGGTGCCAAGGTTTCGGATACCGATTTCGCGGATGCCGTGACACTTCATTTTGTGTTTAAGGCAGGGGAGCAGGAGTCGTTTTGCGTTAAGATGCGCGAGCTTATGGCGGGGCGCGAGGAGATTGAGGTCGGCGCTCCCGAATTTTCCGAGTTCTAACGGCGACGGCCGGCGTGCTTTTGGATGGATCCCAAGCGCGCCGGCCGTCGTTTTTCTGTTGCTGCTGTTTACTCGGCGAGCTGCCTTAGCACATCGCAGGCGATCTCGACGGCATCGTCGATGCAACCGGGGCAGCTGCGGAGCGGACCCTTATCCGATCCGATGCCCTTGAGCGTGCCGCAGACGGTCGTCGTATTCTTCTCGCCAAAACGCTTGGCGATTTCGCGCGACAGCTTGTAGGTCTGGCCCTTGGTCTTGGGGTTTTCCATGCCGTCGCTCATTACAAAGCCCATGATGGCTACGGCGCCCGAGATAGCGCCGCAGGTTTCGGTCATGCCGCCCATGCCGGCACCAAAGCCCTCGGTGAGGGTAAAGGCGATCTGGGGGTCGAGCCCGACGGCGGGCGCGAGCGTGCAGGCGACGGCCTGGGCGCAGTTAAAGCCACGGGCGTGGTACTCGGCAGCCTGAGCCTGACAGGCGGTGATGTCGAGCTGGGCCGTATCGATTTGCTTCATCGTTGTCTCCTTGGTCACGGTGTACCCGCCTATGGTACCCGTGCCGGTGCGTGTAATCATCGAGAGCTTCATGGATGCCTCATTTTTATCTATCGAGCAAATGCCCAAGGCTTGAGATAAATACCCCTGATCAATTAGTCACATAACCTACCTTGGGGATGGGTTGAGAGGGGTGCGGGGTAGCGGTATCGTGAACCGAATAAAACTAAAACCCAGGCAAGGGAGCTAGATATGAGCAAGCAGACCATCGGTACGACGTGTGTTCAGGGCGGCTATCACCCGGGAGATGCCGAGCCGCGTCAGGTGCCCATCTACCAGTCCACCACGTGGAAGTACGACACGTCCGAGCACATGGGCAAGCTTTTTGACCTGGAGGAGTCGGGCTACTTCTATAGCCGTCTGCAGAACCCCACGTGCGATCTGGTTGCCGCCAAGATCTGCGAGATGGAGGGCGGCACTGCCGCGATGCTCACGAGCTCGGGCATGGCCGCGAATTTCCTTGCGATCTTTAACGTGGCCGGTGCCGGCGATCACGTAGTCGCGAGCTCTGCCATCTATGGCGGCACGTACAACTTGCTCGCCCACACCATGGGCCGCATGGGCGTGACCTGCACGTTCGTCGCCCCCGACTGCACCGATGAGGAGCTCGAGGCGGCCTTTGAGCCCAACACCAAGCTCGTCTTTGGCGAGACGATCGCCAACCCCGCGTTGGCGGTCCTCGACATCGAGCGCTTTGCCAAGGCCGCACATGACCACGGCGTGCCGCTGATGGTCGACAACACCTTCCCGACTCCCGTGATGTGCCGTCCCTTTGAGTGGGGCGCCGATATCGTTACGCACTCCACCACCAAGTACATGGATGGACATGCTGCCTACCTGGGCGGCGTGATCGTCGACCATGGCCAGTTTGACTGGATGGCCCATGCGGACAAGTTCCCGGGTCTCACCACGCCCGACGAGAGCTATCACGGCGTGACCTATGCCGAGAAGTTCGGTCGCGAGGGCGCCTTCATTACCAAGGCAACCGCTCAGCTCATGCGCGACCTCGGCCCCATGCAGAACCCGCAGGCGGCGTTCTTCTTGAACAGCTCGCTCGAGAGCCTGCATGTGCGCATGCCGCGTCATTGCGAGAATGGCCTGGCCGTTGCCAAGTTCCTGCAGAGCCATCCCAAGGTGCGCTTCGTTAGCTATCCGGGTTTGGAGGGCGACAAGTACTATGACCTGGCTCAGAAGTACATGCCAAACGGTACCTGCGGCGTTGTGAGCTTTGGCTTTAATGGTGGTCGCGCGGCGGCCGAGACCTTTATGAAGAGCCTCAAGCTCGCCCAGATCGCCACGCATGTGGCCGACGCCCGCACCTGCTGCCTGCATCCCGCTAACGCTACTCACCGCCAGATGAACGATGAGGAGCTCATCGCCTGCGGTATCTCCGCCGACATGGTGCGCCTGTCGTGCGGCCTCGAGGACACGGCCGATCTGATTGCCGACCTTGAGCAGGCGCTCGAGCAGTGCTAGGCTAGCGTTCGTGCGAGGCGCCGATGCTGGCAGAAAGCTTCGGCGACCTTTCGTTCCGATTCCGTAGGCGGGACCCCAATTGCGACTGTTTACAGGCGATTGGGGCCCCGTTTTTGCGTTGGGCCACTCGAAAGGATGGATATGGAGAAAACTGCAGAGCAGCTGCGCCGCGAGCACATTGCCCTAGAGGGCGACACCCATGGAAAGAACAAGTGGGCGATTCTGTTTACCGTGCTCATCATGACGTTTATGGTGTGTTTGGATTCGACCGTCGTGACCGTGGCGCTGCCCGTGATGCAAAAGGAGCTGGGCGTGGGCCTCGATCGCATTCAGCTGGTAAGCTCGGTGTATCTGCTTGCGACTTGCGTGGCTATGTTGCCGTTTGGCCGTCTGGGCGACGTGCGCGGCAAGGTGAATGTGTTCCAGTTGGGCGTCATCGTCTTTTCGGTCGGTTCGCTGCTGTGCGGCCTTTCGGCCTCGCTCGAGGTTCTTATCCTGGCACGCATTGTTCAGGGCATAGGTTGCGCGGCGGCCATGGCTAACAACATGGGTATCATCACCGAGTCGTTTCCGGCGCGCGAACGAGGCCGTGCCATGGGTATTCTTGCGACCTTCGTGGCTCTCGGCATGATGTGTGGACCCGTGCTCGGCGGCATGCTGGTGGCAAGCTTTCCTTGGGAGAGCATCTTCCTCATCAACCTGCCCATTGGCGTCATCTCGTTTATCGTGGGGCTCTACACGCTGCCGCACGTTAAGCCAGAGGCCGGCGAACGCCCCATGTCCCTGATCGAGGCTGCTCGTCGCTGCTTTGCAAATTCGGCCTTCACCATCAACCTTGCCTGCATGCTCATCGTGTTCGTTGGTATTGGCGCATCCGAGTTTATCCTGCCGTTCTATTTTCAGGACGCCCACGGCTTTGGTTCCGACATTTCCGGATTGCTCTTTTTGGCGCTGCCGATGGTGAATGCCTTTATCGGACCGCTTTCGGGTACGGTTTCGGACCGTGTTGGCTGCGAGGGCCCCACGGCGGTCGGCCTGGGCGTGTACGTGTGCAGTCTCTTTGCGGTAAGCACGCTCGACGAGCACTCTTCTATCCCTGTGATCGTGTGCTGCGTTGCGTTTATGTCGTGTGGCACGTCGATTTTCCAGAGCCCCAACAACTCGCTGTATATGGGCTCAGCTCCGCGCGAAGCGCTCGGCTTTGCGGGCAGCTTGGGCAGTTTGGCGCGCTACGCCGGCATGGCACTCGGCATTACGGTGGCGTCGCATATCCTGTATGGGCAGATGAGCGTGGCGATGGGCGAGGCCGTGACCAGTTTTGTTGCAGGTCGTCCGGATGTGTTCCTGTTTGGTTTCCGTTCGGTGTTCTACGTGCTCATGGCTGTGGCCGCCGTGGGCTTTGCGCTTGCCATGGTGCGTTTGGTGAGGATACGCGCTCGCCATTAGCTTGTGGGGGCAGGCTTGCCATGAATCGGGCCTATCTACCGGTCTTGCGGCTTTGTGGTGCGATGCGGCTTGTGGGGCGGGCGGGGGTCGGTCCGTGGTAGACTATCGAACAACGTTTATTAATCGCGCGGTATCGTTGCCGCGAGAAGGGGTTGCGCCATGCAGGAGCTTGAGGATCGTATTCGCCATGACGGCATCGTAAAGGCCGGTAACGTCCTTAAGGTTGATGCCTTCCTCAACCACCAGTGCGACGTTGAGCTGTTCGACCACATGGGCGCCGAATGGGCCCGTCTGTTCGAGGGTGTCGAGATCAACAAGATCCTGACGATCGAGGCTTCGGGTATTGGTATGGCCTGCATCGCGGCTCAGCATTTTGGCGGCGTGCCGGTGGTCTTTGCCAAGAAGGCACAGTCTATCAACCTCGACGGCGAGCAGTATGCCACGACCATCTACTCCTTTACTAAGCAGAAGGAGTACCCGGTCATCGTTGGCAAGCGCTTCCTGTCCGAGGGCGATAAGGTCCTGATCATCGACGACTTCCTGGCCAACGGCTGCGCGCTCGAGGGTCTTATCAAGATCTGCGAGGCTGCAGGTGCCGAGGTGTCCGGTATTGGCATTGCGGTGGAGAAGGGCTTCCAGGGCGGTGGCGATAAGCTCCGCGAGCGCGGCTTCCGCGTCGAGAGCTTGGCCCGTATCGCCGATATGGACTGCGAGACCGGCGAGATCACCTTCGCCTAAGCGCACAGCACAATCGATTGGTATGCGATGTGACAAAGGGACTGTTCCTTTGTCACATTTTTTGTATGAGGGGAGGTATTGATATGGATGAGAACAAGATGGGATGGCGCGAGTATGCACGCTATGCCGAGATGTCGGTCGAGGAGCTGGCACGCGATTGCGAGGTGCAGGTGTTTCGCGCGACGGGTCCGGGTGGACAGGGCGTGAACACGACGGACTCGGCGGTGCGCATGAAGCATGGGCCCACGGGGATTGTCGTGACGGCGCGTGAGAGCCGCAGTCAGTTTCAGAATCGCAGCTGCTGTCTGCGTAAGCTGAGGGCAGAGCTTGAGCGTCGCGGGCGTCCACCGCGCCGACGCGTAAAGACCAAGGTGCCTCAGCGCTCGCGCCAGCGCAGGCTCAATGACAAGCACTTCAACGCGATTAAAAAGGCCAACCGTCGCAAGCCAGGCGGGGAGGAATGATCTTCTCAATAAGTTGCGGTGAAATGGGGACTGTTTTGCGGCTTTAGCTGCATAAACAGTCCCCATTTCACCGCAACTTAGGTGGGGCTAGCGGGTGGGGCGCCAGACGTGGAGGGCGCCGGCGAGGATGTCGACCTCGATGCGCGAGGCGACAACGGGCTCGCCGTCGGCCTGGATGGGGTAGTTGGGCTCCTCGAACGTGAGCTCGGCATGACGGCAACGACGCATGCGAACCGGCGGCAGCTTGGTATGGTGGCCGTCCTTGGCCGAAAGAAACATGGGCAGGGCAACCGCACGAGGGACGGGACCGCAGGCGTAGCAGACGTCGAGTATGCCGTCGCACGGGTCGGCGTCGGGGCAGATGCGATAGCCCGAACCATAGGTGGGGCCCAGCTGAATCGCCATGATAATCGCCCTTACGCGCTCGGCGGGCGCGCCGTCAAAGCTGACGGTCATGGGGTAGTTGCGATAGCGCAGGCCAAACTGCTCAAGTCCCGAAAGAGTGTAGAGCGGAGCGCCGGCGAGGCCCGTCTTTTTGCGCAGCTCGGTGGTGCCAAGGCCGATGGCGGCATCGATGCCGACCGAAAGCGTCTGGTCGTAGTACTCAGCGGCAGCCTCGCCGCTGCCGCTTGCAGGGCTCCACGAGCGAATGCGCCCGATGTCCTGATGCTGCAGCTCGCAGGTGAGCAGCGCGCCAAAATCCTTGCCGGAGAAATCGTCGATGCCGAGTGTTTGGGCAAAATCATTGCCGGAGCCTACTGGCAGGACGGCAAGCGCCGGTCGAACCGCCTCTTCTTGCGCCATCAAGCCATTGACGACCTCGTGGATCACGCCGTCGCCGCCAAGGGCGATAACCGTGCGGTAGCCCTGAGCCTGTGCGGCCAGTTCCTTGGCGTGTCCCCTTCGCTCGGTTAGCACCAGGTCAAACTGGGATGCGCGTGCGGTCATGTCCAAAAAGCGTTGCAGGCGCTCGGCAACTTCGCGCGCCGCACCCGACTGGGCGGCTGGGTTGGCGATGATGAGCGTGCGGCCAAAATCAGTTGCGTGCATGGGGCGACTCCCGGCGTATGACGTGACGGTGCGGTCGCGCTCAGGTCGAATTGCCCCCGATTGTGGCTGCACGTCGAATACTTACGTCTACTCTATCAGGTCGTTGTGGCGCTCGATAGCATCCGCTACCGTACCGCCCTCATCTACAATAAGCGAACGGCGCTTGGGCGAGATGATGCGCTGGGCGGGGTACACGCCGCGGTGTCCGGCGGTTAGGTAGCTGATAAAGGCCACGATGACAAAGAACCCGGCTGCCGTGCCGTGGAACAGGTCGATGGCCATCATACAGGTGGTGATGGGCACGTTGAGGCCGGCGCAGAACACGCCGAGCATGCCCAGCGCTGCCAGAAAGCTGGGGTCGATTCCGACGAGGCAACCGATCCAGCCGCCGAGCGCCGCACCGATACCAAACAGGGGCGTGACCTCGCCGCCTTGGAAGCCGGCGCCCAGGGTGAGCGCTGAGACGACCAACTTGATGGCTGCGTCCGCCAGGGTGGTGTTGCCGGCAAATCCGGCGCCGGAAAGCCACGTGGAAAGGCCGGCGTAGTTCCAAGCGTCGAGAAGGGCATAGGCGGCCAAAACCACGAGTGCGCCTATGAGTGCGCGAACGAGGTAATTGGTGATAAAGCGACCGTACAGGCTCTTGACGGTTCGAACTGACCAGGCAAAGAGGCGTGCCGTCAGACCGAAGATAATGGCGCTGATAACAACGATGACAACCGTCCGTGGTGTCATGTTGGGAACGCTGGCGATAACATTCGCCTCGTACTCGGTACCCAGGGCGAGTGATGTAAAGTAGCCGGTAAACGAGGCGACCAGGCAGTAGATGCCCGCGGTGTAGTCGATCTTGCCGATAAAGCACATCTCCATGCCAAAGAAAGCTCCGGCAAGGGGCGAACCGAATACGGCGCCAAAGGCCGACGAGATGCCGGCGAGCATGAGGTCGTGGTGGTCATGCTTTTTGAGGTGGGCGAGGCTCGAGATGTTGCTGGCGATGGTGCCGCCAATCTGCACCGCAGCTCCCTCGCGACCGGCCGATCCGCCCGTTAGGTGCGTGAGCGTGGAGCAGACGAAGGTGAGGACGGCCATGCGCATATGGATGAGGCGTGTGCCCAGAGCGGAGTCGATGACCAGGTTGTTACCGCGTTTGGCGGCAAGACCGTGGTTTTTGTACACCCATGCGGTGGCAACGCCCACAACGGGAAGCAGTGCGTAAATCCACGCATGGTGCTCGCGATAGTCGGTGGCGATATTCAGCGAGGCCAAAAACGCCCAAGCGGCAACGCCCATGGCGAGCGAGACAATGACGACGAGCGCGAGCAACTTGGCGCTCGCGAGTAGGTTGCGGGCGTTGCGGCGCGTGTCGGCAGCCAAGAGATGCTCGGAGCGGGTAAGTTGATGCCTGCCTGCCGTGATGACGTCGTTCAGGGAGAAAAAGCCGCCGTCGTCGAGCGGCTGGGAATGATCCTGCGTTTCGTTTGCGCTTTCGGTTTTGTCGTTATGAGCCATACGTTCCTCTTTTAGGTTGCAACGCAAGCATTATAAAACGCGGTAAACGCGACGAGCCGGTGGGTTGGTTTCCATTCTGTTTCGCGGCCTGCAACCGACAGGTGTATTTGCGGGTACAGACCGAGTCGCGGCCGTGCATCGGGGGATTATACTGAGACAAGCATAAAGAATCGGCGCCCCTGTTATGCGCCGTGGCATTAAGAGGTGCATATGGCAGAGAAACTCATTCCGCTGGATGACGCACAGTCGATTGTCCTGTCGCACGTTGCTCCGACGGATCTCATCGAGATTCCCGTGTGGCAGGCGGCTGGTTTTCCCTTGGCCGAGGACGCGGTGGCCGATATCGACATCTCGCCGTTTGCCAACAGCGCTATGGACGGATATGCCGTGCGCTCGGCGGACTTGGCGCAGGCGTCTGGTGAGGCGCCGGTGACGCTCGACGTTATCGGACACGAGGCTGCGGGCCATGTGTTTGAGGGCGCTCTTGGCCCGGGCGAGACGGTCCGCATCATGACGGGCGCGCCGGTACCCGAAGGTGCCGACGCCGTGGTGAAGTACGAGATCGTCGATGTGCTCGACGGCGATGGCAACGAGGGCTCGCACGTTCGCTTCTCGGCGCCGGCCAAGGTGGGGGAGAACGTTCGCTCTGCTGCCGAGGAGGCCCATGCCGGCGATGTTGTGATGCACGCCGGCGAGGTCGTGGCTCCGGCGGGCGCGGGTCTGCTGGCGAGCGCCGGATACGCGAGCGTGAAGGTGCATGCCGCTCCGCGCGTGGGCATTATCTCGCTGGGCACGGAGCTGGTCGCGCCGGGTGAGCTGCCGGCGCGCGGGCAGATTCGCGATTCCAACTCCTCGGCGCTGATGGCCGAGGCACTCGATGCCGGCGCCGAGCCCGTATTCTACGGCATCGCGCCCGATGATGAGCAAGCGATCGCCGAGCAGGTGCATCGTGCCGTGCAGGAGTGCGACTTTGTCATTACGAGCGGTGGCGCCTCGGCGGGCGATTACGATTTCGTGACGGCGCTCGTCCGGCGCGAGGGCGAGGTACTGTTTGACCGCATCTCGATGCGTCCGGGCAAGGCCATCACGTTTGGCTTGCTCGGGGGTAAGCCCTATCTAGGGCTTTCAGGCAATCCGGCCGCGGCGTATGTAGGCTTTGAGATGCTTGCCCGTCCGGCGATCCGCAAGATGCGTGGTTTTGCCGAGGGGGCGCGTCCCGTGCAGCAGGCGACGCTCACACACGGCGTGAAAAAGCGCCAGGACCGACGCTTCTTCGATCGCGCCACGGTTTTGCGCGACCCCGAGACCGGTGAGCTGTTGGTGACCGAGGCCAAGACGCAGAATTCGGCGCTGCTCGGCACGATGCAGCGGGCCAACTGCCTGCTGCGTATTGACGAAGGACCGTGCGAGCTCAAGGCGGGAGATGTCGTGGACGTTGTTCGCGTCGACCTGCCTGAGGGAACGGTGCTATAGGAGGATCGCTATGGAGTTGAAGATTTCGATCGTGACGTGCTCGGACACGCGCGACCTTGCCCAGGACGAGGCTGGAGCCGCGCTCGAGGAACTCATCGTGGCACAGGGCTGGACGGTCGCCTCACATGTGGTCGTGCGCGATGACGTCAGCGAGATTGGTGATGCCGTTGTGGAAGCCGCCGATGAGTGCCACGCCAACGTCGTGCTCACCTGCGGCGGTACGGGGCTTTCGATGCGCGATGTGACGCCCGAGGCGACTCGTGCCGTCTGCGACCGCGATGTGCCGGGTATTGCCGAGGCAATTCGTGCGTACTCCATGACCAAGACGCGCCGCGCTATGCTCTCGCGCGCCGTGTGCATGCAACGAGGTCATACACTTGTCGTAAACTTTCCCGGTTCTACGAAGGCCGCCCGCGAAAGCTGGGAGGCCATAGCAGACCAGCTGGAACATGCGGCCCAGATGACGGCGGGCGGCGGACACGCCAAATAAGCGCA
Source organism: Collinsella sp. CLA-ER-H8 (assembly GCF_040092335.1). Classification (NCBI taxonomy): domain Bacteria; kingdom Bacillati; phylum Actinomycetota; class Coriobacteriia; order Coriobacteriales; family Coriobacteriaceae; genus Collinsella; species Collinsella sp. CLA-ER-H8. The sequence goes on along the minus strand of NZ_JBBNLU010000001.1, from coordinate 79,075 downwards.
CTACCTGCGGCGGAGCTACCTTACGGGCTGCTCCGCCTTTGTTTTCCGCCGAAGCGACGCCGAGGTGCACGCTAACTCGAAACTATATTCTCTGGTGAGAATAATTTCTCACTATCATTATTCGCGCAGAAGTATAATCTGATTGCAGATTAAAGCCCGCGGTGGGGTGCCCGGGCATAAGGTCCGAAAGGGTTGAATATGTTCGATTTGGTTTCTCGCCGCGGTTTTGTCTCGCTTTCTGCTGTCGCCGCTGCCGGCCTTGGTCTTGCTGGCTGCTCGGGCAACAAGACGTCCGAGCCGGCCGGATCCGATGCCGGCTCCGCCAAGGCCTCTTCCAAGAAGGAAACCGTCGAGCTGCAGGTCTTTGCCGCCAACTCGCTCGAGAAGGCTCTGCCCGAGGTCCAGGAGCTTTACACCGAGCAGACTGGCATCACGTTTGCCGACACGCAGTTCAAAGCGTCTGGCGACCTTGTCGAGCAGATGCGCGCCGGTGCCACGGTCGACGTGCTCATCACCGCTTCCAAGGGCACCATGGATGACGCTGAGACCGCCGAGCTCGTCGACGCCGACACGCGTGAGGACATGTTCGTCAACGACCTCGTGATCATTCGCGCCGAGGGCTCCGACACCAAGATCGAGGCCATCGCCGACGTCGCGAATCTGGACGGTAAGATCGCCATCGGCGACGCCAAGACCGTTCCTGCCGGCAAGTACGCCAACCAGGCGCTGGCTTCCGTGGGCCTTTATACCGGCACCGAGGGCGACGACGGCGAGTATGCGCCCGAGATCGCCGACAAGGTGGCCCTGGCCGACAAAGTTGGTACCGCCGCCGCCTATGTGTCCACGGGCGACTGCGTGGCTGGCTTTGTCTACAGCTCCGATATCTTCCGCTACGACGGCATCGAGGAGGCCTTCGTGTGCCCCGAGGATTCGCACAAGCCCATCGTGTATCCGGGTGCCGTTGCCGAGAGCTCCGAGCACGCCGACGAGGCCAAGGCGTTCATTGACTTCTGTCTGACCAACAAGAAGGCTCAGAAGATTTGGGCCAAGTACGGCTTTGAGCTTTCCGCGTAGTGCGGCTTGGCGCGATAATTCCATCGTTTTGTGTTTCACTCCGTCCTTGTATTCGCTTGGAGCTTTTCGTGCTTAATAGATTTCGCATGCTTGTCGCCTGTGCTTTGACCTTCGCGCTTTGCTGGGTGCCGGGATTTGCGTTTGCTGGGGACGCTGAGGACGGGGCCCAGGTTGCTGCGACCGCTCATGGGCTTTCCTATGGGATCGAGGGTTTTGAGCGGTTGGCCAAGGGGACCGCTCGTGCCATGGAGGGCCAGCCTGAGGGCTACCGGTTTCCCGTTGACGAGGACGTGGACCTTGTAGTGGCGCCTGCTGCTGATCGCGTTGTGGTGTGGATATCGCGCAAGGCGGTCGAGAAGTATGGATTGGATCCGCAGGACAACGAGTGCGTATCGGGTCTCAAGGCCCTCGTCTGTAAGCTCGACAGCGCAAACTGCATGGGAGGTGCGCAGCTAGGGGACGTGGATCTTCCTTGGTATGTCACGGCGGAAACAACGTTTGAATCCGGCGGGTATACCTATGGCTTTGACGAACGCGGTGCGGATGGGGACCGCTATGTGGTGATTGCATCAGCCTCTGGTGATGCCAAAGGCGGCGCGCGTTGGCTTGATAGCGCTCAAATGGTAGAAGCATCGTCTGTCGTGTTGCAGGATGAGCAGGGGCCCTTGACCTCTCTGGCTTCCTTTTTGGGCGACATCGACTATCGCCCGTTTTGGGTGTCCATAAAAACGAGCGGCCTTGCCCTGATGATTGCGTTTGCGCTGGGTCTGTTCGCCGCGTGGAAGACTATGGGTACCTCGAGCCGCATCAAGGGCTTGCTCGACTCGGTCTTTACCATTCCTATGGTGCTGCCGCCCACGGTCTGCGGTTTTTTGCTCCTCATGCTGTTTGGTCGATCGACCGGGGTGGGCCAGTGGCTTATCGCGCACGGCGTCTCGATCGTCTTTACGTGGCCCGCGGCGGTGATCTCTGCCGTGGTGGTGTCGTTCCCGCTCGTCTATCGTACGGCACTCGGAGCCTTCGAGAGCCTCGACACGCAGATGCTCGATGCGGCGCGAACCCTGGGATGGTCCGAGCGTCGCATCTTTACCAAGCTTATGATGCCGCTTGGCTGGCCCTCGATTGCCGCCGGCACGGTGCTCGCCTTTGCCCGCGCGATGGGCGAGTTTGGCTGCACCCTGTTCTTTGCGGGCAACTACGCTGGCATTACGCAGACCATTCCCATTGCCATCTACTTTGAGTGGATGAGCGGCAACACGTCGGTGGCCCTCTTTTGGGTCGCCGTCGTGATCGTGTTTAGTTTCTTAGTCATCCTATTCATCAACATGTACACCGTTCATTCGCAAAAGTATCGCGAGCGGGGCCTTTCCCGTGCGGAGCGCAAGCAGGTCAAAGATCTCGCCGGACAGGGCGATTCGCTCGACCCGGCGGGCGGCGATGCCTTGCGTATCGATCGCGAGGCGCTGGCCGACCTCATGCGCGATGATGCGGCGCCGCAGGGAGGTCGATAAGCTATGTCGCTCGTTTTGGATATTAAGAAACGTTATCCCGGGTTTGTGCTCGACATGCAGCTTGAGGCCGGCGAGGAGCGTGTGGCGCTGCTGGGTGCCTCGGGTTGCGGCAAGAGCTGCACGCTGCGCTGCATTGCCGGTGTGGAGACGCCCGACGAGGGCAAGATCGTCGTCAACGGCGTGACCTTCTTTGACTCGGCGGTGGGCATCGACCTGTCGCCTCAGGAGCGAAAATGCGCTCTGCTGTTCCAAAACTATCAGCTGTTCCCCAACATGACGGTGGCCGACAACGTGTGCGCCGGCGTAAAGGATGCGGGCGATGCCGCCGCGCGCAAAAAGCTCGCCGAGCGCTATCTGAGCATTTTCGGTCTAGCCGATTTTGCCGACCGCTATCCCGCGCGCCTCTCGGGCGGCCAGCAGCAACGCGTGGCGCTTGCACGCATGGTGGCGGCGCATCCGGGCATCTTTATGTTCGACGAGCCCATGAGCGCACTCGATTCCTATCTTAAGAGCGCCCTCGAACAGAACATGCTCGACCTGTTCGATGTATGCAACCGCACCGTGCTCTACGTGAGCCACGACATCGACGAAGCGTGTCGCCTGTGCCAGCGCATCTGCGTGATGCACGACGGGCATGTGGAGGAGATCGGCTCCATCGAGGACGTGGTCCGCCGGCCGCAGACGCTGGCGGCACTGCGCCTAACGGGCTGCAAGAACACAAGCCGTGCGCGCAAGATCGGGCCTCAGGAAGTTGAAGCCCTGGATTGGGGTATGACCTTTAACGTGGGTCGCGAGGTTCCCGATAATGTGGCGTACCTGGGCATTCGGGCAAGCTACTTCCATGTTGACAACCGTGTCGAGCGTGGTCGCAACAGCTATGACCTGCATGTGGCCCGCGTGAGCGATTCTCGCTTTGAGCGGCTGGTGCTGCTGGACGTGCCGCGCGTCGATGCGCCCACGCGTCTGCAGTGGAAGGTGAATAAGGTGAGTGTACCCGTGGAAGAGCTGCCGCAGGCGGGTGAGACTCTGCGCATGCATTTTGATGCAAGCAGGATTCATCTCGTTTGCCGATAATGCGGGGGCGATGCGGTCGAGGAGGTATTCCTCGACCGCTTTATTTTCACTTCGCCGTTCGCCGATTTCTACATGACTAAACCTTATCAGTCTGATAATTAATTATCAGACAGTGAGATGCTCACATCCCGACGCTGTCGTACGCATGTCGGCGGTGTTCGTCTGGACGACAACCGTTGATATAGTTACCTTCGACGAGAAAAGGAGGGCGCGCTGATGCCGCAGAAGACATATTCGCGTCGCGTTGCGGCGCGCGCCCTGTATATGGCTCGGAGCCGCATATGAGCAGGTATGTTCACGGCTCCGGGAGAGACGACGCACAACTAAATAATCAGCTGCAAAGCAGGTTCCCCAAAATTCCGGGTTTAGGCACGGCTGGGTTTTCGGCGCCCACCGTGCAGAAATACCGTAGCTATTCATTTTTGGTTCGAGAGGGGAACCGTCATGGCTGAAGAATTCGATTTCCATCCGATGTGGGAAAGCCTCGGCATGAATCTTGCCGACCACGACATGCTGCTGGGCGCCGTGGGCCAGATGTACGGCGATATGTTCCTGACACAGAACAATCGCCCCAAGTCTACGTCCTACCTGGATTTTGTCGCCACCAACATCCACAGCGGCCGTATTAAGGAGATGCTCGACAAGAAGGAGGCCGGCGAGGCCACCAAGATCGTCGGTTCGTTCTGCGTCTACGTGCCCGAAGAGATCGTGCTTGCCTGCGATGGCATCCCCGTGGGCCTGTGCTCGGGTGCCGACTGGGCAACGGACAAGGTTGAGGAGCACTTGCCGCGCAACACCTGTCCGCTCATCAAGAGCTTTGCCGGCTTTAAGCTGGGCGAGGTCTGCCCCTACATTGAGTCGAGTGACCTGGTCGTGGGTGAGAACACCTGCGACGGCAAGAAAAAGGCCTACGAGTTCTTTGCCACGCAAAAGAACATGTACGTCATGGATATTCCCAACGTACACGACGAGTCGACGCTCGTGACCTGGAAGGCCGAGGTCAAGAAGCTCGCCGCCAAGATCGAGGAAGAGTGCGGCGTCAAGATCACGCCCGAGCGTCTGAAGGCCGCCATCCACGCCGTCAATGAGAAGCGTCGCGCCCTGCAGCGCCTCGCTGCCACGCGCGCTGCCGACCCGGCGCCCATCAGCGGTCTCGACAGCCTGCTGACCGTTCAGGCCGCCTTTATGGACGACACGCCGCGTCTGACCGGAGCCATCAACGAGATGGCCGCCGAGTGCGAGCAGCGTGTCGAGGCCGGCGAGGGCGTGGCGCCCAAGGGGACCAAGCGCATCCTGTACACCGGTACGCCCATGGCCGTGCCCAACTGGAAGCTGTTCAACCTTATCGAGAAGGCCGGCGGCGTCGTGGTGGGCGAGGAGTCCTGCACGGGCTCGCGCTACTACAAGGACCTGGTCGACGAGTCCGGCGAGACGGTCGACGAGATGCTCGACGCCATCGCCGAGCGCTACTTTAAGATCAACTGCGCCGTCTTTACGCCCAACGATCAGCGTATGAAGGACATTGTCCAGATGGCCAAGGACCTGCATGCCGACGGTATCGTCGACGTGGCCCTGCAGTTCTGCACACTCTACGAGATGGAGTCCTTCGCTGTGGAGAAGGCCGCAGAGGAGGCGGGCATTCCGTTTATGCACATCACGACCGACTACGCCGGTGAGGACGCCGGTCAGCTCCAGACCCGCATCGAGGCCTTCCTCGAGACGATTTAGCCGCACCTGCGCCAAGCTGTGCCGCCGGGTGTTCCTGTCCACGCGATAGGGATTTCTCCGTTGCCATGTCGGCCGGTGTCCGGATGCACCGCAGGGCGCCGGCCGGCTTCGCATAGCTGCCGGGGCGGGGATTTCCACCGTGCCGGCAGATTCTATCCGTTTGTTCAGACACGAAAGGAACTCAATGAACAACGACCTTTTCAAGGCGGGCGTTTCCCGTCGCGGTTTTCTGACCGGCTCCGCTGCCCTGTGCGCCATGGCGGGCCTCGGCCTCACCGGCTGCGGCGGTTCGGGCGCCGAAAGCGGTAGCGCCGCTGCCTCCGGCCAGGATGTGGAGTATCGCGACGAGCTGCAGATCGCGCTCCCGGCGAGCCCGGACGGCCTCGATCCGCACACCACGTCGTCGCTTGTGACCGTGGACATCATCTGCAACGTCGTCGAGCCGCTCTTTGGCCTCGATAGCGACTACGAGCCCCAACCCGTGCTGGCCAAGGGCTATGAGGTCTCCGACGACGGCCTGACCTACACCATCAAGCTGCGCGAGGGCGTCACCTTCCACAACGGCAAGGAGTTTGGCTCCGAGGACGTCGTGGCCTCGATGAACCGCTGGCTCACCGTCAACGACCGCGCCGCGAGCCTGCTGCCCGGTGCCACCTTCGCCGCCTCGGGCGACCACGAGGTCACCTGCACGCTGACCGAGCCCGCCATCGACTTTCTGATCATCCTGGGCAACCACTCCCAGTATCCGGGTATCTTCCCCTCCGAGGTCATTGAGGCCGCGGGCGATACCGGCGTGACCGAGTACGTGGGTACCGGTGCCTACAAGTTTGTGGAGTGGAAGCAGGACCAGTACGTCCATCTCACCCGCTACGAGGACTATGTCGCCGCCCACGGCAAGGCTTCGGGCTACACCGGCAAGGTCTCCGCGCCCACCAAGGACATCTACTATCAGTTCGTGACCGAGGCCTCCACGCGCGTGAGCGGGTTTGAGACCGGCGAGTACGATATCGCTGGCGAGATCCCCACCGAGAACTACCACGACTTCGACGGCAACGACGACGTCAAGCTCTACACTCATAACGCCGGCGTTCTGACCGCCTTCCTCAACATGAACGAGGGCATTTTCGCCGACGAGGAGATCCGCAAGTGTGCCCTCATGGCTATCGACTGCGAGGCGGCCGCTCTTGCCGCCTATGGCGAGAAGGAGCTCTTCAACATCGATCCCAACCTTGGCAACCCCGAGAACACTCAGTGGGCGACCGACGCGGGCAAGAAGTACTTTAACCAGGCCGACGCCAAGGCCGCCAAGAAGGCCCTGGCCAAGACCTCCTATGCCGGTGAAACGGTCAAGCTACTGACCACCCCCGACTACAAGGATATGCATAACGCCACCGTCGCGCTGCAGGAACAGCTCGAGAAGGCCGGTTTCACCGCCGAGGTCGACAGCTACGAGTTCGCGACCTTCATGGACATCCGCTCCGGCAAGCCCGAGCAGTGGGACCTCTTTGTGGCCTCCACCAACTACAAGCCCATCCCGGCCCAGTCCCTCTCGGTCTCCAAGGCCTTCTATGGCCTGTCCGACGAGGAGGCGCTCAAGCTCGTGGCCGAGACCCGCACCGCCAAGGACACCGATGCTGCGGCCAAGAAGTGGGCCGAGGCTCAGGAGCGCCTCTATGAGATCGCCGTCATCGAGCCGCTTTGCCACTACGCTTCCATCACGGGCACCCAGGCAGACGTCGAGGACGTCGAGGTGCTCGACGGGGCCATCATTTGGAACGCCAAGCGTCCGGAGTAATGCAATAGATGGCGTGGCGGCTGGAGGGGTCTGGTCCCCTGTGGCCGCCACGCCCTGTCCACGTTCAGAGGGGAAATAGACGCCTCGCATGATGAAGTACACGCTCAAACGTATAGGCGCGATGGTTCCGGTGATGCTCATCATCTCGGTTGTCGTGTTTTTGATTATCTATCTCACACCGGGTGACCCGGCCTCTTCGATGCTCGGCATGGAGGCTTCGGCCGACCAGATCGAGCGCGTCAACGATAGCCTGGGACTCAACGAGCCGCTGCCGCAGCGCTACGTTGAGTGGATGGGCGGCGTGCTTACCGGCGACCTGGGCGATTCGTATTTTATGCGGCAGCCCGTCACGCAGGCGATCGCCGAGCACTTTGGCCCCACGCTATCGCTCGCGCTTCTGGCACAGCTCATCGCGCTGTTGATTGCACTGCCTTGCGGCGTCGTCGCTGCCCTCAAACATGGGTCGCGCACCGACGCGGTCTTGCGTGTCGTTGCTCTTTTGGGCGTGGCGATACCCGGCTTTTTGATGGCGCTCATGCTTATGTGGCTGTTTGCCGTCACGTTGCGTGTGTTCCCGGTGGCCGGCTATGCGCCGCTATCGAAGGGCTGGTTCAGCCATTTACGCTATCTTGCGTTGCCGGCCATATCGCTTGGATGCGTTCAGGCCGCGCTGCTCATGCGCATGACGCGTGCGAGCGTGATCGAGGCCATGCAGCTCGACTGCGTTAAGACGGCGCGCGCCAAGGGCGTCTCCGAGGTTCGCGTGGTGCTGGCCCATGCCCTGCGCAACGCCGCGCTGCCGATTCTCACCTCGGTCGGCTATTCTTTTGGCGCTCTGATTACGGGCGCCGTGGTGACTGAGGCCATTTTTAACATCCCCGGTTTGGGCCAGCTGGTCACGAGCTCTATCGAGCGTCGCGACTATCCGGTGATTCAGGGTGTGCTGCTGGTCATCGCCTTGTTGAATTCGGTGATCAATCTGGCTGTCGACCTTGCCTACGGCGCTTTTGACCCGCGTGCTCGCAAATGGGGCGATGCATGATGGCAAACGTTAAGAAGGCTCTTGCCAACAAGGAGCTTGTGGTCGGCGGCTGTATTTTCCTGGCGATTGCGCTGATCGCGCTCGTCGGTCCGCTGGTGTGGACGGTTAATCCCAATGCGCAGGAGATGACGTTGCGACTTTCGGCACCTTCGCCCGCGCATCCCTTTGGCTGCGATGACTGTGGCCGCGACCTGCTTGCCCGCGTCATCGCGGGCGCGCGCGTGTCGCTTGGCGTCGGCATTGCCGTCACGCTCGCGACGAGTGCGCTCGGCTTGGTGATTGGCGCCTATGCGTGCTACAACGAGAGGCTCGATCATATTCTCATGCGCATCTGCGACGGCCTTATGTCCATTCCGGGCGTGCTGCTGGCCATCGCGCTCATGGCGATGATGGGGGCGAGCGTGTGGAACGTCATCATCGCGCTCTCCATCGTCTATACGCCCAGCATGGCGCGCATCGTGCGCTCGCGCGCGATGGTGGTCAAGGAGGAGCCCTTTGTGGAGGCCCTGCGCGTGCAGGGCGCCTCGACCGCGCGCATCGTGTGGCTGCATATCGTGCCCAACGTTATGGCGCCCTTCCTGGTGCAGGCGACCTTCGTCTTTGCCGAGGCCGTGCTCTCTGAGGCCGCCCTCTCGTTTCTGGGCCTGGGTATCAAGGCGCCCGACGCCAGCTGGGGAAACATCCTGCAGGCGGGCAAGAACGTGATGCGCAAAGCCCCGTGGATGATCTTCTTCCCGGCAGCGGCCATCATCGCGAGCGTGCTTTCGCTGAACCTTGCCGGCGACGGCCTGCGCGACGCCCTCGACTCCAAGACCAAGGAGGACTAGCCCATGGCTCAGCATCTTTTGGACGTGCGCGACCTCTGCATCTCGTTTGTGGGCCGCGATGGCAACGCGCTGGAAGCCGTCAACAAACTCAACCTACATATCGATGCCGGTGAGATCGTTAGTGTTGTCGGCGAGTCCGGCTGCGGTAAGTCGGTGTTTGCCCAGAGTGTCATGCGCCTATTGGAGCATGAACAGAAGATGGCCTATGAGGGCCAGATTGTGTTTGATGGCGAGGATCTGCTGGCGCGTCCGCTCAAGCGCATGCGCGAGGTGCGCGGCTGCGATATTGCCATGATCTTCCAGGACCCGTTGTCCTCACTCAACCCCGTCATGACGGTCGGGGCCCAGGTCGTCGAGGCCGTGCGAGCCCACCGTAAGGTGAGCCGACGCGAAGCCCGCGCCGAGGCCCTGCAGCTGCTGGAGCGCGTGGGCATCCGCGACGCCGACCGCCGCTTCGACATGTATCCGGGCGATTTTAGCGGCGGCATGCGTCAGCGCGTGATGATCGCCATGGCGCTCGCCGGGCACCCGCGCCTGCTGATTGCCGATGAGCCCACCACGGCACTCGACACGACGACTCAAAAACAGATTTTGGATCTTCTGCGCGACCTCAACAGTTCTGAGGGCATGGCGGTGCTTTTTATCAGCCATGATTTGGGTGTCGTCACGAGCATCTGCTCGCGCGTGCACGTCATGTATCTGGGTCAAATCGTAGAAGAGATCGACGCCTGCGGCCTTATGGATCGCCCGAGCCACCCGTATGCCCGGGGGCTCATCGCGAGCATTCCGCCGCTCGAAGGCGAGCGAGTTGACACGCTGGCGGATATTCCGGGCACGGTGCCGCCGCTTACGGCAATACCCTGTGGATGCCGCTTTGCGCCTCGTTGCGCCCGGGCGGACGAGCGTTGCCGCGCGCAGGAGCCTCCGCTGTTTGCCGTGAATGCGTGCGACCGGTCTAAATGCTGGCTTGTCGAGAAAGGGGAGTGCCATGGCTGTTGATAGCGAAGCCCTGCTTAGGGTCTCACATCTGACTAAAACGTTTCCCATGCCGGGCTTAGGTTTTAAGCGTCAGGCCTTTACCGCCGTGGACGATCTGTCGTTTGAGATCGCACCGGGCGAGATCTATGGCCTGGTTGGCGAATCCGGATCGGGCAAGTCGACGACTGGACGCCTGATCTGTGGTCTCGAGCGTGCGGATTCCGGCTCGATTGTCTATCGCGGGCACGACCTCGCCACGATGCCGGAGCGCGAACGCAAGCCGTTTCGCCGCGAAATCCAGCTGGTATTCCAGGATAGCTCTACGGCTTTTGACCCGCGTAACCGTGTCGGCCGCATTTTGGAGGAGCCGCTGATTATCGCCGGCGTGCGCGATGCGGATGAGCGCCATGAGCGCGCGCTCTCGGCCCTGGCCTCGGTCGGTCTTCTGGCAGAGCATTATGACCGCTATCCGCACGACCTTTCGGGGGGACAGCGTCAGCGACTCAATCTGGCACGGGCGCTTATTTGCGAGCCGCGCCTTGTGGTATGCGACGAGCCGGTCTCGGCGCTTGACGTGTCCGTTCAGGCTCAAGTGCTCAACTTGCTTCGTGACCTGCAGCGCACGACGGGCGTGGCGCTGCTGTTTATCACGCATGATATGCGTGTGGTTCGGCATATGTCCGACCGGATTGGCGTGCTCTACCACGGTCGTCTTGTCGAGGAGGGCGCGGCCGAGGACGTGATCGCGCACCCGAGCGATCCGTATACGCAGGAGCTTATCGACGCCATTCCCTAGAGGATGCTTCCTTTTGGGTATGGCGTGGGTTTGTTGTTTAATTGTCGGTATATCGGTGCAAGAGAGGGGAACTACTATGGTCGATATCGAGGAGCAGCCGTTGCCGCGCACGTTTGAGGAGTTCAACGAGCAGCGCAAGGCGGCGTTTATTCGCGTCAAGGATTACAAACAGGCAGGTAATCGCCTGGTCGGCTTTTTGTGCAGCTATACGCCGCTCGAGATTATCGATGCCGCGGGGGCTGCGAGCGTGGCTCTGTGTGGTACGTCCGATGAGGTGATTCCCGAGGCCGAGAAGGTGCTGCCGGCAAATCTCTGTCCGCTCATCAAGTCGACGTACGGCTTTGCCTACTCGCAAAAGTGCCCGTTTACGTACTTTAGCGACATGATCATCGGCGAGACCACCTGCGACGGCAAGAAGAAGATGTACGAGCTACTCAACGAGCTCAAGCGCACGCACATTCTGCACCTGCCGCAGGGTCGCGATCGCGCCTACGAGCGTGAAGGCTGGTACGAGGAGTGCCGCCTGCTCAAGGAGGAGCTCGAAGGTTTCTACGGCATCACGATTACCGACGATGACCTGCGCGCTGCCGTCCGTCGTCGCAACCGCTTGCGTGCGGCCCAGCTCGACATGTTTGCGCTGCAGGCCAACCAGCCGGCGGCCATGAGCGGCGTCGACCTGATGAGCACCATGTTTGCCGGCACGTTTAGCTTTGATATCGATGCCTATACGCAGCAGCTGGAGCAAAAGGTTGCCAAGCTGCGCGAGGCCTACGACGCGGGCGAGCGCCCGGTCGCGGCAGACGCCAAGCGCATCCTGATTACTGGTTGCCCGGTGGGCGGCGTGATCAACAAGATCGGTCGCACCATCGAGTCCAACGGCGGTGTGGTCGTGTGCATGGACGACTGTTCGGGCGAGCGCACGGCGGCCATGATGATCGACCCGGACGCGCCCGATATCCTGCGCGCCATCGCCGACCGCTACCTGGATATCAACTGCTCGGTCATGACGCCCAACGACGGTCGTATGGAAAACACGCTGGCCATGTGCGAGAAGTATCACGTCGATGGCGTAGTGGAGAGCGTGCTCCAGGCGTGCCACACCTTTAACGTGGAGAGTGCGCGCATGCAGGAGGCTGTCGAGGGTGCGGGTATTCCGTATATGAAGATCGAGACCGACTATAGCAACGGCGACATGGGCCAGATCGAGACGCGCATCGCCGCCTTTATCGAAACCCTCTAGCTTCCTCAGGCACCGGATCTTGCTCCTCAAACCGTCGCTTGCGTACCCAAAGTACGCTGCGCTCCTCTTTCGGGGCAATCTCCGGCACCTGAGAAACCTAGAGCTAAGGCGCCTGAACGCGCCGCTACCTTTGATGTTTAGATTGGGAGAGAGCCATGATAGGGATCGGGATCGATATCGGGTCTACGGCGGCTAAGGCCGCTGTGGTCGACGGGGAGGGTTCGGTGGCGTGGACGTGCGTGCAGCCAACCGGGTTCTCCTCGGTCGATGCTTCCGAACGGCTGCGCGGCGAGCTTGCCGCGGCTGGCTATGACGTGGCTGCCGACGACGTGCGCGTGGTCGCGACTGGCTACGGCCGTGTTGCCGTGCCCTATGCACACAAGGTCGTGACCGAGATTACCTGCCACGGTACCGGTGCCGTGCGCCTGTTTGGCGATCACGGCACGGTGATTGACGTGGGCGGCCAGGACACCTAGGTCATTCAGCTTAAAAGTGGCCGCGTGGCCAAGTTCGCCATGAACGACAAGTGCGCTGCCGGTACGGGGCGCTTTTTGGAGATCATGGCCGACCGTCTGGGTATTTCCCAACAGCAGATGGCCGACCTTGCGCGTTCCGGTGAGCCCACCAAGATCAGCAGCATGTGCACGGTGTTTGCCGAAAGCGAGGTCATCAGCCTGATCGGTCGCGGTGAGCCGCGCGAGAACATTGCGCGTGGCGTGATCGACAGCGTGGTCTCGCGCGTGGCGACCATGGCCGGGCAGGCCGCGGGCGCCCCGTACTACCTGACCGGTGGCCTGTGCGAGAACGCCTTCGTGGTGGAGCGATTGGGCGAGCTACTGGGGTCGCCGGTGACCACCTCGCCCCAGGCTCGCTTTGCAGGTGCCATCGGCGCGGCGATTCGCGCCGCCGCCTTGGCCTAGGGGTGTACCGCGACATGCGCATCCTCAATATCTCGGCGCAAAAACCAGATAGTACCGGCAGCGGCACCTACCTTGCCGCGCTCGTGCGCGAGCAGATCGAGACGGGGCATCGCGCCGCCGTGCTTTGCGGCGCGGCACCGGGTGATACCCAAGGCGAGCTGGACCGGCGTGCTGCCGTGTTTGCCGTACCGTTCGAGTCGCCCGAGCTGCCGTTTCCCATCTGCGGTATGTCCGATGTCATGCCCTATCCCTCTACACGCTATCGTGACCTGACGCCTTCGATGCTCAAGGCATTTGAGCGGGCATTTGCTGCTGCAATCGATCGGGCGGTGGCTGAGTTTCGGCCCGATCTGGTGCTCTGCCATCATCTGTATCTGGTGACCGCATTGGTGCGCGAGTGCGTCCGGGGCGTGCCGGTTGTTGCCGTGTGCCATTCGACCGACCTGCGCCAGCTGCGTTCGCATGCGCTCGAGCGCGATCGCATCGTACGTGCGGTTCGTCGGCTCGATGCCGTCTTTGCGCTCCATGCTGAGCAGGCTGAGCAGATTGGCCTGGTGTGCGGCGTCGATGCCGATCGCATCCACGTGATTGGGACGGGCTACGACCATCGCGTCTTCTGCTGCGACGCAAGCGTGGCGAGACAGCCGGGATCGCTTGTGTACGTGGGCAAGATTTGCTTTAAAAAGGGCGTCGAGTCGCTGGTTCGAGCCATGTCATTGCCGATTGACGATGGCGTCCGCCCATCTGGCTTGGTACTTGTGGGCGGCCGCGGGGACGATGCCGAGTACGCGCGTATCGAGCGCTTGGCCGCGGCCTCGGATGTGCCGGTGACGCTGGCGGGCCGCCTGGATAGCGATGGGCTCGTGCGTGCCTACCGCAGTTCCGGCGTCTTTGTGCTGCCTTCGTTTTACGAGGGTCTGCCGCTCGTGACGATCGAGGCCCTCGCGTGCGGCTGCAAAGTTGTGGCGACCGATTTGCCCGGCGTTCGTCCCTGGATGGAGGCGATGCTTCCCGGCGCTCCCGTGACGTGGGTGGCGCCGCCGCGTATGACGGATGTCGACACGCCCGAGGCGGCCGACCTTCCGTTGTTTGAGCGCGCACTGGCAGATGCTATCGCGCAGGCGCTTGCGGCTCCGCCTTCGACGTTCGAGCCGTTGGCGGTCTCTTGGGAAGCCGTGCCTGGGGCGTATACTTAAAGTCGTTGATTTGTTGGAAGGGGGTTCGTATGGCTAAGGACACCATGAGGCTCACGTCCATGACGGCCGCGAGCGGTTGAGCCGCTAAGTTGGCTCCCGGAGCCCTCGCCCAGGTCCTGGGCGACTTGCCCAATGTGCATAACGACAATCTGCTCGTGGGGTTCGATACCTCCGACGATGCGAGTGTCTTCCGCGTAGGGGAGAACCTGGGGCTCGTGCAGTCCATCGACTTCTTCCCACCGATGGTCGACGACCCGTTCCTGTTTGGCCAGATTGCCGCGGCAAACTCACTGTCGGACATCTACGCCATGGGCGGGCGGCCGAGCCATGCCATGAACCTGCTGTGCATTCCGAGCTGCCTGGGCGTCGAGGTTGCCGGTCAGATTCTGGCGGGCGGCGCCGACAAGTGCGTTGAGGCCGGCTGCACCATCGCGGGCGGCCACACCATCAACGACGACGAGCCCAAGTACGGCCTGTCCGTGAGCGGCTTTGTCGCGCTCGATTGCATGCTCGCCAATAGCGGTGCGCGCGTGGGCGATGTCCTGCTGCTGACCAAGGCGATCGGCTCGGGCATCATCACCACGGCCATTAAGGGCGAGCTTATCGAGCAGGACGAGGCTGGTCCGATGTTCGACTCGATGCGCACCCTCAACGAGGCCCCGATTCGTTTGGCCGAGGGACTCGAGCTTCACGGCTGCACCGACATTACGGGCTTTGGTCTGATCGGGCATGCGTGCGAGATGGCCGAGGGCTCGGGCGTGCAGATCGAACTTGCGTCGGGGGCGGTGCCGCTCTTTGACCAGGTGCTCGATATGGCGCGTCTGGGCATTATCCCCGCGGGCTCCTACCGCAACCAGGACTTCTTTGGCCCGCGCGTGGCTGCCGACGAGGACCTTGAGGCGGGCATGCTTGACGCGCTGTACGATCCGCAGACCTCGGGTGGTTTGCTCATCGCGGCGCCTGCTGCCGATGTGGATGGGCTTGCGCGTCGCCTGCATGCCGAGGGGCGCATCGCGGCCGTTGTCGGGCGCGTGTGCGAGGCGGAGCCGGGCGGTCCTGCTGTCCGCGTTGTTCGCTAGCCCGCACGTTTATGTAACTGTTTGCCGTTCTCTAGAACGGCTCTTTCGAAAGGAAAAACTATGTCTACCAAGATTGAAGTCAATGCCATGGGCGATGCCTGCCCGCTGCCCGTCGTCAAGACGCTCAAAGCTCTGAAGCAGCTCGATGGCGAGGGCGCCGTCGTGACCTCGGTCGACAACGAGACCGCCGTCAAGAACATCTCCAAGATGGCGCAGGAGAAGGGCTGCACGGCCTCGGTCGAGAAGGTTTCTGACGCCGAGTGGCACGTGACCGTGGCGACCTCTGGCGCCGTTGCCGTGGCCGATCCCGAGCAGGATGGCGCTGCCTTCTGTGATGCCAGCGCCGGCAAGGGCAAGCTCGTCATTTCCGTCTACACCGACTGCATGGGCCGTGGCGACGACGAGCTGGGCCACAAGCTCATGAAGGCGTTTATCTTTGCCGTGACGCAGCAGGAGGAGCTGCCCGCGACCATGCTGTTCTACAACGGCGGCGCCAAGCTCACCGTCGAGGGCTCGCCGGTGCTCGACGACCTGAAGGGCCTGGCCGAGCAGGGTGTCGAGATTCTCACCTGCGGTACCTGCCTCGACCACTATGGCATTAAAGACCAGCTTGCGGTGGGCGAGGTCACCAACATGTACGTGATCGTGGAGAAGATGGAGCAGGCCGTGCGCGTCGTGCGCCCGTAGCGTATTGGTTGGAGTTGCCATGAGGGAGAAGCGCCCGGCGCTTGTCATCACGTTTCCCACCACGGCGGCCGCCATGGGTTGCGAGTCTCTGTGCATCGAGCGCGGCCTTCCCGGGCGAACGATTCCCGTGCCCGGGGAGGTCGCTGCCGGCTGCGGTCTGGCGTGGAAGGCGTTGCCTGCCGATGAGGAGCTGCTGCGCGGCGAGCTTGCCGCGGCGGGCGTTCCCACCGAGGGCTATACCGTGATTGATATGTGGGAGGTCGTGCGATGATCTACCTGGATAACGCGGCGACGACCATGCACAAGCCGCAGACGGTCATCGATGCCGTGACGCAGGCGATGTGCTCGCTCGGCAATGCCGGGCGCGGCGCCACGTCGGGTGCCCTCGATGCCGCTCGTACGATTCACGGTTGCCGTGCCAAGCTCGCGCGCCTTTTAGGTTGCCCGAGGGCGGACCATGTGTGCTTTACGTCCAACTCTACGGCGGCGCTCAACATCGCCATCTGTGGCGTGGTGCGCCCCGGCGACCGCGTGGTCACGACGGTGCTCGAGCATAACTCCGTGCTGCGTCCGCTCAACCGCCTGGCAGCGGAGCGGGGCGTGACCGTTGAGCATGCGGGCTGTGACGTAAATGGTGTGCTCGACTACGACGAACTCGAGCGGCTTGTCACGCCGGGTACGCGTGCCGTGGTGGTGACGCATGCCTCCAATGTGACCGGCAACGCGGTCGACATTGCGCGCGTGGCTGTCATGGCCCATGCGGCCGGCGCGCTCGTGATCGTCGATGCCTCGCAGTCTGCCGGCACGGCGCATATCGATATGCAGGCCATGGGGCTCGACGTGGTGTGCTTTACCGGCCACAAGGGGCTCATGGGTCCGCAGGGGACCGGCGGCCTGGCCGTGGCAGAGGGCATTGACGTGGCGCCGTGGGCCATGGGCGGCACGGGCGTGCACAGTTTTGATGCGTTGCAGCCGCTTGAGTGGCCCACGCGCCTTGAGGCGGGCACGCTCAACGGCCACGGTATCGCCGGCCTTTCCGCTGGTCTCGACTTTATCGAGGCCCAGGGTGGGGTGGAGACGATTGCTGCCCACGAGCGTGCGCTCGCTGATCGCTTCCTTGCCGGTGTGCGCGAGATTCCGGGGATTAAGCTCTACGGTGCGTTTGACCAACCCGCGCGCTCGGCGATCGTGTCGCTCAACGTGGGCGATATCGACTCTGCCGAGATCTCGGACGCGCTCATGCAAGGGTGGGGGATTGCGACGCGCCCCGGTGCCCATTGCGCTCCGCTCATGCACCGCGCGCTCGGGACCGAGCGCCAGGGTGTTGTTCGCTTCTCGTTTGGGTATTTCAACACGACCGAAGAAGTCGACACGGCTATCGATGCTCTGTGCGATTTAGCCTGCTAAAGCTGCTAGACCGTTTATACTTGCGGGACGGGTGTTTTTGCCCGTCCCGTTTTTGTTTCGACCCGAAAGGTGGTCCCATGGCTTCATCCACCCCGCGTGGTCTGCGCTCCGACCATGTCGTCACTGTCGGCATCGCCCTATTCTCGATGCTCTTTGGCGCCGGCAATCTCATTATCCCGCCGCTGCTGGCGCTGCAGGCAGGTTCTGCCACGCCGGTCGCCATGCTCGGCTTTCTGGTTGCCGCCATCGGCCTGCCCGTCATGGGCTTTATCGCCGTGGCGCTTGCCGGAACGGCGCGCGAGCTTGCCGGCCGCGTGCACCCCAAGTTTGGCGAGTTCTTTGTCGCGGCGGTGTATCTTGCCATCGGCCCGTGCCTGGCCATTCCGCGCACGAGCTCCACGGCCTTCGAGATGTTGGTGCCGCTGCTGCCCGAGGGTGTCTCGCTTGGCACGGCTCGCCTGGTGTTTGCCATCGGGTTCTTCGCAGTCGCGTTTGTGCTCACGCTGCGCCCGGGTGTCATCACACGCGTGCTCGGCCGCATTACGGGCCCCGCGCTTATCGCGCTCATCGTGCTGGTTGTGGGTGCTGCCGTGATCTCGCCGCTGGGACCGGTTGCCGCGCCTCAGGCTCCCTACGATGCGGGTGCTGCCGTGCAGGGCTTTTTGACCGGCTACCAGACCATGGACCTGCTCGCGTCGCTCGCCTTCGGCATTATCATCGCCGAGACTATCCACGAGCTGGGCGTTACCGACGACAAGCGCGTGGCCTTTGAGATTTCGCGCTCCGGTGTGATCGCCGGTGCGCTCATGGCCGTCATCTACTGCGGCCTGGCGCTTGCCGGCATGCAGCTCAGTACGGTTATGCCCGATGCCACCAACGGCGCTGCCATCCTTGCCCGCTCTGCCTCCATGCACTTTGGCCTTGCCGGCACGGTCGTGGTCTTCGCGATCTTTTTCCTTGCCTGCATGAACGTGTGCATCGGCCTCATCAGCTGCTGCTCGCGTTACTTCTGTGAGACGTATGTGGTCGAAGGGGGAGCGGAGGCCTCCGAGGAGGCCATGCGCCGTCCCTTTGCGGTTCTCGCCTTTGTGTTCGCGGCGTTTTCGTGCGTGCTCTCCAACGTGGGCCTCGACATGATCCTCATGTTCTCGGTGCCCATGCTCAACGCCTTGTACCCCGTCGCCATTGTGCTGGTGCTGATGGGCCTGGTGCACGGTTTTTGCGACGCCCATCCGCAGGTGTGGGTTTGGGTCGGCGGCGTGGTCGTGGTGCAGAGTGTGATCACCTCGGTCCGCGACGCGTTCTTTGCGGGCGTGTGGCTGCCGTTCGATGCGCTGCCGTTGGCGGACATTGGAGCCGCGTGGGCGCCGGTCGCCGTGGTGGCCTTTGTGATAGGCCTGGCCCATAGCCAGTTTGTCGCACATTCGAGGAGCTAGGGTATCGTCGCTTGCATAGGCGGGGAGTCTCCCCTATAATTTTCTTCGCTTTGGGACACGCAAGGTTTAGACCTTAGCTGCTCAACACCTTCGGGACGTGGCGCAGTTTGGTAGCGCGCCTGCTTTGGGAGCAGGATGTCGCAGGTTCAAATCCTGTCGTCCCGACCATATCTTGCGGGCGTAGTTCAATGGTAGAACCCCAGCCTTCCAAGCTGATGACGCGGGTTCGATTCCCGTCGCCCGCTCCATAGGATAGTTTTAACGGCTTTGGCTTTATTTGGTGCCAGAGCCGTTTTCATAAGCGTGCCGGGCGACGGGAATCGAACCCGGCAGGGTGCGAAGCTGAGAAAATGCGTGAGCATTTTCCAGCGCAGCACGCAAGGGCCAATGGCCCGCAGCGAAACAAGGGTTTGCGAAGCAAACCCTTGGACTTCCCGTCGCCCGCTCCATAAGATAGATGAATGGCTCTGGTTCCTTTTGGGACCAGAGCCATTTTCATATACATGCCGGGGACCCCACATCCCCTCCTAAGTTGCGGTGAAATACGGACTGTTTTCCGGCTTTTGCGAACCCACTGAGGGTCGGGGTGGCTAATTTGGGACGGGCATTTTTGACTACTCTAGCGATCGGCTGGCAACTGTGGTCAAAAAGTCCTGTTCCAAAATGACTGGTCTGGTGCTGGGCCACGAAAGCGGCCCATCTACTACGTTTGGCTCGCAGGGGCCGACCATAGCAGCATTTTCGGAAAATCGGCAAGCCGTCTACCAGCGGTTTTGATATTTCGGATTTCGGTATGGTCGAGGGCGATCGGTTAAACGTAGTAGATAGGCCCATTTCGTGGCGAACAGTAGGATTCGCGGTCCAAGGCTGCCGGTTTCGGATGGCCAACCTGGAAGTTGCGGTGGAATAGTTCCTAAAAGGCCCGTGGAAGCTTGAAAACAGGAACCATTTCACCGCAACTTAGGGTGGGATGGGACTAGTGGCGGGATTGGTGGCGGAGCTTGTCGATGGTGGAGTCGGTGCTTCGGCTGCGGGCTTCGGCGGCGCGGTCGCGGGCGTCGGCAGCGGTTTGGCGCTGGCGGCGGTAATCGATCATGCCTTGGATGATGGGCTTGCCAAAGCTCACGACATCATCGTTGTAGATGGCGGTTCGGGCGGCGAGGAGGCAGTCGGTAAAGTCCATATGGGTCTTGCCAAAGAGTTTGACGGCAAGGGAGACAACGGTGGGCTCGTCGACCATGACATCATCGAGCAGCTTGGTCATGGCCGTCGCAATCTCCACACGCGGGACCTTGTAGACGTCACGCAGCGTAACGGCGACGCGCGTGATGATTTCGGGGTAGACGCGAGCGGTGCGTGTGGCGATGACCTTGGCGGCGCGCGGTGACAGGACTTCGTCGTCGTCAAGCAGGTAGCGTAGGATGACGGTCTCGTCGATGATGGTGCTACTCATGGATATCTACTTCCTCGGGACCCAAAATCGAATCGTCGCTTTCCGTGGCAAGGTACTCAATCCAGGCATTGCGCTCCTCGGCGCGGCGATTGGGGTCACCATATGCTTTGAGCGATCCATAGGCGGCGGTGCCGTCCTTTGAGCGCACGGCGACCGGCTGAAAGGGGAGCTTGCGCATCAAAATGCTCTGCGCGACAAAAAGACGGACGGCCTCGGCGAGCGATGTGCCCATGGCGTCGTAGAGACGCTCGGCATGTTGCTTGTCTTCCTCGCGAATGCGCACCTGCAGGATGGCTCGTTTTTGAGTCGATGACATCACTGGCCTCCCTTAATGAGCGTGCAATATGAATAGTCATATACAGCAACGGCTAATAATAGCCAATCTTACAACCATTACTTTATTACACTAGAGTAATTGAGTGTAAACGATATTACAAACGTACTACATCCTTCAGAAACGAGCGTGAAATCTTTCTTGGGCGTACGCATGTATTACACTCACCTTTATAGCTTCTAGAGAATAATTCCAACCTGCCAAAACCCCTGCAATACACCCGTATTGCAGGGCCTATGCTCAAGTTTGCCCCCTGCAACTGCGTATATTAAACTTGTATATCGTTGGAGGAATTCTATCGAAGTGCCTGTTTCGCCGCATGCACTCGATACGCCGATGCCGGACCACGGGCGGTCCGGGGCAACGTCGGCAGGGTCTCTCCGGCATGGGATTCAGGAGGGAGTGAACAACATGGGCAATAAACGAGTCGTGGCTGATTCTTCACGCTGCATTGGGTGCCAAACCTGTATGGCGGCGTGCATCGAAGCACACGATATTCCCGGCAACATCGCCGCACCTCGCTTGCGCGTAACGCGCACCTACGAGATTTCCGCGCCGGTGGCATGTCACCACTGCGAGGATGCCCCGTGCGCCAAGGCCTGCCCCACGGGCGCCTTGTTCTTTGATCCAAAGAACCATCGCATCGGCGTCAACGAGGACAACTGCATCGGCTGCAAGAGCTGCGTCATGGCCTGCCCCTTTGGCGCCGTGAGCGTGGCGACCACGCAGGTCCCCGTCTTAATGGGCGACGTGCGCGTAGGTTCGCAGACTAAGAGCTTCGTGCTCAAGTGCGACCTGTGCGTGGACCGTCCCGGCGGTCCGGCGTGTGCCGAGGCTTGTCCGACCAAGGGCCTCACCCTGGTGGACGAGGAGCGCCTGGCGGAGCTGACTGCCGAGCGTGCCCGCGCCACCATCGAAAACGAGGCGTAGGCGGGCGGCCATACAAGCCCAACGATTGTCAAATAAGTACCGATTAATCGGTAGCAGAGAAAGGAAGGAGGGTGTCATGGAGAAGCATAAAGTGATCTGCCCGTATTGCGGCGCCGGTTGCCAGTTTAACCTCTTGGTCCAAAACGGCCAGGTCGTGGGTACCGAACCGCTCAACGGCATCACCAATCAGGGCGAGCTGTGCCTTAAGGGCATGAGCGGCTACGACTTCATCAACGACACCAAGATCTTGACTCCTCGCGTACTGCACCCGATGATCCGCCGCACTAAGGGCGCGGATCTTGAGCGCGTAAGCTGGGACGAGGCACTGGATTTCACCGCATCTAAGATGCAGGCCATAATTGACGAATATGGTCCTAACGCTGTCATGACCACCGGCTCTTCGCGAGGCGGCGGCAATGAGGCGAACTACGTTATGCAGAAGTTTACGCGTGCGTGCATCGGCACCCACAGCGTGGACAACTGCGCCCGTACTTGACACGGCCCTACTGTCCTCGGTCTGATGGACACGGTTGGTTCAGGTTGCATGTCATGCTCCATCCCCGGTATGGAGGATGCGGGCTGCATTTTCCTCTTCGGCTATAACCCTGCCGATTCGCACCCCATCGTCGCAAGGCGTATCGTGCGAGCCAAAGAAAAGGGTTGCAAGATCATCGTCGCCGATCCGCGCCATATCGAAACCGCGCGTATCGCCGATCTCTACCTTCCGATCAAGAATGGTTGCAACGTCGCGTTCCTCAACGCCTTTGCCAACTGCTTGGTCAACGATGGCCTCTACGACAAGGAATTCGTCGCCGAGCACACGAACGGCTTTGACGAGTGGTGGGAGACCATCAAGAACTACACTCCCGAATCCGTACAGGACATCACGGGTGTCGAGCCCGCGTTGATCCACCAAGCTGCCGAGATGTACGCCACGGCGAAGCCCTCTGCCATCATTGGCTGGGGCATGGGCGTATGCCAGCAGAAGCAGAACCTGAAGACGGTGCACACCATCGCCTCCATCGCCTGCGTTGCCGGCCAGATCGGCAAACCCAATTCCGGTCTCGCGCCCGTGCGTGGCCAGAATAACGTCCAGGGCTCCTGTGATATGGGCATGCTGCCCAACCTGTACCCTGGCTACCAGAAGGTCACCGACCCGGCAGTGCGTGCCAAGTTTGCCAAGGCTTGGGGCGTGCCCGAGGAAAAGCTCCCGCTCGAGGAGGGCTACAAGCTCACCGACCTGGGCCACCTGGTCGACGAGGGCAAGGTGCACTGCTTCTACAACTACGGCGAGGACCCGGTGCAGACCGAGCCCGATTCGGCCGGAATGCGCAAGACGCTCTCCGAGCTGGATCTGTTCATTTGCCAGGACATCTTTATGACGCAGACGACCATGCTCGCCGACGTCATCCTACCTGCCACCTCTTGGGGCGAGCACGAGGGTGTCTTTACTGCATCCGACCGTAGCTTCCAGCACTTTGACGCGGCCGTTCCGCCCAAGGGCGAGTGCCGTCACGACTGGGAGATCTTCGCGGATCTGTCTACGCGCATGGGTTACCCCATGCACTACGACAACACCGAGCAGATCTGGAACGAGTGCATTAGCCTGTGCCCCAACTTTGTGGGCGCGACCTACGGGAAGATGGCTCCCGAGGGCGGCTACGCCCAGTGGCCCGTCAAGAGCACCGATGTGAACGACCACGGTACGCCCGACATGTTCGCTGGTGGCAAGTTCACCACCAAGGACGGCCGCGCCAACCTGATGGCGCACGACTGGGAGGCGCCCTCCGAGCTTCCCGACGATGAGTACCCGCTCATCCTGTGCACCGTCCGCGAGGTCGGCCACTACAGCTGCCGCTCGATGACCGGCAACTGCAAGACGCTGGCGCTGCTTGCCGACGAGCCCGGCTTTGTCCGCATGAATCCCGCGGACGCCCAGGCGCGCGGCATCAAGAACGGCGACATCGTCTCGATTCACAGCCGCCGCGGCCAGGTATACAGCCGCGCCGACGTGAGCGATCGCATCAACAAGGGCACGGTCTACATGACCTACCAGTGGTGGATCGGCAAGTGCAACGAGCTGACCATGCACAAGGTCGACCCGGTCTCGCATACGCCCGAGGACAAGTTCTCCGCCTGCCAGGTCGACGCTATCGCCGACCAGGTCTGGGCCGAGGGCGAGGTCGAGCGTCAGTACACCGAGCTCAAGCAGGCTCTGGTGGACGCCGCCGCTCCCCAGGACGTTGAGCCCGGCGCCGCCAAGTTCGACGACGAGACGCACGTGAACCAAATCGTGTAGTCCCGTTCTCGTTGGCTATTTGGGCCGGGCGTCCCGTACGTTCGGGAGCCCGGCCCGTTATTTTGAAAGGAAGTGGGGATGAACCGCTTCATCGACATCAACCCGGAGAGGTGCATCGGCTGCGGAACATGCCAGTCCGCCTGTGCCGACGCCCACCGGATGCAGGGTCTTCAGGATACGCCGCGCCTGGCGCTCGTGAAGACCGGCGGTATTTCGGCCGCCCTTGCCTGCCACCATTGCGAGGGTGCCCCCTGCGCCGAGGTCTGCCCGGTGAATGCCATCGAGCACGATGGCGATCGCATCCACGTCAAGGAGCAGGAGTGCATCGGGTGCAGGCTGTGCGCCATCGCGTGCCCCTTCGGAGCCATCCATCCCGATGGCACGTCTATCGCCGGTGTCGCAGGCATGTGCGACCCGACGCCTTCGTATCCTAAGTCCCTGAGCAGCCTGCTTACGTGGGCTCCTGGCCAGTACACCTGCGCCGTCAAGTGCGACCTGTGCGCCTTCGATCCGGACGGCCCGCATTGTGTGGCGGCGTGCCCCACCAAGGCGCTGACCGTCATGGGCGGCGCGGCCGATCGCGAGCTCGACGAGGCCAAGCGCCTGCGTTCGATCGAAAACGGTCCGGTCGTCGACGTTACCGCTGTGGCCCAGGGCCTGTCCGAGAAAGCAGAAGGGAGCGTAAACAATGGATAGCATGACGCTGTTTATCGCATCGCTTGCCGTCTCGTGCATCGGTGCGCTCGCCTCGGTTCTGCTGATCAAGGCCGATAACGCCGCCAAAACCGCCGGCTGCCTTATCGGCGCCGTCGCCGCGGTGCTTTCGTTTGTGGCCGGTATCCAGGCCGTGCTGGGCGATGTCACGTCGGTCGACACCATCGTGTTCTTCCCGTTTGCCCATTTCCAGCTGCTGCTCAATCAGTTGTCCGGCCTGTTCGTGGCGCTCATCTCGGTGCTCGCGTTTGCCGGTTCGATCTACGGTCTCAACTACTTTGATGAGTACCCGGGCAAAAAGGGCCGCGCTGGCTTCTTCTTTAACACCTTCGTGGCGTCCATGATGCTCGTCATCACCGCCGACAACGTGTTTTGGTTCCTGGTCGCCTTTGAGCTCATGTCGCTGACCTCGTACTTCCTGGTCGTGATCGAGGAGAACGAGAATTCCATCCACGGCGGTTGGCTCTACTTTGTGATCGCACACGTGGGCTTTGTGCTCATCATGGCGAGCTTCCTCACCATGACCAACTTCGCCGGTGGCTCGTTTGCCTTTGCGGATTTCCGCGCTACGCAGTTTAGCCCCGCGGTCGCATCCGTGTGCTTCGTGCTCGCCTTCTTTGGATTTGGCGCCAAGGCCGGTATCATCCCGCTGCACGGCTGGCTGCCCAAGGCACATCCCGAGGCGCCGTCCAACGTGTCGGCCCTCATGTCCGGCGGCATGATCAAGATCGGTATCTTCGGCATCCTCAAGGTTGGTCTCGACCTGCTCTCCGCCTCGGGCGTTCAGGTTTGGTGGGGCCTTATGGTCATGGTCTTCGGTGCGATCTCGTCGGTTCTCGGCGTGGCTTTCGCCCTGCAGGAGCATGACATCAAGCGCCTGCTGGCCTATCACTCCGTCGAGAACATCGGCATCATTCTGCTCGGCGTCGGTGCCTCCATGGCCGCCATGGCGCTCAACTCGGTCGGTATCGCCGTCCTGGCTCTGATGGCCGCCCTCTACCACACGT
Organism: Collinsella sp. CLA-ER-H8; assembly: GCF_040092335.1. Classification (NCBI taxonomy): domain Bacteria; kingdom Bacillati; phylum Actinomycetota; class Coriobacteriia; order Coriobacteriales; family Coriobacteriaceae; genus Collinsella; species Collinsella sp. CLA-ER-H8. Next base: position 53,548 of record NZ_JBBNLU010000001.1, on the reverse strand, counting down.
TTAACCACGCGATGTTTAAGGGCGAGCTGTTCTTGGGCGCCGGTGCGCTGCTGTATTCTACGGGTACGCGCAATATGGAGAAGATGGGCGGCCTGTTCCGTCGTATGCCGGCAACGGCCATCTGCTTCCTCGTTGGCGCGCTTGCCATCTCGGCCATCCCGCCCTTTAACGGCTTTGTTTCCGAGTGGTTTACCTACCAGTCGCTGTTTAATGCCGCCATGCAGGGCGACAAGGCCGTCATGATCGTGGCCGTGTTCGCTGCCGTCGCGCTTGCCATTACCGGCGCGCTGGCTGTCACGTGCTTCGTCAAGGCCTATGGCGTCTCCTTTGCCTCCGCGCCCCGTTCCGAGGCTGCGGCCAATGCCAAGGAGGTTCCCGCCCCCATGGTGTTCGCGCAGGGCCTGCTCGCGGCCATCTGCGTCGTGCTGGGCATTGGCGCTCCCGTGATCGCGCCCGTGCTGGTCGATGTCGCCGCGTCCGTGCTGCATCCGTACGGCGGCGTGTTTGCCGCCGAGGGCATGGAGCTCATGAACCAGTACTCCGGCGCTGCCACCTCCACGCCCGCGATCGCTATTGCGCTCGTGGTGCTCGTCGGTCTTGCCTGCGGTTATCGCAAGCTCAAGACCGTCGGCAAGGTGCAGAAGTCCCAGCCGTGGGCATGCGGCTATGCTCCCAACGAGCATATGCCCGTCGTGGCCACGACCTTTGCCTCCGAGGTGTCCTGGTTTATGCAGCCGCTCTACACGCTGCGCGACCGCTGCACGGCCGTCTGCTGGTCCATCGCGCACTTCTTCCAGAAGCTCACCGGTGTGGCCGAGGCTGTGGAGCCCGTACCCGACAAGGTTCTCGTCGATGCCCCGCATAAGGGTGTCGAGAAGCTCGCCGACCTCGCGACTAAGCTCGAGGGTGGCAACTACAGCATCTATATCTGCTACATCGTCGCGGCACTCGTGGTGTTCCTCGTGCTCGCCGTGCAAATGGGTTAAGGAGGGGAGAGCATGAACAACATCGTACTTGCCGTTCTGCAGGGCGTGGTCGTCATGGCCGTCGCGCCGTTCTTCTCCGGTCTCGGCCGCGTGATCCGCGCCAAGATGCACAACCGTCGCGGCCCCAGCATCATGCAGGACTATCGCGACCTGGCCAAGCTCTTTGCGCGCCCCGAGTCCCAGAGCGAGGACGCGAGCTTTGCGCTGCGCATTATGCCGCCGCTGTTCTTCGCCGTCGCCTTTATGCTCGCGATGGGCCTGCCGCTCTTTACGGCGCAAAGCCCCATCCCGGTCTTTGGTGACGCCATCACCATCATGTACAGCCTGGCGCTCGCCCGCTTCTTCTTCGCCCTCTGCGGCGTGGATTCGTCCAACGCCTACGCCGGTATCGGCGGCGTCCGCGAGCTGCTCATGAGCGTGCTCATCGAGCCGTCCATGCTGCTGGCGCTGTTTGCCGCCGCCCTGGTGTGCGGTTCCACCGACATCGCCACCATGGGTCAGCACATCATGACGGGCGCCATCGACGCGCCGGTCGCCGTAATCCTCGCCGGCATCGCCTTTGCGATTGCCTGCTACATGGAACTCGGCAAGCTGCCGTTTGATCAGGCCGAGGCCGAGCAGGAGCTTCAGGAGGGCCCGCTCGCCGAGCTTTCCGGCCCGTCGCTTGCGATGGCCAAGCTCGCCATGTCCATGAAGCAGGTCCTGGTCGTCGCCTGGTTCTGCGCGATCTTCGTCCCCTGGGGCGAGCCCGCGACCGTGGGCGCCGCCGCTGTTCTGGGTGCAGTCATCTTCCTGGTGAAGTGCCTGATCGATTTTGTCGTATGCGGCGTGATCGAGAACTCCTGCTCGCGCTCGCGTTTTAAGGTGCTTGGCAATCAGACCTGGGCCGTCGTGGGCATCGCCGTTCTGGCGTTTGTCTTCGTGGTCGTCGGCGTGTAGGAGAAGGGAGAAACAATGTCATTTGCAGTCAGTCTGTCCCTTCTCGGCTTGGTCGCTATCGCGGCCCCGATGGTGGCCTCGGTGCTCGTCGCCCTGTTCCCCCGTCCGTACGCCAAGTGGTTCAGCGTTTTGGGTGCCGCCGTCTCGACGGTCTGCACCATCGCCCTCGCCGCGAATTTCGCTGGCGCCGGCATGCCCGACACGCAGGTCCCCCTGATCTCGTTTGGGCAGACCCTCGTCATGGGATTCACCTTCGATCGCATGAGCACGCTGCTCGCGCCCGCCTTTGTGGGTATCGGCCTGCTTGTCGTGATCTATTCGATTCCCTATATGAGCGAGAATAACCGTGAGCATCCCGACGCACCGCGTCGTCGCTTCTACGCGTACCTCGCGATCTTCATCGGCGCCATGGCCGGCCTCGTGTACAGCTCGACCCTTTTGGGCCAGCTCGTGTTCTTTGAGATCACGGGTGCGTGCTCTTGGGGCCTCATTAGCTACTACATGACGCCTACGGCCAAGAAGGCCGGCATGAAGGCTCTGATCATTACGCATATCGGTGCGCTCGGCCTGTATCTGGGCGCCGCCATCGTGTTTGCCCATACCGGTACCTTCGCCATTACCGCGATTGCCGGCCTCGACGCCAAGCTCAAGGCTATCGTCCTTTTGCTCGTGTTGTTTGCGGCCTGGGCCAAGTCCGCACAGGTTCCCATGTACATGTGGCTGCCTTCGGCCATGGAGGCGCCGACGCCTGTTTCGGCCTACCTGCATGGCGCCTCGATGGTTAAGGTCGGCGTGTGCGTGTTCGCGCGTGCACTCGTCTCTGCCGGCGAGATCCCCGAGATCGTGGGTTGGGTCGCCATTATCGACGCCATGGTCACCATGCTCTTTGGCTTCCTTATGTACCTGCCGCAAAAGGACATGAAGCGTCTGCTGGCCTTCTCCACGATCGCCCAGCTCTCCTATGTGTTCTTTGGTCTGGGCCTTTCGGTCTTTGGCAGCCAGCTGGCCTTCGATGGCGCCGTCTGCCACATCTTTAACCACGCTTTCGCCAAGACGCTGTTCTTCCTGATCGCCGGTTCGTTCTCCTTTACGCTCGGCACGCGTATGCTGCCCAAGCTTCGCGGCATCGTAAAGAAGTACCCGATCTCGGGCGTGGGCTTCGGTGTCGCGGCACTCGCTATTGCCGGCGTGCCGCCCATGAACACGTTCTTCTCGAAGTTCCAGATCATCGCCGGCGGCTTTTCTGTAGGTGCCGGCAACGTCGCGATCCTGGTGCTCGTGTGCATCATGGTCGCCGAGACCGTCGCCACCTTCGCCTGGTTCCTCAAGTGGATGGGCTATTGCCTGCCCGGCGAGCCGAGCGAAGAGGTCGCTGCGGGAGCCCCGCTTCCCCGCGCGATGGCGTTTGTGTTCATCGTGCTCATCATCATGGTCATCGTCAGCGGCCCGCTTTCGGCCAGCTGGATCGGTTAGGAGGTAGAACGACATGGGTTATTCGATCGTCAACATCCTTGGCGGCCTTCTGATCGTCACGTCCACCATGGTGGTTGTCTCCAAGAACATCAAACATTCCATCCACTGGTATGCGGTGCAGTCGCTGGTGCTCGTGGGGCTTCTCGCCACGCTCGGTGTCACCACTGGTGCGCAGGAGCTGCTTATGTGGGCTGGATCTGCCTTTATCACCAAGGTTGTCCTGGTCCCTTATATCCTCAACCGCGCATACAAGAAGATGGGCGAGCCGAGCGACGCATCACTCAAGGCCGGCCTTAAGCCCGCGTGGGCCATCTGCATCATCGCCGTGGAGGTCGCGATTTGCTTTGCCGTCGTGACGCAGATCAGCCTTCCCACGGCCGAGGTCGCAACGCCTGCGCTCGCTATTAGCTTCGCTCACTTCTTTGTGGGCCTCACCTGCATCATCTCGCAGCGCAACATCATGAAGCAGATCTTTGGTTACTGCCTTATGGAAAACGGCAGCCACGTGACGCTCGCGCTTTTGGCCCCCACCGCTCCCGAGATCATCGAGATCGGTATCGCCACCGACGCCATCTTTGCCGTCATCATCATGTCCATCGTCGTGCGTCGCATTTGGGACGACTCCCACTCGCTCGATGCGCGCGACCTGTCCGAGCTGAGGGGGTAGTCCATGGAAACGTTGATTCTCGCCCTGCTCGCGACTCCTTTGGTGTTCTCGCTGGTTATGGCGTTTTTGCCCAAGAACACGTCCTATAACGTGTTTGCCGGTCTCAACCTGGTCTCCGTCGCAGCCGTCCTGGCGCTGTCGATTATGACGGCCGGTGACGTCCTTATGAGCGGCGAAACCGCGAGCGCTCTTGGCCTGTGGTTCCACCTCGATTCGCTGGGCGCCATCTTTGTGCTGCTCATCGGCTTTATCGGTTTTCTTACGGGGCTGTTCTCGCTGCCCTATGTAAAGGCCGATATCGAGGAGGGCTCCATGCCCGCCGAGCGCGCCAAGCAGTATTTTGCACTGTTTAGTCTGTTCGTGTTTACCATGCTGCTCGCGTGCCTGTCCAACAACATGATCCTCGCGTGGGCCGCCGTGGAAGCAACCACGCTTTCCACCGTGTTCCTGGTGGGTATCTACAAGAACAAGACGGCCCTTGAGGCTTCTTGGAAGTATGCGATGGTCTGCACCGCCGGTGTGGCCTTCGGCCTGTTCGGTACGCTGCTGATCTACGCCAACGCCGCCGACGTGATTCCCAACGCCCACGAGGCCGCATTCCTGTCGTGCGTGCTGCCGTATGCCGACCAGTTCGACCCGACGCTCATGCGCCTCGCCTTTGCGTTTATCGTGATCGGCTTTGGCACCAAGGCCGGCCTGTTCCCCATGCACACTTGGCTGCCCGATGCCCACTCCCAGGCCCCGAGCCCTGTCTCGGCCCTGCTTTCGGGCGTGCTGCTTAAGTGCGCCATGCTCGTGATCATGCGCTTCTACGGCTTTACTATCCAGGCCGTGGGCGCCGAGTATCCGCAGCTTTTGCTGCTGATTGTCGGCACGCTGTCCATTTTGGTGGCGGCACTTTCTATGTTCCGCCAGGACGACCTCAAGCGCCGCTTTGCGTACTCGTCTGTGGAGAACGTGGGCGTTATCGCCCTGTGCCTGGGTATCGGCGGCCCGCTGGGTATCGCCGCGGCCCTGCTGCACTGCGTGTTCCACGGCTTTACCAAGACGCTTGCCTTCTGCGTGTCCGGCAACATCCAGCACGCCTTTGGCACGCGTAGCCTGGCCAAGATCCAGGGCGTCGTCGAGGTTGCCCCCGCAACCGCCGCGCTCGCCATTCTGGCGCTGCTCGGCCTTGCCGCCTTCCCGCCCTTTGGCATGTTTATCTCCGAGTTCCTGACTTTTGTCGCCGGTGTTACCGCCGGTCCCATGTGGCTGGTCGTCGTGGTCGCCCTCGGTCTTACCGTGGCCATCTCCGCGCTCACCCGTATCGCACTCAAGTCGGTATTCGGCCATGCACCCCAGGGCATGGGCAAGCATGAGGCCCCGGCGCTCATGCTTATCCCCGAAATCATCCTGGCTGTCATGATCTTGTGGTTTGGCATCGCCACCCCGCTGCCTCTCGTGCACGGTGTGGAGACCGCGACCGGCATCGTGCTCGAGCAGAGCACCGAGGAACTTCACGCGACGCCGATGTACCGCGCTGTGTTCGGTACCGAGACCGCTCAGAGCGAGGTGGAGTAACGAATGATTGAAACTGAGAACAAGGTGTATGCCCGTCGCTGCGAGAGCCATGTCGAGGCCCTGCGCCGCGCCGTTCCGGGCTGCATCGAGAAGGTCGAGTGGCAGTGCGAGGACCAGCTGACGATTACCGTCAAGCAGGACAAGCTGCCCGAGGCCGTCCACTACCTGTATTACGAGCGCTACGGCTGGATTCCCGTGATCATCGGCAACGATGAGCGCAGTCTGTGCGGCCGTTACGCCGTGTACTACGTCATCTCCATGGAGGGGGAGGATCCCGGCTGGGTGACCGTGCGTACCGAGGTCGATCCCGCCAAGATGACGTTCCCGTCCGTGACGCCGTTCGTCCCCGCCTGCGTGTGGGGTGAGCGCGAGCTGCGCGATATGTTCGGCCTGATCCCCGAGGGTCTGCCCGATCGTCGCCGCCTGGTGCTGCCCGATGACTGGCCCAGCGGCCTGTACCCGCTGCGCAAGGACTCCATGGACTACCGCTTCCGTCCCGCTCCCGCGAGCGACATGGAAAACTACGAGTTCTTGGCCGACACCAAGGGCAAGGAGACCACGCTCGTCCCCATGGGCCCGCTGCACATTACCTCCGACGAGCCTGGCCACTTCCGCCTGTTCGTCGAGGGCGAGACGATCGTCGACGCCGACTACCGTCTGTTCTACGTGCACCGCGGCATGGAGAAGGTCGCCGAGACGCGCCTGAACTATGACGCCGTGACGTTCCTCGCCGACCGCATCTGCGGCATCTGCGGCTGCGCCCACTCGGTGGCCTATGCCGAGGCCGTCGAGCGCGCCCAGGGCATTCATGTCCCGCCGCGCGCCCAGTACATCCGTGCCATCATGCTCGAGGTCGAGCGTCTGCACTCGCATCTGCTCAACATTGGCCTGGCATCGCACTACACGGGCTTCGACTCCGGCTTCCAGCAGTTCTTTCGCGTCCGCGAGAAGTCCATGGACCTGGCCGAGAAGCTTTCCGGTCACCGCAAGACCTACGGCCTCAACGTGATCGGCGGCGTGCGTCGCGACATTTTGGCCGAGCAGAAGCTCTCCACGCTCACGACCATCCACCAGCTGCGTTCCGAGGTTCAGGAACTCGTCGATATGCTGCTCTCCACGCCCAACTTTATTGAGCGTACGAGCGGTATCGGCATTCTGGACCGCAAGATCGCACGCGACTTCTCGCCGGTCGGCCCGCTCATGCGTGGCTCGGGCTATGCCCGCGACGTGCGCTTTGACCATCCCTTCGACGGCTACGCCGATCCGGATGTCCAAAAGATGCACGCTGCCACGGCAGACACCTGCGATGCCTTCGGCCGTACCGCCGTTCGCATCCAGGAGGTCTACGATTCGATCGACATGATCGAGACCATGCTCGAGAACTGCCCGTCGGGCCCCATCCTCACCACGGATTGGGAGTACACCCCGCACAAGTACGCTATCGGTGCCACCGAGGCGCCGCGCGGCGAGGACGTGCACTGGGCGATGCTCGGCAACAACCAGAAGTGCTACCGCTGGCGCGCCAAGGCAGCCACGTACAGCAACTGGCCGGTCCTGCGCTACATGTTCCGCGGCAACACCGTGGGCGACGCGGCGCTGATCGTCGGCTCGCTCGACCCGTGCTACTCCTGCACCGACCGCGTGACGGTGACCGATGTCGCCGCCAAGCGCGACCATGTGCTTGACAAGGAGCAGTTCGAGAACGTCTGGCGCGACAAGTCGCCGCTTGCGGGCGAGGGCACCATAGCCGCTCCGCTCGATGAGGAGGCGCTCTAATATGCTGAAGCTTTGGAAGGTTAACGCCAAGGCCGGCGACGCGACGGTCAAGTACCCGTTTGCGCCGTTCCCCACCAATAAGGACATGCGCGGCAAGCCCGAGCACAACGCCGAGCTCTGCATCGCCTGCGGTGCCTGCGGCGTGGCATGCCCGGCCGATGCCATTCGCATGGACACCGACCTTGCGGCCGATACCATCACCTGGTCGATCGACTACGGCCGCTGCATCTTTTGCGGCCGTTGCGAGGAAGCCTGCCCCATGGAGGCCATCAAACTCACCGAGGAGTTTGAGCTGGCCGTCATGAGCAAGGACGACCTCACCAGCAAGAGCGTCTACACGCTCGAGCACTGCTCGCGCTGCGGCAAGCCGTTCGCCCCGCACAAGGAGATCGACTACGCTAAGCGCCTGCTGCAAAAGGCCGGCGGCATGGAGGCCGAGCAGGCCGCCCGTACCGTCGGTATGTGCCAGGAGTGCAAGCGCGAGCTCGACGCCCTGCGCGCCGCCTCGGCCGTAAAGACCGGCAACGCTGCCGGCATGGCCGCCAACGAGACGCTTGCGTCCGGTGAGCCCCAGGGCCCCGGCATGGAGTATCTGGGCGGCCACGGCGTGAACCCGGAGTATATCGACCGCGAGCTCAACCCCGATGCGCCCGAGATTCCCGCCGGTCCGGCGCCGGTCGAGGGCATCATCATGGATTTTGAAACGAAGGAGGAGTAACCATGGCCGAACCCACGCTTTTGCCCGAGCGGCTTCAGTACCGCCCGACCAAGATCGAGCTCGACGAGAGCATCGAGAAGGCCAAGGCGACCCTTCTTAAGAAGATCAAGCGCTCGGTGTACGTCTACCGTGTCGACTGCGGCGGCTGCAACGGCTGCGAGATCGAGATCTTCGGTTCCATCACGCCCGTCTTCGACGTCGAGCGCTTTGGCATCAAGGTCGTGCCCTCGCCCCGTCACGCCGATGTGCTGCTGTACACCGGCGCCGTGACGCGTGCCATGCGCATGCCGGCCCTGCGCGCCTTTGAGGCCGCACCCGATCCCAAGATCGTGGTGTCCTATGGCGCGTGCGGCTGCACCGGCGGCATCTTCTACGACAACTACTGCGTCTGGGGCGGCACGGATAAGATTCTGCCGGTCGATGTCTACATCCCCGGCTGCCCGCCCAGCCCCGCGCAGACCGTCTACGGCTTTGCCATGGCACTCGGTCTGCTGGACCAAAAGCTCCATGCCGAGACCACGGTGGAGGCCGCCGACGAGCAGGCCGATATCCTGCACCCCGGCGTGCCGTACAAGCTGCGCGTTGCCATCGAGCGCGAGGCTCGCGCCATGAGCGGCTACCGTTACGGCCGCGACCTGGCCAACGAGTTCATGGACACGCTCGAGGGTGCACCCAAGGGCGATATCCGCGGTGCCATGGCGCTGCTCATCGACAAGCAGGACGATCCGCGCCGCGTCGAGGTGTACTCGGCGCTTCAGGATCTGGTGCTGGCCGGAGGTCGCTAGATGGAGCTTACGGACCGCTCTGGTTACTTTGCGGGTCCCGGCATGCTCGGCGGCTCTTTTGGCGATGCCTCGCGCGCAAGCGTCGAGGCCGCCGAGGGCGTCGCCGACCCCTGCCTGGGCCATGCGCCCGACCAGGTGGTCTTCTATGAGCTCACGCGTAAGTTTGTGGAGACCAAGGAAGACGTTCCCCAGGAGGCCTGCGACGTGCTGTACTACACGCTCGCCGTGGGCCACCACACCGGCGTGCTCGACTGCTTTGAGCCGCGTCTGTCGGTGCCGGTGAACGTCTTTTATTCGCTCGTCGACGCGCTGCCGGAGGGGGAGGCCAAAACCAAGTTTGAGGCCATCCGCTCCTTTGGCGAGTGCCAGCTCGACAAGGCGGCGGTGCCGTCGCTGCTCGAGGCCTGCGATGCGCTGCTCGACGAGCGCGGTTTTCGCGGATCTGCCAAGGCCGGCATCTCGGTGTTCGATGACGACTTTGGCCTGCATGCCCAGCAGGTCGCGTTCTTAATGAAGTTCCGCGATCTGGTGGAACGCGTGCGCGATGTGTCGGGTGTGTATCTGACGGGGAGGTTGCAGTAATGGGTCGCGTTGTGGATGGTCGTGTGAACGGCGCCCCGTTTGCGGGTATCGTGCTCACTGCGGGAAGCGTGCTACGTGCCGACGATGCCGCCGGCCCCGTGCTCTCCAAAAAGATGGAGGACGCGCCGCTTGCTGGCTGGTACACCATCGATGGCGGTCAGACGCCCGAGGACGACATCATCGAGGTTAAGCGTGAGCGTCCGCCGCGTTTGGTTTTGGTCGATGCCGCCGACATGGCGCTGCCCGTCGGCGCCATCCGCTTGCTCGACAAACGTGACGTGGCCCGCAAGTCGATGTTCACCACGCATTCGCTCCCTTTGTCGATTCTGATCGAGGAAATCGAGCAATCGTGCGAAGATATCGTCTTCATAGGGATTCAGCCGGGCGATACGGAGTTTTACAACCCTATGTCCCCGGAAGTCTTTGACGCCGTCGACGCCGTGTACGACGCCGTGGCCGCCAACGACTTTTCCCACTTTGTCCGCTTGGGGCAGGAGCTATAGCAGCGCTTGTCCCTGCTGATTAGGAAAGAAGCGATTGACATGGCAGATTCCAAAGTGGAGTACCCCGCTCCCGATTGCCTGGCGCCCGCCGCGATCGAGGCCAAGACCGAGGCCGCCGGCGTGACCAAGGCTAACCTGCCGGTCGCTAAGGCCTTTCTGTTGGCAATGTTCGCCGGCGCGTTTATCGCCTTCGGCGGCCTGTTCTTTACGGTGTTTTTGAGCGACAGCACGCTGGGCTGGGGTGCCCAGCGCGTCGTGGGCGGCCTGTGCTTTTGCCTGGGCCTGGTGCTGGTGCTGGTGTGCGGCGCCGAGCTGTTTACCGGCAATTCGCTTATGGTCTGCGCGCTCAAGAGCAAAAAGATCACGCTGGTCCAGATGCTCAAGGCCTGGGTCGTCGTGTGGATCGGCAATTTTGTCGGCGCTCTGTTCATCGTCTTCTTGGTGTACATGGCCGGCATTTACAAGCTCAACGGCGAGGCGGTCGCCAATTCCATGGTGAGCGTCGCCGCCGGCAAGGTGACGGTCGACTGGGTGACGATCTTCTTCCGCGGCATCCTGTGCAACATCTTTGTGTGCCTGGCCGTGTGGATCGGTACCGCCGGCAAGACCGTAGTCGATAAGGTTGTGGGCATTTTGCTGCCCATCGCCGCCTTTGTGGCCTGCGGTTTTGAGCACTGCGTTGCCAACATGTACTTTTTGCCCATGGGTGCCGTGATGCACGCGTGCGGCTATGGTGCCAAGGTTGCCGGGGCCGATGCGCTCAACGTCGCGGGTATTGCGTTTAACCTATCCGCCGCCACGCTGGGCAACATCGTGGGCGGTGCGGTTCTGATCGCGCTCGGCTACTGGTTTGTCTACGCCAAGAAGTCCGAGGCGTAATAAGCCGGAATGACGTACGGGCCTCCCGAGGGGCGTTTGCCTTTTGGGAGGCTCTTCGTGTCTTGCTGCGGTAGATGCTGCGGGCTTTGCGTCGCGGCAGCTGGCGGCAGAGCTGTGGTGCGGTGGGGCCTGAACCCCTGAGCTGGAAGGAATAATCGAGATGGCATCGAGAACTATGCATGACGGTCGCTCCGTGGTGACGACATGCGGGGGATGCTATGCCGATTGCGCCTTTGCGGCCCATGTTGAGGATGGGCGTGTGGTGGCCGAGTTGCCGGTGCCGGGGCATCCGTGCGCGGCGCGTGCCCTGTGCGCCCGCGGACGGCATCGCCTGGCAATGCCGTTTGACGAGCGTGACCGCATTGTGCACCCCATGCGACGCCGCCGGGATGGCTCGGGGTTTGATGCGATTACCTGGGACGAGGCGTTCGCGCAGATTGCCGAGCGTCTTTTGGGGATTGTTGACGAGTGCGGGCCTCGTGCACTGGGCATGACGCTCGGCGTTCCCTCGTTCGACCGCTACTGGGGCTATCGCTTTATGCATGCGCTGGGTTCGCCCAACGTGTACGGTGCCGATGGTGCCTGCGAGGTAAGCCGACTTACCGGCTGGGAGCACAGCCTGGGCTATAGTCCCGCCTCCGACCTGGCGCGTACCGATTGCATTATGTACCTGGGGCGTTCCATTGTCGATTCGTCGACGATGGGAGCCGTTGATGCGCTCAACGATGCGCGCCGGCGCGGGGCGAAGATCATCGTGGTTGATCCCCGGCGCAGCGGCTCGGCCGCGCTTGCCGATCGCTGGCTCCGCGTACGCCCGGGCTGCGACTTGGCGCTGCTGTTGGGTATTGCCCACGTGTTGATTGACGAGGGCCTGTACGACCGCGAGTTTGTGGACCACTATACCACGGGTTTTGACGAGCTGGCACAGGCGGCCAGTGCTTGGACGCCCGAGTGGGCCGAGTCGATGTGCGACGTGCCGGCCGCAGAGATTGTCGCCACGGCGCGCGATCTCGCTGCCGCCGCGCCTGCCGCCGTGGTGGATGCGGGCTTTCATGGCGGCATCGGAATCGCGTATGCCAATAGCACCCAGACCGCGCGCGCTATTTGCTTGGTCGACGTGCTGCTGGGCTGCATCGGACACGTGGGCGGTGCCCTCAACCCGCCCACGCCGCTTGTGTTGGGCGACCTCGATCCCGCACGCTTTGCGACGCCGCCGGTGCCGCGCGGGCCCAAGCTGGGGTCCGAGCGCTATCCGCTGGTCGATCCGGTGCGCGGCCTGTGCACGACTATCGGTCAGTCGATTCTTGCCGGCGATTTGCGTGGGCTCATCGTCTATGCCAGTAACCCCGGTGCGGGCTATGGCAATGCACAGGCTTGGTTGAGTATTTTGCAGCAGCTCGACTTGCTCGTGACGATTGATATTTGCTGGTCCGAGACGGCGCGTGCTTCTGACTTCGTGCTGCCCGACGTGACGTATCTGGAGGCTGACCGCGGCGTGGGAACGGTGACGGGCGCCAACGATGCGCGCGTGTTCTACCGCAACGCCGTGCTGCCCGTGCAGCATGACGACACACGTCCCGGTCGGGAGATTTTTGCCGGTCTGGCGCAGGCGTGTGGCGTGGGCGAGTACTTCCAGTTTACGTCTGACGATCTGGCGGCTGCCCAGGTGGCGCCTTTTGGGATCGATCTGGACGAGCTCATGGAGCGCGGCTGGGCCGATACGGGCATGGAGCTGCCGACGCGCACGGGTGAGCCGGTGATTCCGCTTGCCGGCGGCAAGATTGCGCTGGCAAGCGACATATGGGAGCGAGCCGGCATGGGTCGTGTGCCCGACTGGATCGCGCCCATGGTGGAGCCCAGCCCGGGGATGTTTCGCCTCATTAGTGGCAATCGACCCTTTGAGTCGCATACCTCGCGCAGGCTCGCGGCAGCAGGTGCCGCCGAGGCGGGTTCCGACTTGGACGCCGTGCAGATGAATGCCGGTGTTGCCACACGCATGGGTATCGCCAATGGAGAGGTCGTCGAGTTGGTGAGCGATATGGGCCGCGATCGCGTGCGCGTGGAGACGACGCCGTATCTGCATCCGGCGTGCATCTTCACCTCGGCCGCCCCCGGCGGGCGTTCGTTTGGCGCCGATGCCGGCGGCGCTCAGGCCTTGGGCGTCGGCCCACTCGACCATACACCGTTGCGTTGGGACCCATTGACGGGCGCCGCGCTCACCCAGGAAAACGCCGTTCGCGTGGAAAAGATCGCGGCACGCGAGGATAATAGCGATTGATTGACTCAGCCGATCGAATTGGCTGATAGTTTGACGTTCGAACGATTGATTCACCTTTGGTTTTGAAAGGTCGCACATGAGCGATAGCCAGAACATGTCCGATGAGGTGCGCGCCCGCCTGCGCGCCATTCCCTCCGTCAACGAGCTGCTTACCGAGTGGCCGGTGGTGAAGGCGGCGGGGGAGACCTGCGACGCGGTGGTGCATGCCGCCGTCACGGCCGAGCTCGACGAGGAGCGAGCCGCCATTCGCGCCGGCGCCGCCCCGCGCTCTAAGCGCGACCTGGCTTCGGCCATCGAGTGGCGTGCGCACCGTTCCGCGCTGCCGAGCCTGCGCCCTGCCGTCAACGCTACGGGCGTGGTCATCCATACCAACTTGGGCCGCGCCCCGCTCGCGGAGTCGGCGGCAAAGGCCGTGGCCGAGGTCGCGCGCGGGTACAGCACGCTCGAGTACAGCGTGGACACCTGCTCGCGCGGGTCGCGCAAGGAACATGCCGCGCAGCTCATCCGCTCGCTTACCGGTGCCGAGGACGCGCTGGTCGTTAACAATAACGCGGCCGCCGTGCTGTTGGTGCTGGCGACCCATGCCGCAGGCAAGGAGGTCATCGTCAGCCGCGGCGAGCTTGTCGAGATTGGCGGCAGCTTCCGCATCCCCGATGTCATGGCGGCTTCGGGCGCCAAACTCGTCGAGGTCGGCGCCACCAACCGCACGCACCTGGACGACTACGAGCGCGCCATCACGCCCGATACGGCCATGATCCTCAAGGTCCATCCTTCCAACTATCGCATCGAGGGCTTTCACGAGGAGGTGGGCTCTCGGGAGCTTGCGGCGCTTGCTCACAAGCATGGCCTGCTGTTCTACGAGGACCAGGGGTCGGGCGCGCTGTTGCCCGACGACATCTTGGTGCGCGGAGGCGAAGAAACCACGCCGGCTTCGGTCGCGGCGGGGCTCGATATCGTGTCATGCTCGGGCGATAAGCTGCTCGGCGCCGCGCAGGCGGGCATTATCATGGGCCGTCGCGATCTGGTCCAGGCCTGCGGCGCACATCCGCTCATGCGCGCTCTGCGTCCGGGCAAACTGGCTCTGTCGGCGCTCGAGGCCACGCTGCGTATCTACATGGATGGCGCCGATGTTGCCCATCGCGATATTCCGGTGCTCAGCATGCTTACGCTGCCGCAGGCTCATTTGGAGCGACGTGCCCGTAAGCTGCGTGATCGTATGGTCGCCGGGCTCGATAAGGCTGGTTGCCCGTGCGCCGTTGAGCTGGAGATTGTCGAGGAGTCCTCGACTCCCGGCGGCGGCTCGCTGCCTACCGTCGAGCTGCCCACGATGTGCGTGGCCGTCTGCCCAGTCGACGGGTGCCTGTCCGTCGACGCGCTCAAGCGCTCACTCGTCCAAGATTTCGACACACCGGTTGTCACGCGCGCCTCGCACGATCGCGTCCTGTTTGACGTACGCACGCTCGTGGGTGACCGTGATATCGAGACGGCGGCATCGACGCTCGTCGCGTGCGTTAAGAAGGCGATTGCTCGATGAGTGAGGTTCAAGCGCTGGTGGAGTGTCCCGTTATCGTTGGCACGGCGGGCCACGTCGACCACGGTAAGTCGGCACTGATCGAGGCGTTGACCGGCAAGAATCCCGACCGTCTGGAGGTCGAGCGCCGTCGCGGTATGACCGTGGAGCTTGGCTTTGGCGAGCTGGCGCTGCCGAGCGGCAAGATCGTCGGCCTGGTCGACGTGCCGGGCCACGCGCATTACCTGCGCGCCATGGTGCAGGGTGCCACGGGCATTGATGTTGCCGTGTTGGTGGTCTCTGCCGTCGAGGGCGTGATGCCGCAGACCCGCGAGCACGTGCATGTGCTGGAGCTGCTGGGCGTTACGCATATGGTGGTGGCGCTTACGATGCGCGACCTGGCCGATGCCGAGATGGTCGAGCTTGCCGAGCTCGATGTCGATGACTTTTTGTCGGGCACCGTGTTTGCGGGCGCGCCGATCGTGCCCGTGTCGTCCAAGACGGGCGAGGGTATCGACGGGCTGCTTGCGGTGCTCGACGAGCAGGTGAATGCCTGCTGGGATGCTTGCCGCGATCGCGCCGAGCGGAGCGACGCCGCGCCACGCTTGCCGATTGACCGCTGCTTTACGATCAAGGGCGTCGGCACCGTCGTGACGGGAACGCTGCACGATGCGCCGGTTGCGGTGGGCGACGAGCTGATGGCTTTGCCGTCGCGTACGGTCTGTCGTGTGCGCGGGATTCAGGTGCATGGCGATACGCCGCGCGCGCTGCCTGGGCAACGCGTGGCGCTTAACCTGGTTGGCGATGGCGTCGCGGTGCTTGACCGCGGCGAGATGCTGGGCGTGGCGGACCGCTTTGGTCAGACGTTGCGATTTATGATGACATTCACCTACCTGGGTCGCGAGGGCACCAAGCCGCGCGTGCTCGAGTCGGGCGCGCGCGTGCATGTGATGGCCGGCACGGCCGAGGTTGTTGGCCGCATCATGCTTTTGGAGGGCGAGGCCCCCATGGCGGTGGGCGAGACGCGAGTGGTGCAGGTGCGCTTGGAGGAGCCGCTGCCGCTGCGCGCCGGAGACCATGCCGTGGTGTTGTCGTATTCGCCCGTGATGCTTATTGGCGGCGGGCGCGTGCTGCTTTCGCACTGCCGTCGCTCGCGCGAGCTTGCCGAAGGAGAGCGTGCGCTGTACGCGGCGCTCGAGTCCGGCGATATCGCGGGCGGTGTGGGCGCTTGGCTTGCGCTGCAGGCGCTGCCGGTTACGGTGATTGATGTTGCCGAGGCTTTGGATCTTGGTGTCGGCCAGGTCGATGCCGCGCTGCGCGGGTTGGTGGCGCAGGGCTCCGTTCGCAAGCTTGCCGCGGGTGAAACGGACCTCTTGGCGGACGCCGTGGTGCTTGACGCTGCGATGGATGCCCTGGCGGCGACCCTGTCTGCCATGCACGCGGCTGCCCCCAAGGAGACGGGCTTTACGCCCGGCGCCGTCGCCCATGCTGCTTGGTCTACCGCTGACGATACAGTTGCCGCAGCCCTGATTTCCGAGGGCTGCTCTCGCGGCGTGTGCGCCTCCGAGGGCGCCGAGGTGTTCGACCCGCACTCCGCTGCCGCTGCAGCGCGTGTGGTGCGCGAGGCCTGCGAACGCATCGTTGCCTTGCTGGACGAAGCCGGCCTCGATGCGCCGACGTTGCCCGAGGTGGGCGAGCAACTCCAGCTCGATCGCGACACCATGACGCGAGCCCTGCGCGAGCTTTCGCTCAACCGCTTGATCGCTAAGGTCGAGCGCGACGTTGCCCTGTCTGCTGCCGCCGAGGCCCATGCGCGCGAGCTCGTCGCCGCCGCCATCACCGACGCCGGTGGCGCCGCCACCACGAGCGTGCTGCGCGAGGCCCTAGGTGTGTCGCGTAAACGTGCCATCAGCATCTTGGAACACCTGGATGCCGTGCGCTTTACGGCGCTCGACAAGGATGCCGGCGGCCTGCGCTCCCTGCGCTAGGCCGGTCACCTGCCCCCGCCTCCTCAGTTGCGGTGAAATAGTTCCTAGTTGGAGGCTTTGTCAGCAAAACCGGGAACTATTCCATCGCAACTTCTTGCTCGTCTTTTTGGGATGGGGCCTGTTCGGTTTGGTAAAATACCTCCGTACTTGGGAACGGATGGGCTCCGGTGGGCTCCGCGGTCCTCAAAACCGTTGCGAGGCGTGCAAAACGTCTTGGATGTGTTCGATTCACATACGTTCCCGCCATACGCTACCAGCGCTTTTGTGCTCGCGGTCTTACTGCGTGCCGCAAAGGCGCTGTTTTGTTATTGCACGAGCTTTTCGTAGCGCCGCTATTTCGGCGGCTGCATTCAGCTTCGTGCACCGGGTTTAGAGCATGCCGATGGGGGTGTTTTGCCGTATGACTACCGTAAGACGAGCCGATCTTTCTTGCGTCGTCCAGGCGGGCGGGCTGTCGTCGCGCATGGGTTCCGACAAGGCGCGGATGTTGTTTTGCGGCGAGCCGCTCATCGAACGCGTGCTGGGTCGCCTGGCGCAAGTTGCCGGCGAATTGGTTGTGACGACCTCGCGTCCCAGCGAGCTCGCCTATCTTGAGGAGCGCGCGTTTGGCGGTCTTGTGCCGCGTGTGGTAGCGGATCTTGAAGGGCCTGCGGGTGCCATGCGTGGCATCGCGAGCTCGTTGGCCGCGGCTCGGCTGCCTCTCGTGGCGATCGTTGCCTGCGATATGCCGTTTGTCTCGCCGGAACTCATCGGCGCGCTTGCCGTTCATGTTGAGGCCGAGGCGCTCGGTGTGTGCGTGCCGCGCGAGGAGCGGGGGATTGAGCCGCTGTGCGCCGTGTGGCGCCGCCAGACTTGCGCGTCGGTTGCCCGTGAGTTGCTCGACAAGGACCGCCAACGCATCCGCTGTTTGATCGACCAGGTCCATGCCGGCTATCTGGATGAGCCCCAGATTGTCGAGGTTGCCGGTTCCACGCTCTGCTTCGAGAACGTCAATACGCCCGAGGAGTTTGCGGCGGCCGAGTTGCTCGCCTAGACGATTGGAGTTGCCATGTCTCACGATATTTGTCCCGACACGGGAGAGCCTTGCACTTGCGATGGTTCCGAGCCCTGTACCTGCGGCTGCGGTGGCTGTGGACATACTGCGGAAGAGGAAGCGGCCGCCGCGGCGTATCGCGAGGCACATCGCGAAGGCCCGTCCGGTGATGCCCTCGACCACGAGCGCAAGATTATCGTTTCGTTCGACAGCACCTTCGATGTGATGGAGTGCGAGCAGCTTTGCCTGGATGCCGGCGTGCCCGGGCGCATTATGCCTTTGCCCGGCTCCATTACCGCAGGTTGCGGCCTGTGCTGGGCCATGCCGTTCTCGGGCGATGCGCTCGCTGCCTTCCGCGCCGCCACCGAGGGCCGCATAACCCCTGCCGACTACCATCAGCTCGTCCTCTAACCACCAACACCACCACAAAGGTGCCCAATGTGGTGGTTTGGAACATGTGGACGAAACAGCTTCGAAACACGCGATTTGCGCGTTGGGCACTCAAAAACGCTTCTACCTGCATCGTAATCAAAACGAAACATCTGCTCGTCGGCTTATGCGAAACTTTCCCGCAACAGTGCGATATTATCCATACTCGATAAAGCTCGCGGCGCATGGGGCGCCTCGAACGACACTTTTCTTTTCCATCAATTGGAGGAAGCATGAGCTACACGCAGAAAGTTCTCGAAGAGCTCAAGGCCCGCTATCCCGAGCAGCCTGAGTTCATCCAGGCCGCGACCGAGATTCTCGGCACCATCCAGCCGGCGCTCGACGCCCATCCCGAGTACGAGGAGGCCGCCCTGCTTGAGCGCCTCGTCGAGCCCGAGCGCATCGTCATGTTCCGTGTTCCCTGGGTCGACGACCAGGGCAAGGTTCAGGTCAACCGCGGTTACCGCGTCGAGTTCAACTCTGCCATTGGACCCTACAAGGGCGGCCTGCGCTTTAACCCGACGGTCACCCTGGGTATGCTCAAGTTCCTGGGTCTGGAGCAGATCCTCAAGAACAGCCTGACCACCCTTCCCATGGGCGGCGGCAAGGGCGGCTCCGACTTTGACCCCAAGGGCAAGTCCAACAACGAGATCATGCACTTCTGCCAGTCCTTCATGACCGAGCTCTATCGTCACATTGGCCCCAACACCGACGTTCCCGCCGGCGACCTGGGCGTTGGCGGCCGCGAGGTTGCCTACCTGTTCGGTCAGTACAAGCGCCTGACCAACGAGTGGACCGGCGTCCTTACCGGCAAGGGCCTCTCCTTTGGCGGCTCGCTCGCCCGTACCGAGGCCACCGGTTACGGTCTGGCCTACTTTGTGGACGAGTACCTCAAGAGCCGCGGCGACTCCTTCGAGGGCAAGAACGTCGTCGTTCACGGCTCCGGCAACGTCGCTATCTATGCGGTCCAGAAGGTCACTCAGCTCGGTGGCAAGGTGCTCGCCTGCTCCGATACCCACGGCTGGGTCGAGGATCCCGACGGCATCGACTACACCGTGCTCGAGCACGTCTATAACAAGAAGCGCTCCGGCCACGACAAGGGCGTTACGCTCGCCATGTACGTCGACGAGAAGCCCAACGCCGTGTGGCACGAGGGCGACGGCCGCGGCGTGTGGCAGCTTCCCTGCGATATTGCGCTGCCCTGCGCTCGCGAGAACACGCTGCTGCTCGAGGACGCCCAGGCACTCGTCGCCAACGGATGCAAGGTGGTCGGCGAGGGCGCGAACATGCCCACGACCATCGAGGCCACGACCTACTTCCAGAAGAACGGCGTCGCCTTTATGCCCGGTAAGGCTGCCAACGCCGGCGGCGTGCTCGTGTCCGGCCTGGAGATGAGCCAGAACGCCGAGCACCTGTCCTGGACCTTCGAGGAGGTCGACGGCAAGCTCGAGCAGCTCATGCGCGGCATGTTCCACAACGTGGACGACACCGCCAAGGAGTACGGCCAGGAGGGCAACTTCGTTATGGGCGCCAACATCGCCGGCTTCCTGAAGGTCGCCGACGCCATGCTCGCCCAGGGCGTCTGCTAAATCCTCGCTCGACATAGCATGTGATGAGGCTCCCAGCCATTCCGGCTGGGAGCCTTTTCTATCCCGGAGGACTCCTCATAACTTGCGGTGATATACGGACTGTTTTGCGTTCCAGAACGGCTAATCAGTCCGTATATCACCGCAAGTTATGTATGGGTGGGTGGATTTTGTCCTAAAACGGTGTGCGGCCCCTCGTTTGGTACACTTAAAAGTATTGGACAAGTGGAGAGATGGGGGAGAACGTGCTCAAGTTCGGTACCTACGTCCGTGTTGGAAACGCGGCCGAAGCCTATGAGCTCTTACAGAAGAACCGCAACAACAAGATTGTGGGCGGCGGCATCTGGATGCGCCTGGGTTCGCGTCGCGTGGCGACGGCGATTGACCTTTCGGCCTGCGGACTCGATCAGATCGAGGAGACCGAGACCGAGTTTCGCATCGGCGCCATGTGCACCCTGCGCCAGCTCGAGCGCCATGTTGAGCTCAACGCGCTTGTCAACAACGTCTTTGAGTTCGCCGTCCACGATATCGTGGGCGTGCAGCTGCGCAACACCGCCACGGTGGGCGGCAGCATCTACGGTCGCTTTGGCTTCTCGGACGTGCTCTCCGCCTTCCTCGCTCTTGATTCTTACGTTGAGCTGACGGGCGCCGGCCGCGTGCCGCTCGCGGAGTTCGTTGACATGGGCTACGTGCGCGATGTTATTGAGCATGTCGTGGTCGTCAAGCACGATTACCGCGCGAGCTACGAGGCCGTGCGCAAGGCTGCGACCGACTTCCCCTCGCTCAACGTCACCGCCGCCTGGTGGAACGGCTCCTGGCACGTCACCGTGGGCGCCCGCCCGCTGCGCGCGACCCTGCTGCAGGGCGAGGCATGTGGCCTGGTGAGCGAGCAGCCTTCCGAGGACGAGCTACGCACACTGGCCGTATCCGTGCGTGCCCTGAGCTACGGCACCAACCTGTGGGGTTCGGCTGAGTACCGCCGTCGCATCTCGGCCCCGCTGGCGATTCAGGCTGTGCGCCGCGCCGCCGGCATCGAGCTTTCTGCCGCGCTTGCCCGCGAGCTCGAGACCGTGCAGGTCCCCAAGTTTGCCACGGACGAGTATTCCTGCCGCCGCGTGCCCGGCGTCGATTCTAGCGAGGTGCGCTAATGGCTGCCAAACTCATCGATCTTTCCTTTACGCTCAACGGCCGCAAGGTCAAGGTTCAGATTGCCCCCGATACCATGCTCTTTGCGCTGCTGCGCGAGCAGGGCTGCGCGTCGGTGCGCTGCGCCTGCGAGACCACCAACTGCGGTCTGTGCACGGTGTGGCTCGACGGCGACCCGGTGCTGAGCTGCTCGGTTCCCGCCGCCCGTGTTGAGGGCCGCTCCGTCACCACGCTCGAGGGCCTCAAGGCCGAGTCCGAGGCGCTCGCCCGCGCAATGGCTGCCGAAGGCGCCGAGCAGTGCGGTTTTTGCGCCCCCGGCCTCATCATGAACGTGCTGGCGCTTGCCCGCGCCGCCAAGGAGGACCCGAGCCTCGTCGCCACGCGCGAGGAACTCTCGCGCCAGCTCGCCGGCAACCTCTGCCGCTGCAGCGGCTATGAGAGCCAGCTGCGCGCCATCGTCCGCTTCCTCAACGAGTCTGGCGTGCAGGTGGGCTTCGAGATGTCCGAGCTGCCGGTCAACGAAACCAGCTGCGACGGCGTCACCTACAAGCAGATTACCCACAAGCAGCCCAAGAAGGACTCGAAGGCCCTGCTCGAGGGCCGTCCCGTCTACACGGGCGATATGGTGCCCGCCGGCGCGCTCATCGTCAAACTCAAGCGCAGCCCCTATGCCCGCGCCAAGATCCGCTCCATCGATACGTCGCGCGCCCTGAAGGTGCCCGGCGTCGTGGGCGTCTACACCTATGAGGACGTGCCCAAGCGCCGCTTTACCATCGCTGGCCAGAGCTATCCGCAGCCGAGTCCCTACGACCGCCTAATTCTCGAGAACCTCGTCCGTTACCAAAACGAGGAGGTGGCGATCGTCGCCGCCGAGACTGAGGAGGCCGCCGACAAGGCGCTCAAGCTCATCAAGGTCGACTACGAGGTGCTTGAGCCCCTGCTCGACTTTACCAAGGCGCTCGATAACGACATCGTGGTTCACCCCGAGGGCGACGTGACCTTTATGTTTCCGCAGGGCGGCGACGTTCCGCGCAACCTGGTGTGCAGCGGTACCAGCGATTTTGGCAACCTTGACGAGGCCTTCGCCCAGAGCGACATCGTCTTTGAGCGCACCTACACCAGCCAGGCCACGCAGACCGCGCCCATGGAAACCTTCCGCGCCTTCGCGACGACCGACGCGTTTGGGCGTGTCTCGGTGACCACCTCGACGCAGGTGCCCTTCCACGTGCGCCGCATGGTCGCGCAGTCGCTCGACATTCCGCAGTCGCAGGTGCAGGTCATTAAGCCGCGCATCGGCGGCGGCTTTGGCTCCAAGCAGACGGGCTGCTGCGAGATCTTCGTGGCGTTCGTGACCCAGCAGACCGGCCGTCCGAGCTACTGCTGCTACACGCGCGAGGAGACCATCACCGCGGGCAACTCGCGCCACCAGATGCAGATGACCGTTAAGCTGGGCGCCATGAACGACGGCACCATCACGGCCATCGATCTGCACACGCTGTCCAACGCCGGCGCCTATGGCGAGCACGCCACCACGACGATCGGCCTTTCGGGCCACAAGAGCCTGCCCATCTACAACCATGTGAAGGCGAGCCGCTTTAGGTGGGACGCCGTCTACACCAATACCAACCGCGGCGGCGCGTATCGTGGCTACGGTGCCACTCAGGGTCAATTTGCCGTGGAGAGTGCCGTCAACGAGCTCGCCGACATGCTGCACATGGACCCCGCCGACCTGCGCCTTAAGAACATCGTGCGCGAGGGCGAGACCATGCCGCAGTACTACAACGAGAAGCTCAATGCCTGCGCGCTCGATCGCTGCCTGCTGCGCGCGATGGACATGATCGGCTGGCGCGACAAACCGCTAGCCGTCGACCTGGGCGACCGCGTGCGCGCCCTGGGCTGCGCGCTCACCATGCAGGGCTCGGGCATCTCCAATGTCGACATCGCCGGCATCGACATGCGCTTGGAAGAGGACGGCTTCATTACCATTGGCACCGGCGCCACCGATAACGGCATGGGCGTCGACACGATCCTGGCGCAGATTGCCGCCGAGGAGCTGGGCGTGGAGAGTTCAATGATCGTGGTACGCGGCGTGGACACCGACGTGTCGCCGTTCGATGCCGGCTCGTACGCGAGTTCGGGTACGTACGTGACGGGCCTTGCCGCCAAGAACGCCGCGACCGAGCTGCGTGAGAAGATCTGCGCCAAGGCCGCCCAGATGTGGGACGTGGACGCCGCCGACGTGGTCTTTGATGGTCAGTACGTGCGCCTGTCCGACGAGCGTGCCGCGCGTGAGCAGAACCGCTACCTCACGCTGCGCGACTTTGCCAACCTGTGCGTCAAGAACATCGCAGGCGGCGACGCGCTCACCTTGCATGCCTCTGCCTGCCTGCCCGTTTCGCCCCCGCCGTTTATGGCCGGCATTGCCGAGGTCGAGGTCGACAAGGCCACCGGCAAGGTGACTGTGGTGGACTACGCGGCGGCTGTGGACTGCGGCACCGTGATCAACGAGGCGCTCGCGCGCGTCCAGGCCGAGGGCGGCATTGCCCAGGGTATCGGCCACGCGCTCTACGAAATCGTCGAGCATGATGAGCGCGGCCGCCTGCGCACCGGCAACTTTATGAGCTACAAGTTGCCCACGCGCCTGGATATCGGCAGCATTCGCGTGGCCTTTGAGCCGAGTTACGAGCCGACGGGCCCGTTTGGCGCCAAGTCGATCGGCGAGGTCGTCATCAACACGCCGCTCGCCGCAGTAGCCTCGGCCGTGGCGCACGCCACCGGACATCAGGTTCGCTCGCTGCCGATCACGCCCGAGAAGGCCCTGCTGGGGGAGTAGGCGAGGCGACGCATCCGCCGCTCTTTGCCTAGCCCTGGGAAACTGCAGCCCACTTTTCGACCGAATTGTGGGCTGCAGTTTCCGTTTGAGGCCCTCGGCGGAAAGTGCATCCCGGAATAGGGGCTCAAAACGGGTTGCAGTTTCCGGTTGATGGCTATAGCGGAAATCGTGTCCCATTCCGAGGCCCCAAACCGGGACACGCTTTCCGGCACATGGCCAGCACCGCCAGACTGCCGAGTCCCACCGAAGTTGCGGTGGAATAGGGACTGTTTTGGAGGACTGGAGCCCCAAACAGTCCCTATTCCACCGCAACTTCGATGGGGCGGCGGGGGATCCGATGCGTACTCGTGGTGAGGTCGTGAGCCTATAAAAGGTGTGCGTGCGCTTGTCGTTCGTATCTGCTATCATTCCTAGTCTGTGCGCTCATGCGGGCGTGGCGGAATTGGTAGACGCGCCAGATTTAGGTTCTGGTGGGATTCCCGTGAAGGTTCGAGTCCTTTCGCCCGCACCATCGCACCTGCGTCGGCTCCCGCCGTCGCGACACTTTGTTGCATAAAGGTACCAGCACCTCAGATAAGCTGGGCAGTATGAGGAGGAACGTGTTGAACATCACCGCTTCTGACGTCAAGGACGCCAAGCTCACCGCTACGGTCACCATCCCGGCCGCCGACGTCGACGCCGCGATCAAGAAGGCCTACAAGGACACCGCCAAGAAGTACCGCTTCCCGGGCTTCCGCGCCGGTAAGGCTCCCCGTCCGGTCATCGACTCTGCTCTTGGCGCCGAGGCTACCCTCGCTCAGGCCACCAACGACCTGATCGCCGCCAACGAGCCCGTCGTCCTCAACGAGCTGGACATCGTCCCCACCAAGAGCGGTGACTACAAGGAGCTCGACCTCGCTAAGGATCACGAGGACTACACCTACACCGTCGAGTTCTCCCTGCGTCCTGCTGCTGAGCTCTCCTCCTTCGACGCCGTTGAGATCGAGATGCCTCCTGCGGAGGTCACCGAGTCCGAGATCAACAACCAGGTCGAGATGCTCCTCAACTACCGCGCTACCTTCGAGGACGTCGAGGGCCGCGCCGTCGAGGCCGAGGACTACGTTACCGTCGACCTCAAGGCCGTCGAGAACGCCGACAACTTCGCCGCTGAGGGCCGCATGCTCATCGCCGGTAGCGACAGCAACCCCAAGGAGTTCAACGAGGCCCTGATCGGCGCCAACGTTGACGACGTCAAGACCGTCACCTGGACCGACGAGGTCGAGGAGGGCGAGGAGGCCGAGACCCACACTGTCGAGGTCACCGTCAAGGGCATCAAGGTCCGCAACACCCCCGAGCTCACCGACGAGCTCGTCAAGTCCGACTTTGGCTTCGACAGCATCGATGCTATGCGCGACGCCATCAAGATCGAGATCGAGCAGGACAAGGCTTCCCGCCTCCCGGCCGAGAAGGAGAACCGTTGCGTCTCCGCTCTCGCCGAGCGCCTGCAGCTCGACGAGATGGACGCCGACTACGAGCAGTCCGTCTTTGAGGAGCTTGGCCAGAACTTCCTGTCTAACCTCGCTGCCCGTGGCATGACGCTCGACACCTGGCTGCCCGCTTCCGGCCTGACCATGGAGCAGTTCATCGGCGACCTGCACAAGCAGGCCAACGACGTTGCCCGTGAGTCCCTGGCGCTCGACGCTCTCGCCCGTGAGCTCAAGATCGAGGTCACCGAGGACGACATCAACGCCGAGTTTGAGAAGGCCGGCGTCAAGGACGTCGAGGCTTCCAAGGCCGAGTTCATCGCTGATGGCCGCATGCCGGCGGTCCGCGAGTCCATCCGTCGTTCCAAGGCCGTCGACCACCTGGTCGAGAACGCCAAGGTGACCGAGGTCGACGAGACCGCCAAGGACGCCGAGTAATTCTCGCCACCTTGCCCGCGAGCGCATGGATGCGCCCGTGATGGGGTAAAGTTATACACCGGTTATCCGGTTGCTTCGTACGGTGCCAGCCAATGCATAGCATGCGGGCACCGTACGTTTGTCTAGAACCACTATTGGTCCGTAAGAGAAATGGAGATGCGTATGATCGCTAAGTTCGATTCCGCCCTCGTGCCATACGTTATCGAGCAGACGCCGCGCGGCGAGCGCAGCTACGATATCTATTCGCGCCTGCTCAACGACCGCATTATCTTCTTGGGCGAGGAGATCAACTCCGTCAGCGCCAACCTGGTCGTTGCCCAGCTGCTGCATCTTGAGAGCCAGGATGCCGAGAAGGATATCTCGCTCTACATCAATTCGCCCGGTGGCGAGGTCTACTCTGGCCTGGCGATTCTGGACACCATGAACTTCATTAAGCCGCAGGTCTCCACCATCTGCGTCGGTATGGCCGCGTCCATGGCCGCCGTGCTGCTTTCGGCGGGCGCCAAGGGCAAGCGCTTCTGCCTGCCGCACTCCAAGGTCATGATTCACCAGCCCAGCGGCGGTGCCCAGGGCCAGCAGACCGAGATCGAGATCGTGGCCGAGGAGATCAAGAAGACCCGTCGCGAGCTCAACCAGATCCTGTCCGACGCATCGGGCCAGCCGATCGAGAAGGTCCAGGCCGATACCGAGCGCGACAACTACCTGACCGCTGCCGAGGCCCTCGACTACGGCCTGATCGACCGTATCGTTACCTCGCGCGATCTCGCCGCGAAGGACGCCTAGGATGGCAGGTAACATGCAGGACAACTTTGACGAGAACGGCAACCCCATCCGCTGCTCCTTCTGCGGAAAAGAGCAGGGCCAGGTCCGTCGTCTTGTAAAGGGCCCGACCAACATCTTTATCTGTGACGAGTGCGTCGCTGCCTGCTCCGAGATTCTTGAGGAGTCGCTGGCTTCGGACTTTATGGACGCCGCCCGCAACGGCAAGCTGCCGGGCTTCCTCAACGACCACGGCCAGACTGCGTCCCAGCCCGCCGTTGACCCCGAGACGGAGGGTTTTGAGCTCGAGGACGACCGTCAGGTCATCACGCACGTGCCGACGCCGCACGAGATCTATGACGAGCTTTCGGCCTATGTTATGGGCCAGGAGGACGCCAAGCGCGCCATGTCGGTGGCCGTGTACAACCACTACCGTCGCGTGATCGAGGGCGGTGCCGCGGTGTCCGCCTTTGACGAGGCCTCGGGTATGGGGGCCCAGTTTAACGACGACATGGACGAGGTGGAGCTCGCCAAGTCCAACATCTTGCTGCTCGGCCCCACCGGTACCGGTAAGACGCTGCTGGCCCAGACGCTTGCGCGCATCCTCGAGGTACCGTTTGCCATCGCCGACGCCACCGCGCTCACCGAGGCTGGCTACGTTGGCGAGGACGTTGAGAACATCCTGCTCAAGCTCATCAACGCCGCCGATGGCGATATCGAGCGCGCGCAGGTGGGCATCATCTACGTGGACGAGATCGACAAAATCGCCCGCAAGGCCGAGAACCTCTCCATCACCCGCGATGTCTCGGGCGAGGGTGTTCAGCAGGCACTGCTGAAGATTCTTGAGGGCACGGTGGCAAGCGTTCCGCCCACTGGCGGCCGCAAGCATCCCCAGCAGGAACTGTTGCAGATCGACACGACCAACATCCTGTTTATCTGCGGCGGTGCCTTTGTGGGCCTGGATAAGATCATCGCCGACCGCGTGGGCAACAAGGGCGTGGGCTTTAACTCCGAGATCGCCGGCCCCACCTCGGTCGACGAGAACGACCTGCTGCGTCAGGTGCTCCCGCAGGACCTCAACGCCTTTGGCATGATTCCCGAGTTCGTGGGCCGTACGCCCGTCGTCACCCAGACGCAGGCA
The DNA here is from genome assembly GCF_040092335.1 of Collinsella sp. CLA-ER-H8. Classification (NCBI taxonomy): domain Bacteria; kingdom Bacillati; phylum Actinomycetota; class Coriobacteriia; order Coriobacteriales; family Coriobacteriaceae; genus Collinsella; species Collinsella sp. CLA-ER-H8. The sequence continues at coordinate 26,073 of NZ_JBBNLU010000001.1, read as the reverse complement.
CTCGACGAGGACGACCTGGTGTCTATCCTGACCGAGCCCAAGAACGCCGTGGTGCGTCAGTACCGCAAGATGTTCCAGCTCGAGGACGTCGAGCTTGAGTTTGAGGACGCGGCCCTGCACGAGATCGCCCGCATGGCGCTTGCCCGCAAGACCGGCGCCCGCGGCCTGCGTTCCATCTGCGAGGACGTGCTGCAGCAGACGATGTTCGACCTCCCCAGCGAGGAGGGCGTTTCCAAGGTCGTCGTGACCGAAGCCTCCGTAAAGGGCGAAGAACAACCCCAGCGCATCTACGGGTAAATAGCTTGAATCCAGGCCCCGCGGCAACCACCGCGGGGCCTGCCATTTAGGGACAGGTTTATTTTGGTCGGTTTTATATGGGCAAATGTCGTTTCCCCTGATAAAACCGACCAAAATAAACCTGTCCCTTTTTGGCAGGTATGCCTGTGCTATTCTGTGAGATTGTCAAGTTAGTACCTTCAGACTGAAGTAATCGATACCTAAGGCGTGTCCGCCTGCTTGGTTTTCGTAGATTCCGCACGAGCCGATGAGCACTTAATGTGCTCTTCGTGCGAGTCAGGACCTGACCGAGCGAAAACCAAGCAGGCGGACACGCCGACGGGCAAGGGAGAAATATATGGAAGAAATGCCCAAGAACTACGATCCGTCGACCAACGAGCCGGCGATCCTGCAGAAGTGGCTCGACGGCGGCTACTACAAGCGCCGTGAGGGCGTGGGCGACTGCACCGTCACCATTCCGCCTCCCAACGTGACCGGCAAGCTCCATATGGGTCACGCCACCGACGACTCCATCCAGGACGCCATCATCCGCATGGCCCGCATGCGCGGCAAGTCCACGCGCTGGGTACTCGGCACCGATCACGCCGGTATCGCCACACAGACCAAGGTTGACAAGAAACTCAAGAGCGAGGGCATCAGCCGCCTGGAGATCGGTCGCGACAAGTTTGTCGACGCCTGCTGGGACTGGACCCACGAGTACGGCGGCATCATCGTCGAGCAGATCAAGCGCATGGGCTGCTCCGTCGACTTCGATAACGAGCGCTTCACCATGGACGAGGACTACGCCCAGGCCGTGCGCAAGGTGTTTTGCGACTGGTACCACGACGGTCTGATCTACCGTGGCAAGCGCATCGTCAACTGGTGCCCCAACTGCACCACTGCCATCTCGGACGACGAGGCCGAGTACAAGGACGAGAAGGGCCACCTGTGGCACCTGCGCTACCCGCTGACCGAGCCGGTCAACGGCCAGGACTACATCGTCGTCGCCACCACGCGCCCCGAGACCATGCTCGGCGACACGGGCGTCGCCGTCTCCCCGAAGGACCCCGAGAAGGCCGCCTTTGTGGGTAAGACCGTCAAGCTCCCCATCGTCGACCGCGAGATCCCCATCTTTGAAGATTGGCATGTCGACGCCAACTTTGGCTCCGGCTTTGTCAAGGTCACCCCGGCCCACGACCCCAACGACTACGCCATGGGTCAGGCCCACGACCTGCCGCAGATCAATATCTTCGACGAGCACGCGGTGGTCGTCGAGGGCTATGGCGAGTTTACCGGCATGACCCGCGAGGAGTGCCGCGAGGCCGTCATTAAGTGGTTTGAGGAGCATGACCTGCTCGATCACGTCGAGGACCACGACCACTCCGTCATGCACTGCTACCGTTGCGACGCCGCGCTGGAGCCGTGGCTTTCCGAGCAGTGGTTTGTGGCCGTCGACAAGCTCAAGGGGCCGGCGCTCGACGCCGTCAACTCCGGCAAGGTCACCTTCCACCCCGCGCGCTGGACGCAGACCTACACCACCTGGATGGAGAACCTCAAGGACTGGTGCATCAGCCGCCAGCTGTGGTGGGGCCACCGCATCCCCGTGTTCTACTGCGAGGACTGCGGCTGGGAGGACGCCCTTACCGAGGACACCGACGTGTGCCCCAAGTGCGGCGGCCATCACGTGCACCAGGACGAGAACGTGCTGGACACCTGGTTCAGCTCGCAGCTGTGGACCTTTGCCACGCAGGGCTGGCCGCAAAAGCCGGAGCTACTCGAGGGCCATCACCCCACGACGGCGCTCGTCACCGCGCGCGACATCATCGCGCTGTGGGTCGCCCGCATGGTTATGAGCTCGCTGTACTTCCTGGACGAGGTGCCGTTTAAGGACGTCGTCATCTACCCGACGATTCTGGCCAAGGACGGCAGCCGCATGTCCAAGTCCAAGGGCAACGGCGTTGACCCCATGGACCTCATCGGTATGTACGGCGCCGACGCCATGCGTTACAACCTGCTGACGCTGTGCACCAACAACCAGGACGTCAAGTTTGACGCGAACATCGACAAGAAGACCAAGAAGCTCATCGACAGCCCGCGTACCGACCAGGCCAAGTCGTTTGTGACCAAGATCTGGAACGCCAGCCGCTTCCTGCTCATGAACATGGAGGGCTACACGCCCGGCGAGCCCGTCGTGGAGACGCCGGCCGACGCTTGGATGTTCAGCCGCCTGGCCAAGGCCGTCAAGATGGTCACCGAGGGCATCGAGAACTACACCTTTGGCGACATGGCTCGCGGCGTGCAGCAGTTCTTCTGGAATGAGGTCTGCGACTGGTACGTCGAGGTCACCAAGGCCCGCCTGAAGGGCGAGGGCCGTCTGCAGGCCCAACGCAACCTGATCTTTGTGCTCGACACCTCCATTCGCCTGATGCACCCGCTCATGCCGTTTGTCACCGAGGAGATCTGGGACAACATGCCGGCGAGCGTGCTCGACCTGGACGCCGAGGGCAACGTGAACCGCGCCGAGGCGCTCATGATCGCCAAGTGGCCCGAGCCCGCCGACTACGCCAAGTACGTCGACGAGTCCGCCGAGCGCGCGTTTGATCTGTGCCGCGCCGTCGTTTCCGCCGCACGCGCCACGCGTTCGCGTTATCGCTTGAGCCCCAAGGCCGAGCTCGACGTGGTCGTGCGCGCCGGTGCCGAGGATATCGAGAAGCTTGAGAGCCTTCGCTCGACCATTGAACCGCTGGCGAACACCGCCTCGCTGGTCATGGGCACCGACGTTGAGAAGCCGGCCGCGAGCATCGCCGTGGTCGACAGCGGCGTCGAGGTCTTTGTGGTGCTCGAGGGCAAGGTCGACCTTTCGGCCGAGAAGGCGCGCCTGGAGAAGGAGATTGCCGCGGCCCAGAAGGAGCTCGCCGGCTGTGAGAAGACGCTCGCCAATGAGGGCTTTGTGGCTAAGGCCGCGCCCGCGGTGGTCCAGAAGAAGAGGGACCGTGCAGCTGAGCTCAAGGAGATCCTGGCGGCGTTGAACTCGCAGGTTGCTGACTTCTCGTAGGCGGTACTGGGGGACGCGGTTTGGGGCTTTGCTCGCTACTGCGGACAGTCCTGCTCGCACGAAGGCCACATTAAGTGGCCTTCGGCTCGTGCGGAACTTGTATCGAGCAAAGCCCCAAACCGCTCCCATAGCGTTTACGTGGTTGTTTGCATCTGCCTGTTAGGGCCACTGGTTTGTGGCCTTGAGGTCGCTGCAAAGCGGTGTTTGGCTGATATTTTGAATGGGAGGGGCTCGTTGTTGCTTACGGGCCTCTTTTTATGTTGAGGGGACTTTGGCTATGGCAAAGCGTTCTGGGTTGTATACGGTGCCGTTTGAGGTTCCGGAGCTTGCTTTTGATGAGGCTGTTGCACTTGCGGCCGATACGGGCAAGATTGCGCGTTATTCCACGCCGCTGCTCGAGACCGTCGTCGAGATGCTCGATGAGCTTGGTCGTCCTGACGAGTTCTATGATTGTGTCCAGATAGCCGGTACCAATGGAAAGACCTCGACAACGCGATTCTCGGCTGCCATTCTTCGTGGTGAGGGCCTTAAGACGGCACTCTTTACTTCTCCTCATCTGGTGCGCTATCCCGAGCGTATGGAGATTGACGGAAAGGTCGTCTCAGACGAGGTCTTTGCCCATGGTGTCTCTGCGGCGTATGAGGCGGGTCGTCGTCTCAATGCGCGTCGTGAGGCGGCGGGTGAGGAGCTTCGTTCTATTACGCCCTTCGATCTTTTGTCCGTGGCCGGCTTGACTATGTTTGCCGAGGCTTGCGTGGACGTGGCCGTGCTTGAGGTTGGCATGGGCGGACGATGGGATGCTACGAGTGCGACCGATCCCGTGGCCGTCGCCATTACGGGCATTGGACTCGACCATATGAAGGTCCTTGGCGATACGCTCGAGGCAATTGCGGGGGAGAAAGCTGCTGTTATTAAGCCTGGGCGTTTGGTTGTTTTGGGCGAGGGTACCCATGAGGCGAGCGTTCAGCGCGTGATGGATGCCCGTTGCCGCGAATGCGGTGTGGTGCCGCTCGTGGTGAACTATGCCACAACAAAGGTTCCGGCACACGTTGGTGATACGGTGGAGTTTAGCTGCACCACGCCGCGCGCGATCTATACGTCGAGGATGGTTAAGCCGGCGTATCAGCCGCAGAATGCCGCGTGCGCGATTATGCTGTGCGAGGGCTATCTGGGTCGCGAGCTCGACCATGATGCGCTCGACGTTTCTCTTATGGGCTGCCCCACGCCGGGTCGCTTTGATGTGCTGGGAACCGATCCGCTCAAACTGATCGACGCTTGCCATAACCCCCAGAGCTGCGAGAACTTTGTGAGCGCACTGGACGAGATCGATCCGTGCGTAGAGAATCGCCCCACGCTGCTATGCGCCGCGCTGGCCGATAAGGACGTGGCAGGCATCGTCGACGTGCTTGTTCCGGCCTTCCCCCGCGTGGTCGTGACCCAGACCGATTCCGACCGCGCCCTGCCGGCAGAGGAGCTCGCTGCCCTGGTGGAGGCGGATAAGCTCGCTGGCGTGTACCCCAGCGTGTCCGAGGCCCTCGCGGCCCTCGATGCCGCCGGCGAGTCCTTCGTAGCAGCCGGCACCATCACCCTAGCCGGCGAAGTGGCCGGCTTGCTCCGTTAACCCATACCCCCTCATCAGTTGCGGTGAAATAGTTCCTGTTTTTGGGCTCTAGCAGCCCATCCAGGAACTATTCCACCGCAACTTAGTTTGGGGGCTTGGGGACCAGGCTAGTCTAGGCGGACGGGATCGTGGGGGTATGCGTTGAGAATCTCGACGCCGGACTCGGTAACTAGGGCCAAGTCCTCGATGCGGACGCCGGTGCGGCCGGGGAGGTAGATGCCCGGCTCGATGGAGAACGTCATGCCTGGCTCGATAACCTGTTCGTTGACCAGCGAGACGTCGCCCGGCTCATGGTCCTGAAGACCGATCGAGTGGCCCAGGCGATGCGTAAAGTACCGCCCATAGCCCGCGTCTTCAATCACATCGCGCGCGGCGCGGTCCAGGTCGCACATGCGCACACCCGGTGCGATGAGTGCCTCGGCGGCCTCGTTGGCGCGGCGCACGATGTCGTAGATGCGCGCCGTCTCCTCGTCCGGATCGCCCCAAAAGAACGTGCGCGTCATGTCCGAGCAGTAGTTGCGACGACGCCCGCCAATGTCGAACAGCACCACGTCGCCGCGCTTGAGCACGGTGTCGTCGGGCTCGTGGTGCGGGTCGCCGGCGTTAGCACCAAAGCTCACGATGGGCGGAAAGCTAAAGCCCTCGCAGCCGTGCTTGCGATACAGGCCGAGCATCTGGTCGGCAATTTCGCGTTCCGTCACGCCCTCGTGAACGAGCTTGATAGCGTCGGCCATCACGGCGTCGTTAGCGGCCGAGGACGCGCGCATGAGCTCCTGTTCGGCGTCATCCTTGTGGGTGCGCGCGGCGGTGACGGCAAAGTCGCCCAGGAAAAACTCGCTGGCTGCGTGGCGCTCCATGAGTGGCATCAAAAAGCCGGAACGCATGACGGTGTCGATGCCGAGCGGTTTGTTCGGATCGACCTCGCGAGCGATGGCGTCGGCCACGACGTCGGTATCGGTGTGGTAGGCAACGCGCGCATTGTCATACTCGGGCAGCTGATGCAGCGCGTTGACCAGGGTCACGGGCTCGCTACCGCGTGCGAGCAGCGCGCCGCAAAAACGCTCGAACATATCGGCATAAAAACCGGTCAGATAGTAGATCGACCAAGGGTCATTTATGAGCAACTGCGCACCGGGGTGCTGAGCCTCGAGCGCATCGAGCACGCGCGCCACGCGCTGGTCATCGACATGTGCCATGAAACATCCTTTCGCTTGGTTGCCACCATGGTATCCCCAATGCCAGGGTAGTCAATTTGGGACGGGGCTATTTTAGCTGCGTCAAACTTGCGGGCTAATAGGTAAAAGTAGCCATAAGAGGCCCGTCCCAAATGGGCTGGTTTCAAAAGTATGGCGGATTACGGGGCTGGACCTGTATTACTTGACCATGGCAAAAATCGCGAAATTAAAACCGCATATAGATGGCTTGTCAAAAATTGAAAATGGCCGGTATGGATGGGGGTCTCCGAATCGGTCCCGTAATCCGGCATAGTTTTGAAATGGCACTAAAGTAGGCACAAGCTGAATACCGATCCCAAGGATAGTTGCGGTGGAATAGTTCCTGGATGCCGGGGTTTTGGCGGAAATCAGGAACTATTTCACCGCAATTGAGGAGGGGTGGGATGGATGGCAGCGTAACTAAAAGCCCCGTTCTAAATGAGCTGCTTAGGCTGGGTCGATGTCCATGCTGGCGATTAGGTTGATGTTGGTGTTGAGGAGGTCGGGGAGGACGACGTCGCCCATGCGGATGGGGGCTTTGACGATTAGGCCTCGGATGAGGTCCATGGCTTGGGCGTGGAGGGTCAGCGGGATGGCTTCGGATGTGCGCACGGGGAGCAGGGCTTCGTCGCCGCCGGAGACGGCCACGGTGGTGGTGAGCACGCGCATGGGGCAGGTGAGCTCCTGATGCGCGAACTTATCGCCGCGCGGGCAGTTGTTGCCGGTTACGGAGCGCACTTCTACCACGGCGCCGTCTTCGTCACGCTCTACCTCTACGGTCAGGAGGCACTCAGATGGGCAGGTTGTGCAGTTGAACTGCAACGTTTCGATCGCGTTTATGCTCATGGTCTTACGCCTCCTCGATGGGATCGACGGACAGGACAATTTCGCTAGCACCTAGGTCGAGTGCGCGCTGAATCACCTTTGGCGGCAGCGGGAGGCTCTCCATGACGCTCGGTTTAAACGGGCGGACCTTGCCTGTAAGTAGTTCCTCGTCGCCTGCTAGAATACGCACGCGGGCGGCATCGACCGGTCGGCGCACACGGAAGTTGAGTCTGGTGAGTGTCACAGTCGTAATGCGTCCCGGCAGCGCGTAGCCCGCGATGCCGGCAGGGGAGACCGTGAGCTCCCAGTCCGGAACGGTGCCCGCGCCGGTCCCCAGCGCGTACGCCGCTGCAGCTGCGCCAGCCCTCTCGGACTCGGTCGTTACGTTGTCGGCCAGGTCGTGCACGTGCAGCACGTTGCCGCAGGCAAAGATGCCCGGCACGCCCGTTTGCAGGCTCTGGTCCACCACGGCGCCGCGCGTTCGCGGGTCAAGCTCTACGCCAGCGGCAACCGAAAGCTCGTTCTCGGGAATCAAGCCCACCGAAAGCAGCAGTGTGTCGCACGGAACGATGCGCTCGGTCCCCGGAATGGGCGCCAGGCGCTCGTCGACTTGGCTTACCTCGACGGCTTCCACGCGGTCGTGCCCGATCACGCGTGTGACGGTGGTGGACAGGTGCAGCGGAATGCCAAAGTCGTTCAGGCAGTTCTTCACATTGCGGCGCAGGCCGTTAGCGTACGGCATGAGCTCGTACACGCCCTCGACCGAAATCCCCTCGAGCGTGCAGCGGCGCGCCATGATAAGCCCGATGTCGCCTGAGCCCAAGATGACGGCACGCGAGCCGGGTTTGAGGTTTTCGATATTGATGTATCGCTGCGCCAGGCCGGCCGTAAACACGCCGGCGGGACGACTGCCGGGAATCTTGATCTCGCTGCGCGTGCGCTCGCGACAACCCATGGCAAGGATGACCGCGCGCCCGGTGAGCTGCAGCATACCGGAGGGATTCATGAGCGTGACGGTATGGACCGCGTTGTCTTCCGTAGGCTCGCCCGAATCAATCCCAATCACCATGCAGTCCAGGAACAGCGTAATGTCGGTTGCGCGCACCTGGTCGATAAAGCGCTGTGCGTATTCGGGACCGGTGAGTTCCTGTTTAAAGTGCGACAGGCCAAAGCCGGGGTGGATGCACTGGCGGAGGATGCCGCCCAGGTGCTGCTCGCGCTCCACGATGGCCACGCGTGCGCCGGCCTTATGCGCGGCCAGCGCGGCCGCCATGCCTGCAGGCCCGCCGCCGATAACGACCACGTCGAAGGCTTGCGTTTGTACGGCTTCTACGACGCCGCAATCAATCGCACTCGATTTGAACTCCTCCATCCTAGCGCACCCCCTTCAAAGGTCCCTCGACCAACCAGGAGCCGGCGTCCTCCAGTAATACCTCGCTAGGGTTGCAGCCCAACTCGCGCGTCAGAATCGCCACCACGCGGCTCTGGCAAAAGCCGCTCTGACACCGGCCCATACCGGCACGGCAGCGGCGCTTGACGCCCTCGACCGAAACCGCGCCCGGCTGGCGTCGGATCGCGGCCACGATCTCGGCTTCGGGCACCGTCTCGCAGCGGCAGACAATCTGGCCCCACGCGGGATCGGACTCGATCAGCTCCTCCTTGCGCGCCAGTGGTGCGCGGTCAAAGTCGTCCGGCGCGCGGCGAATTGGGTTCCAGTCATCCCGTTCGCGCAAAACCACACCCGCGTCGCGCATAACCTGCTCCATGCGCTCGGCAATGGCCGGCGCGCTCGCCACGCCCGGCGACTGAATGCCTGCCGCCTGGAACAGTCCCGGCACCACGGCCGACTGCCCAATAAAGAAGTCGTTCGTTCCCTGAATGACCGGACGCCCGCCGGCAAATGCGCGCACCACGCGGCGCGTATCCAGATCGGGCACCAGCTTGCGCGCGCCGGTCAGCAGCGCGTTAACGTCGCCGGCGTAGGTCTGCGTGTCGCCCGGATCGCGCACGGCGGCGGTCGCGGTGATCACCGTGTTGCCGTGGACGGTGCCTGTAACGATGACGCCCTTGGAAACCGGCGTGGGAACGGGGTAGAGCGGCATGAGCGCACGTGGCTCCTTGTCCAGCACCACGATGTTGCCCTGGCGCCAGACCATCTGGAACTCCTCGGCGCCCGCCATATGCGAGATGTTTGCGGCGCCGTTGCCCGCGGCATTAATCAAATAGCGGCAACGCACATCACCGGTCGGTGTCACCAGCGTAAAGCGAGCGGTCCCGTCACCGCTCCCGTCGCCAGCGCCGGGAGCTACCTCGATCGCTTCCACCGATGCGGAGCGCATAAACGTCACCCCGTTGGCCACGGCGTTCTCCAGCGCGGCGATGGCAACCTCAAACGGGTCGACAAACCCAGTCGAGGGGCACCACAACGCGCACGTTGCATCGGCACTGGCGCGCGGCTCTAATTCGTGGATGCGGTCGGGTCCGACGATCGACAGCTCGGGCACGCCGTTGATATGGCCGTTGCACTGCAGCTGCTCCAGATGCGTGCGGTCCTCGTCGTTAAAGCCCAGCACCATCGACCCGGTGCGGCAGAACAGAAAGCCCAGCTCCTGCGCCCACGCACCGTACAACTCGCAACCACGAGCGTTGACCTGCGCCTTTACCGTGCCCGGCGCCGGATCGTAGCCAGCGTGCACCAGGCCACCGTTGGCCTTCGAGGCGCCCAGCGCGATGTCGTTGGCCGCCTCGATCACGCAAATGGTAAGGTCAAATCTCGCGAGCTGACGCGCGATGGCGCATCCGGTGATGCCCGCGCCGACAATCGCGATATCAAACGTTTCTGCCACGGTGCCTCCAAGACAAGTTGACAGGCTGTCAATAAGACCATCCTACGGTCTGCGTGCCCTCGGCGCGGCGGCAATGCGGCGAACAGCCCCGCAACACCCGCCAACGGCAGGCGCGGGCCGGCCCAGCACGGATGCTGGCCACGTTAGACCGCGAGATCTTCCCACCAAACATCGCGGTCGTCGCCGTTACCTGTTACAGATTGAGATGCTGCGTCCACAGGCGCACGTTCATCTCGATTTGTAACGATAGGCGGGGAATTGCGGTCCTACGTGTTACAGATCGAGACGGTAGCCCGTCGGGTTACTCGTATGTCTCGATCTGTAACAGCTGGCAGGGTTTTTGGTTCCTTTCTGTTACAGGTCGAGACAATCTTTCCGACGGATTCTGGTTGTCTCGATCTGTGACAGTAAGAACTGTTTTTGGGTTCTAGATGTTACAGATTGAGATTTAAGTCGGGGAGAGACTGGTTTGTCTAAATCTGTAACATCTGGGACTGTTTTTGCCGAGTATCTGTTACAGATTGAGATGTTTGTGTCCGCGCCAGCCCCGTACCCAACCGTAGTCCCATATAAACAAACCCCGTGGTAAACTTGACCGGATTGTAAATATTCCGAAAGGTACACCTCAATGTCCAAGTACATCTCCGAGCTCATGTCGCCGCAGCTTATGGGCGTCATCTATGCCTTTGTTGGCTTTATCGTCGCCCTGTACGTGCTGTCGGTCGTCTATGTGTTCATCGACGCTCGTCGCCGCGGCGCCAGCGCCTACGTGGCATGGGGCATCATCGCCCTCATCCCGTTTGTGGGCCTCATCGCCTATCTGGTTCTGCGTCCGCACTCCTACGCGGCCGACCGCGAGGAGCAGGAGCTGGACATGGCCCTGCGCGAGCGCCAGCTTGCCCAGTACGGCACCTGCCCGCAGTGCGGCGCTCCCATCGAGAAGGACTTTGTCGTCTGCCCCGTGTGCGACACCCAGGTTCGCAACGTGTGCCCCAGCTGCCATCGCCCGCTCGACGCGCACTGGAAGGTCTGCCCCTACTGCCGAACTCGCATTCAGTAACGCATCCATCGCCGGGCCGGCCGCAAGCCACGGGCGCCGCGCGTCACGCGCAAGCCGCACGCGCGCCCCGCAGTCCCGCCCCCACACGATGAAGCATGCGTAGAAAATCGCCCGCCGTGCCATTAAGGTGCGGCGGGCGCTTGTATACCAAGGCAACCTGCCTATAATGATGCAAGTCAAAAACGCCGAGCGCATCGCACGCACTTGCATCAGGCATCCGAGAGGAGAAAACATACCCATGAAGGCACTCTACAATGACGGTTCGGTGGCCGAGCTCCCCCAGGACGAGGTCACGCACGTCATCCGCCACTCTGCCGCGCACATCATGGCGCAGGCCATCAAGCGCCTGTACCCCGAGGCCGACTTCGCCTACGGCCCCGCGACCGACAACGGCTTTTACTACGACGTCGACCTGCCCGAGGGCGTTAAGATCAGCGAGGACGACTTCCCCGCGATCGAGGCCGAGATGAAGAAGATCGTCAAGGAGAACCTCAAGTTCACCGTGCACGAGAAGCCCCGCGCCGAGGCCATCGCACTTATGGAGGAGCGCGGCGAGAAGTACAAGGTCGAACACATCGGCGACCTGGACGACGACGCCCGCATCACCTTCTACCAGCAGGGCGACTACATCGACATGTGCGTCGGCCCCCACATCTGCTACACCAAGGCCCTTAAGGCCTTTAAGCTCACCGGCGTCTCGGGCGCCTACTGGAAGGGCGACAAGGACAACAAGATGCTCACCCGCATCAACGGTGTCGCCTTTGCCACCAAGGAAGAGCTCGACGAGCACATGCACATGCTGGAGGAGGCCAAGAAGCGCGACCACCGCAAGATCGGCCGTGAGATGGACCTCTTCATGATGCGCGACGAGGCCCCTGGCTTCCCGTTCTTCCTGCCCAACGGCATGATCCTTAAGAACACGCTGCTGGACTACTGGCGCGAGATTCACCACAAGGCCGGCTACGTGGAGATCTCCACGCCGCTCATCATGAACAAGCAGCTGTGGAAGACCTCGGGCCACTGGGACCACTACAAGGACAACATGTACTCCACCGTCATCGACGACGAAGAGTACTGCATTAAGCCCATGAACTGCCCGGGTGGCGTGCTGGTGTACGCCTCCAAGCCGCACTCCTATCGCGAGCTGCCCATTCGCGCTGGCGAGATTGGCCTGGTGCACCGCCACGAGCTGCGCGGCGCCCTGCACGGCCTGTTCCGCGTGCGCTGCTTTAACCAGGACGACGCCCACCTGTTTGTGCGTCCCGACCAGCTGACCGACGAGATCGTGGGTGTGGTCAACCTCATCGACTCCGTGTACCAGAAGTTTGGCTTTAAGTACCACGTTGAGCTTTCCACCCGCCCCGAGGACTCCATGGGTTCGGACGAGGACTGGGCTCGCGCCGAGGAGGGCCTGCGCACCGCTCTGGAGAAGCTGGGCATGGACTACGAGGTCAACGAGGGCGACGGTGCCTTCTACGGCCCCAAGATCGACTTCCACCTGGAGGACTCGCTCGGTCGTACCTGGCAGTGCGGCACCGTCCAGCTCGACTTCCAGATGCCGCTCAACTTTGACCTGGAGTACGTGGACGCCGACGGCACCAAGAAGCGCCCCATCATGCTGCACCGCGTGTGCTTTGGCTCCATCGAGCGCTTCATCGGTATTCTGATTGAGCACTTTGCGGGCAAGTTCCCCACCTGGCTGGCCCCCGTGCAGGTCAAGGCGCTTCCCGTCTCTGAGAAGAGCCGCGACTACGCCCACGAGGTGTGCGCCAAGCTGGAGGAGGCCGGCATCCGCGTGGTCTGCGACGACCGCGACGAGAAGATCGGCTACAAGATCCGCGAGGCCCGCAGCATCGACCGCGTGCCCTACATGCTTATCCTTGGCGAGAAGGAGGTCGAGGCCGGCAACATCTCCGTCCGCGATCGCTCCAATGAGACCGTTCAGATGAGCGTTGACGAGTTTGTTGCCAAGGTGACCGAGGAGATTAAGACTCGCGCCTAAGGAAAGCTTCACAACAATTTACAAAGGCGACCGTCCACATAGGGCGGTCGCCTTTTTCATGCCGAATTAAGAAAAGCCGCTGGTTGAGCGGCTTTTTTTGTTGCACAAAAAGGTACAGGTTTTTATAGGGGCTATGGAGATATACCTACTAGCAGTACATTTTGCGTAATCTGGGCAAACGCTGATTAATTGCTCGTATAATGTCGTCTATCGAAAGATACAAAAACCTGTACTTTTGCGAATGTGCCTAGCTGTGAGCGAGAAGCCTGTTCTAAACGCCCCTGCATTTGCGTGTATCGCAAAGCCAAAAGAGGGGGCGAGAACATGGAACAGACGGCACGGCGCCAAGAGCAGCTGCCGGGCGCATTTAATGGCGCCACCACCAACAGCCAGCACGGCCGTGTTCACTGGTATCTGGTCCACACCCCCAATGGAAAAGAGCGCGAGACCTGCGAAAATGTCCGCCGCATTATCCCGCACGAGCTGATGCAGGACGCTTTTGTAATGCAAAAGGAGTTCTGGTTTAAGCGGGACGGCGCATGGTCGCTCCAAACCAAACCCATGTACAAGGAATATTTCTTCGTCGCCACGGACGATGCCGCTTCGCTCGATAGGGCTTTGGCCCAGTTGAGCTTTGGCTGTCGCATCGCCGGCAGTAGGGAGCGGGCGTACATGCCCATGCCGGACGATGCACAGGACTGGTACCGCAGCGTGCTGGACGACGAAGACGTGGTGCGCAACAGCGTTGCGCGCATAGAAGACGGCGTGTTGCACATAGAGCAGGGTCCTTTGGTGGGGCAAGAGGCCCGCGTTAAAAAGATCGACCGTCATAAACGCTGGTGCCTGGTAGACGTGGGCGAGGGTGACTCCACTTTTAGGGAGCTGCTTGCGCTGGACGTTCCCAGCAAAACGTAAGGGAGACGTTGCACCAGCTGTTCGTTGGTTTTTTTGAATTCATCGATTGAGGGATCCTCGGGGAACGGGGGCGGAAGTTTGACTGTGGCTGCTAAAGAAGTAACAGAGAGTAATGCGCCCGTGGGGGCGACGCTGATTGCTCAGGCAATGGACCGGCGTGTGGGCGCCGGTCGCTACAGGGCCATGCAATCCATCATGGACTGGGATCGCTCGCGCCTGGCCTATAGGGCCGTGAAGCGCGCCTTCGACATCGTGTTCAGCGGTTGCGTGCTGGCCGTCATCGCCGTACCCAGCCTTGTGCTCGCCGCAGCTATTCGTCTGGAGAGCGAGGGCAACCCCTTCTACAGTCAGATCCGCGTTGGTCAGACCCGCCCCGACGGCAGCCTGTCCACTTTCCGCATGTGGAAGTTCCGAAGCATGTACAAGGACGCCGACGAGCGCCTGGTGGAGCTCAAGGAACAGAACGAGATCGCCGGCGCCATGTTCAAGATGAAGGAGGACCCGCGCGTCACCAGGATCGGCAGGTTCATCCGCAAGCACTCCATCGATGAGTTCCCGCAGTTCCTGAATGTGTTCCTGGGCCAGATGTCCGTCGTGGGGCCAAGGCCGCCGCTACCGAACGAGGTGGCGGAGTACACCGAGTACGACCTGCAGCGCCTGGCAGTGAAGCCTGGCATCACCGGCTGGTGGCAGGTGACCGATCGCAACGACACCGACTTCGACGGGATGGTCCGCCGTGATTTGGAGTACATCGCCAAGCGCGGCCTCATCACGGACTTGAAGATTGTTCTCCTCACGGTCGTTGAGGTCTTTACCGGTGGAGGTGCTTGCTAAATGACTGAACCGGTTAGGGTGGCTCAGGTTGTTGGCAAGATGGTTGGCGGCGGTGTTGAGGCTGTCGTCATGAATTACTACCGCCATATTGATCACAGCAAAGTACAGTTTGACTTTCTTGTCGATTCCGATTCGACGCTTGTTCCCCGTGACGAGATTGAATCGCTCGGCGGCAGGGTTTTCGAGATTCCGCCCTACCAACATGTTGTCAAATACCAGCGAGAGCTTCAGCGCCTCTATAAACAAGAGGGCTGGAATATTGTGCACAGTCACATCAACGCGCTTTCTGTCTTTCCGCTTCGTGCTGCAAAGAAGGCGGGCGTACCTGTGCGTATAGCCCACAGCCACTCTACGAGCGGTAAGGGCGAGTTTGCTAAAAACGTTGTCAAAGGCTTTTTGAAGCTTTTCTCAACAAGGTATCCGACTAATTTGGCCGCCTGCACCGAGCATGCTGGAAAATGGCTATTCGGCTCATCCCGTTTTACTGTTTTTAATAATGCTATCGATCTGAACGTCTTTTCTTTCAATAGATCGATTAGGGATGAGCGACGTACTGAGCTTGGAGCGAAGGACGATACGCTGGTATTGGGAAATATCGGTAGGTTCATCTCCCAGAAGAATCAGTTGTTTTTGCTTGATGTTTTCAAGGCGGTGCATGCTCAGAATCCCGACTCCATTCTTGTTATTTGTGGCGATGGAAAGCTGCGACCGCAGGCGGAGGAAAAAGCGTGCTCACTGGGCATTGCCTCGGCGGTGCATTTTCTCGGCCAAATGTCTGATGTACAGGACATCTATCAGGCGCTTGATTTATTCGTACTCCCCAGTCTGTACGAGGGTCTCGGAATGGTCGCGATTGAGGCTCAGGCTTCCGGCCTCCCGTGCATCTGCTCTGAGAGGGTCCCCAACGAGGTTGCGTTATCTAGTCGGTGCAGCTTTGTTCCGTTGAGCACGGGCGTCAAGGGCTGGTCCGACGCGATTCTTGCCGCTCACAGGGATGTTGTTGATCGCTCCGACCCTCATACATCTCGGGCGTTTGAATCTTATGACATCTTTAAAGCAGCGCCCAAGCTTGAAAAGTACTACCTGAAGCTATCAAAGACGGTGAATTAATGAAAATTTGTATTTTAACGTGGCTGCATAATCAAAATTTCGGCACGCTGCTTCAGGCTTATGCCCTGCAGCGCTTTTTGAAGTTCGAAGGGCATGACGTTGTTGACGCTGACTATCTTCCCAGCGTCAAAGAAAAGCTTTTGAACTGGGCTATCAACCGGAACTCCTTTGATTTGTTTGCCGGTAAGGCACACGAGCTGCTCAATCGTAAGAAGGAGCACGACGACTTCGGCTCCTCGACGGCTGACGTTTTCAGTCGCTTTTTGAGTCAGAATATCGAGACCACTGACAGGATTACCGATACAGACGGGCTGGTCGGTTTGCGGGGTAAATACGATGCGTATGTCTGTGGATCGGATCAGATTTGGTCGCCTTATCTTTTGAACAGGAATTTCTATCTCTCCTTTTTGGGCGACAGTGATAAGCGAATCGCGTATGCGCCCAGCTTCGGTGTCACTAGTACCACACAGAGGAAGAAAAAGATCATTACCGATCTGATTAAAACGTTCAGCTCCGTGTCTGTTCGTGAAGATGCAGGTGCGGATTTCGTCGAATCCCTCGGTCTCGTTCGCCCTTCACAAGTTGTGGACCCTGTCCTGCTCCTGTCGAAAGAGGACTGGGCCCCGCTCATCAACGGTAAATGTCCTGAGCCCGGAAAAATCGTCTGCTATTTCCTTGGGAATAGGCCGTTTTACAGGAAAGCTGTCGATTCGATTTCAAAAGAGCTCGGCTGCGAGGTCGTGACGCTTGTCGGTTCAGGTAAAAATGCTGTCGACGAGCAGCTCAATCCGCGTTACGGGCTTGGTCCCGATGAATGGCTCGCGTATCTGGCGAGCGCGCGGTTCGTGTTAACCGATTCGCTGCACGGTACGCTGTTTTCTCAAATTTTCCGCAAAGACTATTACTGCTTCAAGAGATTTGAGGAGACCGACAAACGCTCTCAAAACTCTCGAGTTGAGAGCCTCTCGAGGCTCTCGAATACCGAGGATCGTCTGCTAGATGGCTATGACAGCCACATGAACGCTACGGAAATCGAGGGCTATGAGAAGCGACTGTCCAACGTGGAGTCGCTCATCACGTTTTCGAAAAAATGGCTCTTGGATGCTCTTGAGCAATAGGGGGAAGTTAGCTTGAGCAAGAACATCGACACAGTTTCTCACCGGGCCTGCTTTGGTTGCGGAGCTTGCGCGGCCAAATGCCCTTTTTCCGCTATTACTATGCGTACCTCGCCCGATGGTTTCGAATACCCCGTGGTGGACGCAGCGAGATGCACCTCCTGCGGTCTTTGCCTGCGTACCTGTCCGGCGGAAAACCAAGTCGACGCGGACTCGGAGACCATTCGCGCCGCTGTCTTGCAGAGCGATGACCCGGGCGAGCTCGCGCAAAGTTCGTCCGGCGGTGTCTTCTCCCTTCTTGCGAAACGGATACTTTCGGACGGCGGGCGCGTTTACGGCGCCGCCTGGGATGGCGTCGATCACGTCAGGCATATCGGTATATCCGAGCTTGCCGATATCGCGCTCCTGCAAAAGTCCAAATATGTCCAGAGCGATGCTAGCGAATCGTATCCCGAAGTGCTCAGCGATCTCAAATCCGGCAAGCATGTACTGTTTAGCGGTACTCCTTGCCAGGTTTCGGCACTGCGTCTCTATTTGGATAAACCGATGGATGGGCTGACAACCGTCAGCGTTGTTTGCCACGGTGTACCAAGCTCTTCCATGTTCCGTTCCTATGTTGACTGGCTCGAGCTTCGTGAGAAGTCCGATGTCACCGCACTGACTTTTAGAGATAAATCGAAATTCGGTTGGGGCCATAACATAAAGATTGAGTTGTCCGACGGCAGGATTATAAAGAGGCCCGCCGCATTCGACCCGTTTTATGGGTCCTATATCAAAGGCATGATCAGCAGATCGTCTTGCTATAGTTGTCCCTTCAGAGGGTGCGAAAGCCCCGCTGACCTTATTCTCGGTGATTCCTGGCGTTCTGATTCCGCCAAAGACTGCGCACATCCTGAGAAGGGCATCTCAGCCGTTATCGTGAAGACCGAGCGCGGTGCCAAGCTGATTGATGAGATAGGCGATTGCGCTGCCTATTCTAACAACGACGTTGCAGCGAATGACGTGCTCCTGCATGAAGACCCTAATAAGCGCTCAGGCCTTGAAGAGAGGCGCGATGCGGTCATCGCTCAGTACGAGGCACTGGGGTCGGGGATCTTTGATTCCGTCTTGGTTCCCAAAGTGACCCTTTTCGACCGTGTGAAAAAAATGCTTCCGCCTTCGATGCGGTTGAGCGTAAAACGTTTGGTCCGATCCATTAAACCTGGGAACGCACATGAGTAGCCTTACCACAGCGATTACGATTTGCGACCGTCCCCATATCGGGGGCGGAGCTTCAAAAATCGCAATTGAGACAGCTTCGGCATTGGCAAAGATGGGGCTTAACAGCTATTTCTTCTCAGCGCTGGGAGATCCCGATCCGGCTTTGGTCGAATCGGGAGTCATATGCGTTAATTGCGGGCAGGGCGATGTTTTGAACGGTGGCGTCTCTGGTGCTGTCCAGGGCATCTGGAACCGACGATCGGAAACGGCGCTGGATGATTTGCTCAAGCAGCTTGACCCAGAAACGGCGGTCGTTCATGTGCATTCTTGGACGCACTCCCTTTCTCCCTCTATATTCAGGGCAATAGGGCGACGGGGCTTCAAATGTCTCATTACCGCCCATGAGTACTTCCTTGTTTGCTCTAACGGCGGGCTCTACGACTATGTGAATCATTGTAACTGCGGAATCGCCCCCGGTTCTCCGAAGTGCCTGCTGCACAACTGTGACAAGCGCTCGTATGCCCAAAAATTGTACCGGTCCGTTCGTTTTTCCGTGCAGAACCATGTTTTAGGCTCGCTTCGCCCGGCGGTCGCCTTTGTCTCCGACTCCAGCCGTCGGTTGATCGAACCTCATCTAGCGTGGAATTCTGAACGGTATGACTGCTTAAACTATGTTGATGCGGCTAAGTCTCAAGATGATTCCGAAGGAGATTCTTCGGCATACCTATTTGTCGGCCGTTTAAGTCCAGAGAAAGGCTGTGACTTGTTTTGCGAAGCGGTCTGTCGGGCGGGCGTGAATGCGATCGTCATTGGCGACGGTACCGAATTGAAGAGGTTGTCGGATAGCTATCCAGATATCAGATTCATGGGTTCCTTGCCTCATGATGAAGTTCTTTCCGTCATGAGGCAATCTCGCGCTATCGTCATGCCTTCTGTTTGTCGAGAGACGTTCGGGCTCGTCGCTTATGAAGCAATGATTGCCGCCGGCCTGCCGTGTATTGTTTCGGATGTCGGCGATGCGGCCTCCTTTGTTATGTCAAAAGGTCTCGGCGAGATCTTCAGCGCAGGTAGTGTGGAGTCGCTATCTGACGCAATGGTCAATATGCTCGATTCTGATGTTTACTCGCGTTACAGGGAGGCAGTTGAGAAGGCGGACTTCAGCTGCCTCGAAAAGACCGCGTATGTAGAACGTCTTATTGGTATTTACGATCAACTAATGGTTGAGCTTTAATTGGATGAAGGTTTTTAATGGTTACGGTTGTGATGTCAGTTTACAACGGCACGCGATATCTTACTGAGCAGCTAGATAGCTTAAGACTCCAGACAGTGTCTCCGGACCGAGTACTAATCGCGGATGATTGCTCGACGGATGGCTCGTTCGATCTTATTTGCAGATACATCGAGAAATACAGTCTCAGTAATTGGACCCTCAGCAGAAACTGTTCGAATTTCGGCTGGCGCAAAAGTTTCAAGGCACTTCTCGACCTTGCGTCTAAAAACGACTGTATCGTATTTCCGTGTGATCAGGACGATATCTGGGATTCGGATAAAATCGCTGTGATGTCCTCGATTCTCCAGAAGGATCCTTCGATTGACGTCCTATGCTGTGCCGTCGAGCCGTTTTATGAAGATGGCGGTAAAAAAGTAAGAGTATATGGTGCAGTTGATAATGCCAAATCTGTTGATGATTTGGATGCTCCGTCTTTTGACGAAAAGTTTATGGCAGTACGTCGACCTGGATGCTCATATGCTGTTAAATCGAACTTTATTAGAGAAATCTTGCCATATTGGCAGGATGATTTTGCGCATGACGGAATGCTGTGGCGATTCTCTTTGTTGAAGGGAACCCTCAGGCTCTTGAATCGGCCCTTGATTCGATTCCGTAGACATGACTCTAATGCAACCGAGATGCGTTACCTTGATAAGAGATCTCGTATTGGTGAGATAGAGATGTGTCTGAGGTTTTCTAATGCTTTAGAAGAATACTGCAGTAGCAATCCTGGTGATTATCGTGGTTCTTCTACACATATAGAACATTACCGTTCTATTTTGGATGCCCGTATGCACTTGCTTGAAGGCGGTCTAAAAATTAGCGATCTAGGCATCATTTTAAAATATCGTGAGTATGAACTGTCAAATTGTTCCCTGCTTGGTGATTTAAAGGCCTTAATCAGTTCCGGTGACAGTAAGTAGGCGTTTAGAATGCTTGAGCTCTTAACTAACGAATTCACTATTTTGATTTTCGCCGCAATCCTAAGCGTTATTTCTCCTGTTAAAGGGTTATTTTTTATAGTTCTAGGATTGCTCGTTTTCAAAGAAGTTCTTTCTGGGCGTCTTTATAAAGTTCTTTTAGATAACGCCATTCCTGTTGCCGTGTCGGGCGCGATAATTTTCTTTTCTGCCATTGCGTTTGCGTCCCGAAGCATGGATGAATCCCTCCTTACGGTCTGCTCGTACTTCTTCTGTATTCTTCTTGGTTTTATTTACGGTAAAGAAAAGAACGATGGCTGGGTTGGGGCTGCATTGCTCATGCTTCGCAATATAACCGTGTTCGCCTGCCTATTTAGCTTTGTCCTTGAAATTGTTTTAGGTCAACGATTAGTTACAAATGGTTCTTTTTCTTTTCTGCAAACTATAACGATTGATAATCCATCTCTGTATCGACTGCGTAGTTTTTTCGGACATGCAATCGTATTTGGTCAAATGATAGTTATTGCGGTGGTAATCAACTTTAAATTGGAGACAAGCAAAATGAAACGTCTCTTATACTCTGTGGTTCTTTTGGTCGCTCTGCTTCTGACAAAGAGCCGTAGCGCTTGGATCATTCTCACGGCTTCAGCATTGGTGTACCTGGTTTTTCGCCTAAAGAATCCTGAGTATTCTAAATGGAATTTAATTGCCCTTTTAACCCCAGCTGTATTGCTGCTCGTTTTCATGCTTTACAAGTCTGGTCTGTTTAACTTTGTTGGTTCACGATTTGGTGAACTTGAAACTGATGTGTCATATAGCCAGCGCTCTGGAGCGATTTCCTACATTATTCATAGCTTCCTAAGCAGACCGCTGTTTTGGCTTACTGGAAATGGTTATGGCAGTAGTCGCATAACCATGTTGGACACCACAGTTGAAATCAGTGGTTTTTCAACGGTAGACAACGGTTTCCTTGCAATGCTGTATGAATATGGTTTTCTTGGAATTTGTAGTTTTGCATCCTTGCTGATTTCCGCTGGCATCAGTTCGTTCAAGTCAGATTGTGAACTTGATCAAGTGCTTTTTTCCGTTTCCTGTATATGCTGTGCGGAGTTCATGTTTTACTGCGAGCTTGGTTGGTGGGTGCCAACGGTGATCTTGTTCGCTACCTGTGGACTCGCCCTGGGCAGAGCGAGTGCTCGGCATTCAAATTTGTATGAGTCAGGGCCTATTTTGATTTCTGAATAAATCAAGGTTGATAGTTTAATCAAACGAGGTCAAATGAATTATTCGTCTATTGCACGCAACACTATGATTGCGTTTGCTGCACAGTTTATTTCTCTATCGGTCAGTGTCGTCATGTCGCTGCTCGTGCCGAAAATCGTCGGTGTTGCCGATTATGGTTATTGGCAGCTGTTCATGTTCTATACGACCTATTCTGGCTTTTTCCACCTTGGCCTGAACGATGGTGTCTACCTGATCAACGGCGGTCTCTCTCGTGAGGAAATCGATAAGAGCTCGATCAAATCTCAATATATCTTCGGTGCTTGTTTTCAAGCAGTGATTTGCCTCGGCATCACTTTGGCTTCTCTGCCTCTTGTCGATGATGCAAATCGATTTTTTGTTGTCGCGTCATTTGCGCTTTACACCGTCGTCTATAACCTGACAAGTTATTTGGGCTTTGTCTTTCAGGCCATGAATGAAACTAAGCTCTTTTCGTTCTCCACAATGCTAGACAGGCTGGTGTTCCTGGTCCCTCTCCTTGTTCTAATTGGATTTAAGGTTTCGGATTACCACCCCTATGTCTATGCGTATCTCGTCTCGAAGATTATCGCGCTCATATATTGTTCCTGGATGGGCAAAGATATCCTGCGCGTTAAATCGATGTCTTTTGGCAATGCACTTAAGGATGGTACCCGCAGCATCGTCGTTGGCGTAAAGCTGATGATTGCGAATATCGCCGACACACTGATCCTCGGCGTATCCAGGTTTCTTATCGATCATTTTTGGGGTATTGTCGCCTTTGCAAAAATTTCGTTCTCCCTTTCTCTGGTGAATTTCTTCATCACTTTCGTCTCGCAGGCGAGCATGGTCTTATTTCCTGCCCTTAGGACAGGCTCTGATGATGAGAGGGTTCGTTTTTACATTGGCATAAGAAATTCTATCGAGCTTATCTTCCCTGCGATCTACTTACTCTATTTCCCTATGGTTTGGTTTTTGGGGGCATGGCTTCCTCAATATTCCGAAAGCTTTAGATATTTTGCGCTCTTACTCCCGATATGCGTCTTTAATACAAAGATGAGCCTTTGTTGTACTACCTATTTCAAGGTTCTTCGTAAAGAACAGCTGCTCCTGAAGTTGAATATCGTTGCCGTTATTTGCAGCACCGTCTTTTCGGTATTCGGTGTTCTCGCTCTCGATTCACTCGATGCTGTCCTGTGTGGCGCTGTAATCTGCATTATCGGAAGGTCGCTGTGGTCCGAACTATATTTAAATGAAAGGTTAAGTGCTGCGGGTTCGTCCAGGCCGTTCCAGGAGATTTTGCTTACAGTTGCCTTCGTCTTATTTACCGAGCTCATGCCCGGTGGAGTGGCGGCACTCCTGTATTCGATAGTTTATATTGGCTATCTTTTACTTAATCATTCTGAATTGAAAAACGTCGCCTCGCGTTTGAGCAGGCTTAAGCATTAGTAAATGTCATTCAATTAGATTGGATTAGGATATGAAAGGCATCATCCTCGCCGGCGGGTCCGGCACCCGCCTGTACCCGCTCACGCTCGTGACCTCCAAGCAGCTGCTGCCGGTCTACGACAAGCCCATGATCTACTACCCGCTGTCCACCCTCATGCTGGCGGGCATCCGGGACATCCTGGTCATCTCCACGCCTACCGACCTGCCCAACTTCGAGCGCCTGCTCGGGGACGGCTCGCGCTACGGCGTCAACCTGTCCTACGCCGAGCAGCCGAGCCCCGACGGCCTGGCGCAGGCATTCACCATCGGCGAGGAGTTCATCGCCGGCGAGCCTTGCGCGCTGGTGCTCGGCGACAACATCTTCTACGGCAACGGCCTCAGCCGCCACCTGAAGAAGGCCGTCGAGAACGCGCAGTCGGGCCGCGCCACGGTCTTCGGCTACCACGTGGACGACCCCGAGCGCTTCGGCGTCGTGGAGTTCGACGGCGAGGGCAGGGCCGTCTCCATCGAGGAGAAGCCCGAGCGCCCCAAGAGCTCCTACGCCGTCACCGGCCTGTACTTCTACCCGGGCGACGTGGCCGCCAAGGCGCATGAGGTGAGGCCCTCGGCCCGCGGCGAGCTGGAGATCACCACGCTCAACCAGATGTACCTGGAGGAGGGGACGCTGTCCGTGGTCACCCTCGGCCGCGGCTACGCGTGGCTGGACACCGGCACCATGGAGAGCCTGCACGAGGCCGCGGAGTTCGTCCGCGCCGTGGAGCACTCCCAGGACCTGCCGGTCTCGGTCCCCGAGGAGATCGCCTGGGAGAACGGCTGGATCACGACCGCCGAGCTGGAGGAGGCCGCCAAGGCCTACGGCAAGTCGGTCTACGGCCGGCACCTGAAGAAGGTCGCCGCCGGCGAGATCGTCAACAGCCCGCGCGAGTACTAGGAGATACCCCTCATGTCTGAGATTTTCGAACCCAAGAACATCATCGTCACGGGCGGCTGCGGCTTCATCGGCAGCAACTTCGTGCACTACGTCGTGAACAACCACCCGGACGTCCACGTCACCGTCCTGGACAAGCTGACCTACGCCGGCAACCCCGAGAACATCGCGGGGCTGCCCGCGGGCCGCGTGGAGCTCGTCGTGGGCGACATCTGCGACGCGGGGCTGCTCGACAGGATCGTCCCGGGCCACGACGCGATCGTGCACTACGCCGCCGAGAGCCACAACGACAACTCCATCGCCGACCCCGAGCCGTTCCTACGCACCAACGTGGAGGGCACCTTCCGCCTGCTGGAGGCCGTCCGCAAATACGGCGTCCGCTACCACCATGTCTCCACCGACGAGGTCTACGGCGACCTGGCGCTCGACGACCCGGCGAAGTTCACCGAGGAGACGCCGTACCACCCGAGCAGCCCGTACTCGAGTGTTAGCGTCAATCTATTTTTCACCAGTTTCGCTAAACAGGCGCACCGTTCGCGCAAAGGCGGTTTCACCGGTTGCGCTAACGCTTTTTCACCGATTCCGGTCACGGCTTGACGGGGCCGTCCCTCGGCAGGTCCTTCAGCCTGTAGGACCTGCCGGTTATCTTGACCAGGTGGCAGTGGTGGCACACCCTGTCCGCGATCGCGCTCGCCGCCACGTCGTCCCCGAACACCCTGCCCCAGCCGCTGATCCCCACGTTGGTGGTGATGATCGTCGAGCGCTGCTCGTAGCGCGTCGATATCAGCTGGAACAGCAGGTCCGCGCCCGCGCTGCCGACGTCGAGGTAGCCGAGCTCGTCGATGATCAGCAGCCTCGAGTGGGCGTAGTACTTGAGCCTCTTCTTGAGGATGCCGCGCGACGAGGCGTCCTCCAGGTCCTCGACGAGCCGGGCGCAGTCCACGAACCTGACCTCGCGCCCTGCCCTGACGGCCTCGATGCCCAGCGCGACGGCGAGGTGCGTCTTGCCCACGCCGGGGCTCCCCACGAGCAGGACGTTCTCGGCCCGCTCGACGAACCTCAGGGTCGCGAGCTCCTCGATCTCGGCGCGCGGGACCGACGGCTGGAAGTCCCAGTCGAAGTCCGCCAGCCCCTTGACGTAGGGGAACCCCGACGACCGTATGCGCTGGTTGGTGATCCTGACCTCCCGCGCGGCGACCTCGACGCGCGTCATCTCCTCGAGGGCGGAGGCGAAGCCCCGCTCGCCCGCGGCGACCATCCTCACGTAGTCGGGCAGGGACGCCGCCATCTCGTGCAGCCCGAGCGCGGAGAGGTTCGCCTGCGCCCTGATCGAGGGGCTGCCCTCCGCGACGGCGCCCATCACGCCCCTCCGAGCGAGTCGAGCAGCGCGAGGTTGGCGCGCGCGGCCTCGGCGATGTCAGCGTCGGCCAGGCCCCGCTTCCCCTCGAGGGCCTGCCCATAGTGGTCGGGGTCGTAGTTGATGGGCCTCGACGGCCCGGACGCGGCGTCGTGGACGGCGACCTCCTCGCCGGCCATCCTCACCACGACCTGGCCGCCGGGCATCGCCACGACGCTCACGCGCCGGCCGATGCAGCGCCTGGGCACGGACCACTCCCTGCCGGCGGCCCTGACGAGCATGGTCGGCGGGACGGTCTGGACGCTCACGTCGCCCACCATCGACTCGAGGAGACGGAGGTTCCCGATGGGCCGCAGGCTCTCCTTCTCCCGCATGAACAGCGCGTCGGGCGGCAGGCCGGTGGTGCGGTTCGGCTCCGAGTTTGCCTGGGCCTCGACCCGGGCCACCGCCTCGGCGAGGCCGCCCCACCCGGTGAACTCGCCGCCGTAGGCGAGCAGGCGGTTCAGGAAGCGGTTGGCCGACTCGTCCTTGCCCTTGGTCTGCGGCGAGCGCGGCGCGCAGAGCCTGAGCTCGAAGCCGGCCTCCCGCGCGAACCGCCACGCCCTCTCCTGCCTGGTCCTCCTGCGGCCAGAGACGGTCACCAGGCACGACATGTTGTCCGTGATGCACTCCTCCGGGACGCCGCCGAGGCGGGTGAAGGTGGCGAGCAGGTGTTAGCGTCAATATAATTTTCACCATTTCCACCAACGCATTTTCGCCAATCGCGCCAACGCGGATACGCCGGATTCGCCAACGCGGATGTGCCGCTTTCGGCGCCTAGGCGCCCTCCTCCTTCCC